>NZ_JBYSYM010000013.1:0-155331 GCF_058783375.1 Acidovorax sp. FW305-C-20-28 | reverse complement strand
CCAGGAGAGGACTCGAACCTCCACGATGTTACTCGCTAGTACCTGAAACTAGTGCGTCTACCAATTCCGCCACCTGGGCTTTCAGATCAGATTTGAATTATAGAACGTTTTTTGGGGTCGCCAGGAAATTTGCCAACTTTTTTGAAAATTGTTGGGGGCCGCACGGGATCGCCTGTTGGCAGTGGCGCTGATCACGTGGGTGCACGCGGTGCGTGGAGAGTGCCGGGAGGCAAGTGGTGTGGGGTAGTGTATTGCCCACTCCGGCTCACTGCGAAGATGTGTGCGGTGCGTGCGCGGAAAATAAAAAAGCCGCTGTGGATACAGCGGCTTCTTCAATATTTCGAAAACCAGCACTGGTTCTCGTTAAACTTGGTGCCCAGGAGAGGACTCGAACCTCCACGATGTTACTCGCTAGTACCTGAAACTAGTGCGTCTACCAATTCCGCCACCTGGGCATTTCAGGAAAGACTCAGATTGTATATCAAAAAAACCACCCCCAGCACTTCGTCTGCACATTTGTCGGATGAAATTGAAGGAAGCGTGCAGGGGCACCGTGATGGCCATGGTTTCGTCGTGCGTGATGACGGCGAAGGCGACATCTATATCCCCCCCAACGAAATGCGTGCCGTGCTGCACAAGGACCGTGTGCGCGTGCGCATCGTGCGCCAGGACCGCCGTGGCCGTCCCGAAGGCCGCGTGGTCGAGATCATCGAGCGCCCGCCCCAGCCCATCATCGGCCGGCTGCTGCAGGAAAGCGGTGTCTGGCTCGTCGCCCCCGAAGACAAGCGCTACGGCCAGGATGTGCTGATCCCCAAGGGCGCCACCGGCGCCGCCAAGCCCGGCCAGGTGGTCGTGGTCGAACTCACCGAGCCGCCGGCCCTGTTCGGCCAGCCCGTGGGCCGCATCACCGAGGTGTTGGGCGAAGTCGACGACCCCGGCATGGAGATCGAGATCGCGGTGCGCAAGTACGGTGTGCCGCACGAGTTCTCGGCCGAGTGCCTGGCCCAGGCCAAGGCCCTGCCCGACAAGGTGCGCGCGCAGGACAAGAAGCGCCGCGTGGACCTGACCGACGTGCCCCTGGTCACCATCGATGGCGAGGACGCGCGCGACTTCGACGACGCCGTGTACTGCGAGCCCGCGCGCGTGGGCCGCGGCAAGGGCTGGCGCCTGCTGGTGGCCATTGCCGATGTGAGCCACTATGTGGAGACCGGCAGCGCCATCGACATCGACGCCTACGACCGCGCCACCAGCGTGTACTTCCCGCGCCGCGTGATCCCCATGCTGCCCGAGAAGCTGTCCAACGGCCTGTGCTCGCTCAACCCCGAGGTGGAGCGCCTGTGCATGGTCTGCGACATGCTGGTCACCGCCAAGGGCGAGGTGCATGCCTACCAGTTCTACCCGGCCGTGATGTTCAGCCATGCACGCTTCACCTACACCGAGGTGGCGGCCATCCTGGCCAACACGCGCGGGCCCGAGGCGAGCAAGCGCAAGGAGCGCGTCAAGGACCTGCTCAACCTGCACGACGTGTACCGCGCGCTGCTGGTGGCGCGCGGTCAGCGCGGCGCGGTGGACTTCGAGACCACCGAGACCCAGATCATCTGCGACGAGAACGGCCGCATCGAGAAGATCGTGCCGCGCACGCGCAACGACGCACACAAGCTCATCGAGGAGGCCATGCTGGCCGCCAACGTGTGCAGCGCCGACTTCATCGCCCAGGGCGGCCAGCCCGGCCTGTTCCGCGTGCACGAAGGCCCCACGCCCGAGAAGCAGGAGATCCTGCGCAACTACCTCAAGGCCATGGGCGTGGGCATGAGCATCGGCGACGATCCCAAGCCCGGCGAGTTCCAGGCCATCGCCGAGGCCACCAAGGACCGGCCCGACGCCCAGCAGATCCACACCATGCTGCTGCGCTCCATGCAGCAGGCCATCTACACGCCCATCAACAGCGGCCACTTCGGCCTGGCGTTCGAGGCCTATACCCATTTCACCAGCCCCATCCGGCGCTACCCGGATCTGCTGGTGCACCGCGTGATCAAGGCCATCCTGGGCAAGACGCAGTACAAGCTGCCCTCGCTGCCCACGCCGGGCGAAGCCCATGCCAAGCTGGCCAAGCGCCTGGCTTCGCGCGTGGCGGCGCCCGGCATGAAGCCGCGCAAGGACGTCAAGCCGCCCAGCCGCGAGACCCAGGCCTGGGAGGCCGCAGGCCTGCACTGCAGCGCCAACGAGCGACGCGCCGACGAGGCCAGCCGCGACGTGGAGGCCTGGCTCAAATGCAAGTACATGCGCGAGCACCTGGGCGAGGAATACAGCGGCGTGGTGAGCGCGGCCACGAGCTTCGGCATCTTCGTCACGCTCGATGCCATGTACGTCGAGGGCCTGGTGCACATCACCGAGCTGGGCGGCGAGTACTTCAAGTTCGACGAGGCGCGCCAGGAACTGCGCGGCGAGCGCACGGGCATCCGCTACGCCATCGGCGCACGCGTGCGTGTGCAGGTGAGCCGCGTGGACCTCGATGGCCGCAAGATCGACTTCCGGCTGGTGCGCGAAGGCGAGGAGCTGGTGGGCCGGGCGCTCAAGGACAAGGGCGTGCCGCAGGATGGCCACGGGGGCTCCGGCAAGGGGCCGCGCAAGGGTGGAAGCGGTGGTCGCTCCAAGGCGAAAACCGCCGATCCGTCGGCCACCGAGATGGCATCGCTCACGCGCGAGCGTGCGGCGCGCTCGCCGATCCAGGAGCTCAAGGCCTCGGTGAAAAAGGCCGCCGCCAAGGGCAAGGCCGGCAGCAAGGGGCGCAAGCCGCGCCGCGGCTGAGTCGTTAGCGGCCGAGCCCCGCCCTGGGGTGGTCCGCATGCCACCGCCGCCCGGCTGCGGGCGGGGTGGCTTTTTCGCTTCATCCCGTGTGGGGACCGCCTGTGGGCTCGAACGGCAATCCTGCATATTGCTCTGCCAGTGCCAGCTGCGCTGCTGGGCTGCTGCGCAGGTACTCCAGCTCGTGTTCCTGGGCCCGCTGGTCGAAGGCCGTGCTGTCGGGAAAACGGTGCAGCAGGTTGGTCAGGTACCAGGAGGTGCGCACCGAGGCCCAGACGCGGCGCAAGGCCATGTCGCTGTAGCCGTCGAGCAGGGCTGCTGAGCCGGTGCCGTAGAAGTGGGCCAGCGCCCGCGAGAGGTAGAACACGTCCGACACGGCCAGGTTGAGCCCCTTGGCCCCGGTGGGCGGCACGATGTGCGCCGCATCGCCCGCCAGGAACAGCTGGCCGTGGCGCATCGGCTCGGCGACATAGCTGCGCAAGGGGGCGATCGATTTCTCGATCGACGGACCGGTGGCGATGCGGTCGGCCAGCTCGCGCGGGTAGCGGGCCTTGAGTTCGTGCCAGAAGCGCTCGTCCGGCCAATCCTCGGTGCGTGTGTCCAGTGGCACCTGCAGGTAGTAGCGGCTCAGTGTGGGGCTGCGCATGGAGGCGAGTGCAAAACCGCGCGGATGGTTGGCGTAGACGATGTCCGGCAGTGGTGGCGTCTCCGAGAGAATGCCCAGTCAGCCAAAGGGATAGACCTTTTCGAATTCGCGCAGAACATTTGCCGGGATGGCCTTGCGCGATACACCGTGGAACCCGTCGCAACCTGCGATGAACTGGCAGTCCAGGCGCTGCATCTGACCTGCGTGCTCGAAGCTGACGTACGGGTGTGCGCTGGTCACGCCATGCAGGGCAACCTGCTGCGCTTCGTGGACGACGCGGGCCGAGCGGGCGTCGCAGGCCGCGTGCAGGTCTTCCTGGATCTGCGTCTGCCCATAGGCCACGAAGCGCTTGCCCAGGTGCTTGCGCACGTCGATGAAGAAGCTCTCGCGGCCGGCCCAGGCGACCTGCATTCCGTCGTGCGCATGGCCCTCGCGGTCCAGGCGTTCGCCCAGGCCGCAACGGCGCAGCAGATCGACCGTGCCTTGCTCCAGCACACCGGCACGGATGCGCGATTGGACCTGTGCGCGGCTGCGGTGCTCCAGCACCACGCTGTCCACCCCCGCCTGGTGCAGCATATGGGACAAAAGCAGGCCTGCGGGGCCGCCACCGATGATGGCCACTTGGGTTTTCATGATGATTGGTTTTCCAGAAGGTTTCTGAGCGGCGACACGCACGCCCGCCTCGAAAATCTACGCAAAACACCTTCTGCGCAGAAGCCAGGGCAGGCTTATAGTGATCAGAGTTTCTTATCAATGGACCCATGACGCTGCAGCAGTTGAAGGCCTTTTTGGCGGTGGTCGAATGCGGGAGCTTCCGGGCCGCGTCGCGCCGGCTCGGCATGTCCCAGGCCGGCCTGACGATGAGCCTGAAGGCGCTGGAGGCCGCGCTGGGCGTGCCCTTGCTGCGCCGGTCCGTGCAGGGCGCCGTGCTGACGGAGCAGGGCGAGCGGCTGCTGCCCCGCGCCCGGCTGATCACGCGCGAGGCCGGCAAGGCCGAGGAGGATGCGCTGCAGGCCCTGCATGCCGAGGCGGGCCACCTGGCGGTCGGCCTGGGGCCCACGCCGGCTGCCGTTCTGCTCCCCCTTGTGGTGCCGGAGTTCCATCGCCGGTTTCCGACGGTGCAGCTGCGCCTGTTCAGCGGCTTCTACGAGCAGTTGCTGCCCGAGCTGCAGCAGGCGCGCATCCAGCTGGCGGTGACCGCCGTGCCCGATGGTGGCGTGGCTGCGGGTTTCGAGGTGCGACGGCTGTTCCGCAGTGCGCTGGTGGTGATCGCCCGGCGCGGCCATCCGCTGGCGCAGGCGCGCAGCCTCCAGGCCCTGCAGGGGCAGGAGTGGGTGCTGCTGGGGCCACCGGGCGGGCCCGGGGGCACCGTGCTGCGTTTCCACGCGGAGCAGGGCCTGCCCATGCCCCGGGTGGCGGCCACCTGCGAGTCCTTTTCGCACCTGGCGCCCTTGCTGGGCGGCACCAACTGGCTGGCCATGGTGCCCGCCGCCATGGTGGACCGCCAGTTGCTGGGCGATGGCATGGTGGCCCTGGCCATTGACGAGCATCCGCCCAGCTTCGACAACTGCCTGGTCTACCGCGCAGATACCCCGCTCGCGGGCGTGGCCGACACCTTTGCAGGGATGTGCCAGTCGTTCTCGCGCGTGCTGACCGGCGGTGCCAGCGATGCGGTCATCGGGCAGGCCAGGGGTGTGCGCCCCTGAGTCTGCCGCCGGCCCTCTTCACCGCGCTGCCTGGGCCTGGGAGGCGCCCAGGGGCCTTTGCTGCGAGAGGAAGTCCAGGTAGCGCTGTGCGGTATCGCCCGGGGCTTCCATCATGGGCAGGTGGCCGATGCCTGGCAGGGGCTCGATGCGTGCGCCAGGCAGCAGACCGGCGAGCGTCCTGCTTCCAGAGATGTCGAAGACCCGGTCCTGTTCGCCCCACAGCGCCAGCACGGGCTGCGGCAGGCCCTGGGCCAGGCGCTGCTGCAGCAGGTACCTGTCCTTGAGCTGCGCGTCCCACAGCCGCGCATTGGAGGCCGCGTTGCGTGTGGCGGTCTGCTCGCTGGCATGCAGGATGGGGTAGGGCAGGAAAGGGCGTTTCTCGAAGACCAGGGCCATTATGGCCTCGAACGCGGCGGCATCGGTGGCCACCAGCGGGCGCTGCCCGGCGTCGACGAGCTCGTCCATGCGGCTCGGTCGGGGCGAGCGCAGGCCGTGGGGTGCGCCGATGAAGGCCACGCTCGCCACGCGTTCGGGGTGATCGCGCGCCAGCAGCGCGGCGATGGTACCGCCCATGGAGTTGCCGGCCAGGTGGGCTTTCTCGATGCCCCAGGCGTCCATGAGTGCGAGCAGCCGCACCACGTGGGCTGCGTAGTCGTAGGGCAGGGATTCGTCGCGCGTGCTCTCGCCAAAGCCGGGAATGTCCGGCACGATCACACGGTAGGTCGCCGTGAGCGGGCGGGCAAAATCCGCCCAGTGGTCCTTCTCGGCAAAAATGCCGTGCAGCAGGATGACGGGAAGCCGGTTGCCGGTGGGCGCCGCGCTGTCCAGGTAGTGCACCTCGTGCTCGGGGATCCGCGCCGTGTGGGCGGAGAGACCCGACAACTGGCGGTTCAGTCCCAGCAAGGGTTGCTGGAACAGCTGGGGTGCAGCGTAGTAGAGGAGGGTGGTGGCCAATGCGATGGCTGCTGCAGTGGCAACAAGGATGCGCTTCAAGAACAGGTCTCCGGTGCGTGGGGATCGTTGAAGGCTACCGGGAGCATGGTGTGAAGACTTGCATGTTTGGGCTATGCCGGCGCACAGCAGGCTGACCCTGGGTGGGGACCGGGCCCTGTATGTCGGCAGCCTGCCGCCCACGGGCTGGCACGGCCATGCGGCGCCGGTGCTGTTGATCGGCCTGTCGGGCCGCTTCGCCCTGCACCTCGCGAGCGGCCGGGTGGAGCACTGCCACAGTGCCCTGGTCGATGCGGGCGTGCAGCACCTGCTGGACCCTTGTGGCGAGCAGGTGGCGCTGATGTACTTGGAGCCCGATTCGCGCGAGGCGCGCAGCCTGCGCCAGCCCTTTGCCGTGCACGGCGGCGTGATCCCGGACGTGACCATCCCCGTGCGCGCGCGCAGCACCATGGAGGCCTACCTGCGCGAGTTCGATCTGCCCGCCCTTCTGCGGCTGCGCTGCGACCCGGGCAGGCCGCTCGATGCGCGTGTGCAGCGCAGCTTGCAGCTGCTGCGCCAGCCGGGCGAGGTGCGGCTCGGGCGCGAGGCGCTGGCAGCGGGCGTGCAGCTGTCGGCCTCGCGCTTCAACCACCTGTTCAGCGCCGAGATGGGCGTCAGCCTGCGCAGCTACCGGGTCTGGTCGCAGGTGCGCCTGGCCATGGCGGGGCTGGCGACCAGCCCGCGCCTCACGGATGCGGCGCTGCACGGCGCGTTCTCGGATTCGGCCCACTTCAGCCGCATGTTCCGCCAGACCTTCGGCATGACACCGTCGAGTGTGCTCAAGCCGCTGAGGGAAGTGGTGCTGGTGCGCTGAGTTTTCTTTCTCAGGCGTTCAGGCGCCGTGCCAGCGCACTGGCCGTGAGGGCCTGATCCGCGGGCCAATGGTCTGCCGCCAGGCCATGGGCGTAGACGGCTTCGCTGGCTGCACGCAGCGCGCTCGCGCCGGCAGCCAGGCGCGCGCCGAGCATGCCCGCCAGCACATCGCCCGTGCCGGCCGTGGCCAGCCGGCCATTGCCCGTGGGGTTGATGGCGGGCACGCGGTCGGCGGCACTCACCACGGTGCCCGAGCCCTTGAGCACGGCCACGCAGTTGAATTGCGCCGCCAGTTGCTGGGCCGCGTCGAGCCGATCGGCCTGCACCTCGGCGGTCGTCAGGCCCAGCAGGCGCGCCGCCTCCAGCGGGTGCGGCGTCAGCACCGTGGGCTGGCCATGCTGGCCGCGCGCCACCACCAGCGCGTGCAGCGCGGCATCGCGCGCGATGAGGTTCAGGGCATCGGCATCGAGCACCAGGCGCGCCGCATGCGCAATCACTTCGCGCAGCACGCTGCCCACGGCCTCGCCGCCGCCGCAGCCGCACACCACGGTGAGTTCGCGCAGCTCCAGCGCGGCAAAGCGGCGCAGCATCAGCTCGGGTTGCTGCGGGTCCACCTCCAGGTGGCCGGCATCCAGCAGTGCCACCAGCACGCGTCCCGCGCCCTGGTGCAGCGCGGCCGAGGCCGCCAGCAGGGCTGCGCCGCCCATGCCCATGCCGCGTTGGGCCAGGCCTTCGCCGCCCACCACGGCCACATCGCCATGGCTGCCCTTGTGGCTGGTGTGCAGGCGCGCTGCAGCCAGGGGCGGACCGCTGAGCCAGGCGTTGGGGGGCTCGTGGCCAGGCGCCACGCCCAGGTCGTCGAGCCAGACGCTTCCCGCCGCATCGCGCCCGGCGCCGGTGAACAGGCCGGGCTTGAGCGTGAGCAGGCTCAGCGTGTGGCGCGGCGAGGGGGCGTGGTGCACCGGGGGCTCGGACACCAGGCCGGCGCCGAACTGGCCGGTGTCCGCGTCCAGGCCCGAGGGCAGGTCGACCGCGAGCACCGGGGCCGGGCTGGCCTGCAACTGGCGCAGGCAGGCCAGCAGGCCTTCGTTGGGGGCGCGCGGCGCCACGCCGGGTGCTGCGGCGGCGAAGCCGATGCCCAGCAGGGCGTCGATGCACAGGTCCGCTGCGGTCAGGTCATCGGGCGCGGCCTCGGCCCATTCCACGCCAGCGGCCAGGGCCCGCTCCCAGGACTGGCGCGCATCGGGCGGGGCGGTTTCGGGGGTGCCCAGCCAGGTCACCACCACGCGGCGCCCGGCCAGGCGCAGGTGCATGGCGGCTTCCAATCCATCGCCGCCGTTGTTGCCCGCGCCGTAGGCGATCCACACTGTGCGCGCATGGGGTGCCAGGGCCTGCGCCAGTTGCGCCACGGCCAGGCCGGCGCGCCGCATCAGCGTGTGCGGCGGCAGGGCTGCGGCAGCCTCGCGCTCGATGCGGCGCGTGGCGGCGGTATGGTGCAGGGCATGGGGGCGCTCGGGGGTGATGCGGTGCATGCGCGCATTGTGCGCCGTCAGCGCCTGCGCCGGGATGGCGGCGTGTCTGCTGGGGCCAAGTTGCCGTACAGCTCCTCGCTGCGCTCGCGCAGCAGGCCGAGCACGCGCTGCGTGGCCGGCGACAGGTAGCCCGTGCGCCGGTGCGTCACACCCAGCATGCGGCGCAGCGTGGTGGCGGGCAGGGCCACCTCGCGCAGCGCGGCACCACGCTCCAGTGCCAGGGTGTGGCGCGAGACGAAAGTCAGCAGTTCGGTGCGCGCCACCATGCGCGGCAGCAGCGCGATGGAGCCGCTTTCGAGCCGCACCTCGGGCGTGGGCAGCCCGCGCGCGCTGAAGGCCAGGTCCAGCCACTGGCGGCTGGGGATGTGGGCGCTGGGCAGGGCCCAGCCGTAGTCGAGCAGGGTGCGCTGATCCAGCTTGCGCCGGCGGAACACTGGGTGTGTGCGTGCCGCGGCGACCACCACCACGTCTTCCACCAGACCGTGGGATTCGAGCTCGGGGTCGCCATCCACGGCCAGGCCCACCAACAGGTCGAGCTGGCCCTGGCGCAACTGAGTGCGCAGCTCGGCGCTGGGCCCCACCACCACGTCGATGCGCACGCGCGGCGCCTCGGCCAGCACCGCACGGCACAGCTCGGGCACCAGGTGCTCGGCGGCGATGGGCCCGCTGCCCAGCGTGACCTGGCCGGCCGCACCCTCGGCGAAATCGCGCACCTCGCGCACCAGCTCGTCGCTGGCCGAGCGCAGCAGGCTGCAGCGCGCCAGCAGCACCTCGCCCACGCGCGTGAGGCGGATGCCCCGGCCCGCGCGCTCGAACAGCGGGCTGCCGATCAGTTCTTCCAGCCGCTGGATGCACTTGGTCAGCGCAGGCTGCGAGCGGCCCACCGCCTCGGCCGCTCGCCCCAGATGGCCCAGCCGCGCCACGGTTTCGAAGAAGCGAAGGTCGCGCAGGTGCAGGTCCATCGATTCATATCCCAAAGTGATGATTTGATGATCATTATCGAATGGACGGAATGAATGGCGTTTTCCAGAATCGCGCTCCATGACCTTCCAGATCTTTGTGACCGCGCCCCGCCTGGCACCTGCCGGCCTGGCGCTGCTGCAGCAGCAGGGCTGCAGCGTGCACTTCCTCGACGACGCCAACAGCAGTGCCGAGGTGCTGGCCCGCATGGCGGCCACGCCCTTCGATGCCGTGATCTCGCGCACGGTGGACCTGCCGGCCGCCGCCATTGCCGCCTGCCCCAGTCTGCGCGTGATCTCCAAGCACGGCGTGGGCGTGAGCAACATCGCGGTGGAGGCCGCCACGCGCCAGGGCGTGCCGGTGTACGTGACCCCGGGTGCCAATGCCGCCTCGGTGGCAGAGCTCACCATCGGCCTGATGCTGGCCGCGGCCCGGCGCATCGTGCGCCTGGACGGCGAGCTGCGCGCTGGCCGCTGGACGCGTGCGCAGGACGGCCTGCAACTGGCCGGTCGCCGGCTGGGCCTGCTGGGCTTTGGCCAGGTGGGCCAGCGCGTGGCACGCGTGGCCCAGGCCCTGGGCATGCAGGTGCATGCCTTCGATCCGGCGCTGCAGGGCCCATCGCCCGTGCCCGGCGTGCAACTGCATGGCGCGCTTGCGCCGCTGCTGGCGCTGAGCGATGTGCTCAGCCTGCATGTGCCCCTGAACGCCGCCACGCGCGGCCTGATCGATGGCGCGGCGCTGGACCGGCTGCCCCCCGGCGCACTGCTGGTGAACACCGCGCGTGGCGAGGTGGTGGACGAGGCCGCCCTCATCGCCCGCCTGGCCGATGGCCGCCTGGCCGGCGCGGGCCTGGACACCATGGCCACCGAGCCGCTGCCCGCCGGCCATGCGCTGGCGCAATTGCCCACGGTGGTGCTCACCCCGCATGTGGGCGGCTCCACCGCCGCCGCGCTCGATGCCATGGCCGAAGGCGCTGCGCGCAATGTGCTGGGCTACCTGCAAGGCCAGCCGCCCGATGTGCGCAGCTGCGTCAACCCCCAAGTCCTTTCCACCCTTTCCCTTCCCGCGTGACCGATATGACCCTCGACTCCACCTCCCCCTGGCCCCCTGGCTATGCCGTGCGCCCCCGTGTCCAGGCCATCGATGCCGACCTGGTGGCCGCCTTCCGCTCCGTGCCTGCGGCCCATGCCAGCGACTGCCTGGGCCGCGGCGTGGGCGCGCTGGGCCTGGCGGCCTACCACGGCGACCTCAAGCTCACGCTGTGCGGGCCGGCCATCACGGTGCGCGTGCGCCCGGGTGACAACCTCATGATCCACGTGGCGTTGCAGATGGCGCAGCCTGGTGACGTGATCGTGATCGACGGCGCGGGCGACCCCACGCAGGCGCTGATCGGCGGGCTCATGCGCACCACGGCCGTGGCGCGCGGCATTGCCGGCTTCGTGGTGGATGGCGCCATCCGCGACCTGGTGGAGTGGGCCGAGGGCGGTGTGGCCGCCTACGCGCGCAGCCACACGCACCGCGGCCCCAGCAAGGACGGCCCGGGCGAGGTCAACGTGCCGATTGCCTGCGCGGGCATGAGCGTGGCGCCCGGCGACCTGGTCCTGGGCGATGCCGACGGAGTGCTCTGCGTGCCCGCGGCCCAGGCCGCCGCCTTGCTGCCCCTGGTGCGTGCCCATGCAGCGCGCGAAGACAAGATCCGCGCCGGCAACCAGGCCGGCACGCCCGACCCCGAGCGCTTCAACGCCCTGCTGCGCCAGAAGGGCTGCCCGGTCTGATTCCCGTGAACGACAACAAGGAGACAAAAGCATGCAACGACGTGATTTCCTGGCAGCCACCGCGGCTACCGCTGTGCTGGGCTCTGCCCGGGCTCAGGGCTACCCGGCGCGGCCCCTGCGCTTCGTGGTGCCGTTCCCGCCGGGTGGCGGCACCGACACCACGGCGCGCCTGATCGCCGAGAAATTCAGCTCCCTGCTGGGCTGGACGGTGGTGGTGGACAACAAGCCCGGCGCGGGCGGCAACATCGGCCTGGACTTCGTGGCCAAGGCGCCCGCGGACGGCTACACCATCGGCATGGGGCAGGCGGCCAACCTGGCCATCAACCCCTCGTTGTACGCGAAGATGCCCTTCGATCCGCTCAAGGACCTCACGCCCATCGTCTCGGTGGCCGACCAGCCCGTGGTGCTGGTGGTGCGTGCCGATTCACCGCTCAAGACCCTGGATGATTTCGTGAAAGCTGCCAAGGCGCGCCCCGGCAAGGTGGGCGTGGCGCAGGCCGGCAATGGCACGGTGGGCCACCTGGCGGGCGAGTTGCTGGAGCGGCGCGCCGGCATCGAACTGCTGCAGGTGCCCTACAAGGGCGCGGGACCGGCCATGACCGACCTGCTGGGCGGCCAGGTGGAGACCTACTTCGGCAACACCGTCTCGGTGATGGGGCAGTTGGCGGGCGGCAAGATCCGCGCGCTGGCCGTGAGCTCGGCGCAGCGCGTCAGCGCCTTGCCCAAGGTGCCGACGGTGGCCGAGCAGGGCTTTGCGGGCTTCGACGCCACCACCTGGCTGGGCCTGGTGGGCCCGGCCGGCATGCCGGCCGATGCCGTGGCACGCCTCAATGCCGAGGCGCAGAAGATCCTGGCCCGTGCCGATGTGAAGGAGAAGCTCGCGCACGAGGGCAGCGAACCCACGCCGGGCACGCCGCAGCAGTTCGCCGCCCACATCAAGGCCGAGCATGCCAAGTGGGGCGCGCTGATCCGCGAGGCCAACATCCGCATCGAATGACGGGCTTGCCATGACCGCTGCCCCGACATTGGCAACCACGCCCTCTGGCGGCTCGCGCACGGTGGCGGCCGGCACGCCGCGCCGCCTGCGGCCCATACTTTCTTTGGGGGATTTCGAGCCCGCCGCACGCCGCCTGTTGCCGCGCCCGGTGTTCGGCTACGTGGCCGGCGGCTGCGAGACCGATGCCTCGCTGGCCGGCAACCGCAGCGCGTTTGCCGACTATGGCTTCGTGCCGCGCGTGCTGCAGGGCGTGGCCGGGCGCAGCCAGGCCACCACGCTGTGGGGCCGCACCTGGGCCTCGCCCTTCGGTATTGCGCCCATGGGCATGTGTGCGCTGGCCGCCTACCAGGGCGACCTGGCACTGGCGCAGGCCGCGAAAGACGCCGGCATTCCCATGGTCTGCAGCGGCACCGCGCTGACCACGCTGGAGGCAGTGCGCCAGGCCCACCCGGACGCCTGGTTCCAGGCCTACGTGCCGGGCGAGGTGGCGCGCATCGAGGCGCTGCTGGAGCGCGTGGTGCGCGCCGGCTACGGTACCCTGGTGGTCACGGCCGATACCGCCGTGTCGGGCAACCGCGAGAACCATGTGCGCGTGGGCTTTTCCAGTCCGCTGCGGCCCAGCCTGTCGCTGGCCTGGCAGGGAGTGTCGCACCCGCGCTGGCTGCTGGGCAGCTTTGCGCGCACCTTGCTGTGCCACGGCATGCCGCATTTCGAGAACTCGCAGGCCACGCGGGGTGCGCCCATCCTCTCGCGCGATGCGGTGCGCGACTTTGGCGCGCGCGACCACCTGGGCTGGGAGCACCTGCGCCGGATCCGCCGGCTGTGGGCCGGGCGCCTGGTGGTCAAGGGCATCCTCAGCGTGCCCGATGCCCAGGCCGCGCGCGACTGCGGTGCCGACGGCATCATCGTCTCCAACCACGGCGGGCGCCAGCTCGATGGTGCGGTCTCGCCCCTGCATGTGCTGCCGCAGATCGTGGCGGCCGTGCCTGAACTGCCGGTGATGATGGACAGCGGTGTGCGCCGGGGCAGCGATGTGCTCAAGGCCCTGGCCCTGGGCGCCTGCTTCGTGTTCGTGGGCCGGCCCTTCCTGTATGCGGCCGCGGTGGCGGGCGAGGCCGGTGTGCGGCACGGCATCGACCTGCTGCAGCAGGAGGTCCACCGCAACATGGCGTTGCTGGGTGCGCAGAGCCTGGCGGACCTGCGCGACGGGCGTGTGGTGCCGCTCTAGAACCTGCGCATGCCCAGCCCGTCCAGCTCCACGGCTGGGCTGCGCTGTGCCACCAGGTCGGCAACCGCGCGCGCGCTGCCGCTGGCCAGCGCAAAGCCGCTGCTGCCGTGGCCGGTGTTGAGCCACAGGCCCGGGATGCCGCTGGCGCCGATCACGGGCGCGCCATCGGGCAGCATGGTGCGCGCGCCGCGCCAGGCCTGAATGCCCGTGGAGAGCTGGGCGCCGCCCGGGAACCAGTCGTTGAGCGTGTGGTACAGGCGTGCCAGTGTGGGGGCATGGTGCTCGGCATCGGCGCTGCCCAGCTCGGCCCCGCCGGCCACGCGCACGCGCAGGCCCAGGCGGGTGATGCTGATCTGCTGCTGCACGTCCACCACGCTGGCCTGCGGGGCGTGCGTGTCCTCGCGCAGCGGCGCGCTGATGGAGTAGCCGTACACCGCCGTCAGGGGCAATGGCAGTCCGATGGCCGGCAGCAGTGCGGCCGAAGCCATGCCGGCGCACAGCACCACGGCGTCGAAGCGGTGGGTGGCGGGATCGCCCTGCAGCACCACCCCCGTGGGGTTGGTGGACAGGCGCTGCACGCGCGTGCCGAAGGCGAATTGCACGCCCCCGGCCTGCGTGCCCTGGCGCAGCAACTGGGCGAACAGCCGGCAGTTGCCCGATGCGGCGCCGGGCAGCGCAATGGCGCCGGCCAGCGGCGTATCGGGGCACAGGCCGGGCTCCATCTTCCGAGCGGCTGCGGCATCGATCTCCTGCACCGCCACGCCGGCATCGCGCAGGCACTGCAGCATGGGCTGCAGTGGAGCGCGGTCCTGCTCGGTGCGCAGCAGCAGCAGGCGCCCGGGCGTGCCTTCGAAATCGAGTTCGTGCTCGGCCGCGATCTCCAGCGTGCGTGCCAGGCTGTACTGGGCCAGGCGCTCCAGTGCGGTGGCGGGGCCGGGGCCGCGCCTGGCCAGGCGTTTCCAGTGCCACAACCAGGCGACATCGGCCCGGCCGAAGCCCTGGCCCAGGCGCACGCTCGATTGGGCGCCCATGAGCCGCGGGGCGGGTGCCATGCCCGGCAGGGACCAGGGAGTGGGCAACACGGGGGCCAGCAGGCCGGCGGCGGCAAAACTGGCATCCTCGGCAGCGGCGTTGCGCTGCTCGAAGACGGTGACCTCATGGCCGTCACGGGCCAGTTCATAAGCAGTGGTGACGCCGATGATGCCGGCGCCCACGATGGCGATCTTCATGAATGGGGAGTATGGATGGCGTTTGCTGCTTTGCAGCAAACGGTCACTGTTATTTTTCTTGCAGTGCCTTCTCGATGCACAGGCCGGCGTTCAGCACGCCATCGTCGCGCAGCGCTCCATGCCAGACCATCAGGCCGACCGGGAGTTCCCCTTGCACATGGCAGGGCAGCGACAGGGCGCAGCCGTCCAGCAGGTTCACCAGGCTGGTGTTGCGCAGCAGCAGGGTGTTGACGCGGAAAAACTCCTCGTCGCGTTCTGCACCCGGCGCCACGCTGGCGATGGTGGGCGCCGTGATCGGCACGGTGGGCGAGAGCAGGGCGTCGTAGCCGTCGATGGCCGAGTGCATGCGCTGCTGCCAGGCGCTGCGCATGCCGATGAGGGCGATGTACTCCCAGGCCGTGAGCGCGGCGCCCTTGTCGATGCGGGCGCGCACCCGGGGGTCGTACTGGGCGCCCCTGGCGGCCAGCAGCTCGCGGTGCCAGGCATAGGCCTCGGGGGGCGAGAAGCCATAGGACGGCTGCTCGGCCGCCTCGGGCAGGGCGATGGTGTCGATGCGCGCGCCCGCTTGGCGCAGCGTGGCCAGGGTGCGCTCGAAGGCCCGGGCCACGGCCGCATCCATGCCGTCAAGGAACAAGGTGGTGGGCACGGCGAGCCGGTAGCTCGCCAGCGGGGCGGGGCTGCGCGTGACGCGCGTGGCCGAGAGCAGCTCGTGCACCACGATGGCATCGCGCACGCTGCGCGTCATGGCGCAGGCGGTGTCCAGGGTGGTGGACAGGGGCACGGCGCCCGTGGTGGGCACCAGGCGCTGGGTGTTCTTGAAACCCACGATGCCATTGAGGGCTGCCGGTATGCGGATCGAGCCTCCCGTGTCGGAGCCCAGGCCCACGAAGGCGGCGCCCGTGGCCACCGAGACGGCGGCGCCCGACGAAGAGCCGCCAGGCACGCGCGCCTCCCCAGGCAGGGCGCCGAAGCGCCCGTCAAAGGCGGCGGGCGTGCCGAAGTGGGGGTTCACCCCCACGCCGGAGAAGGCGAACTCGACCATGTTCGTGCGGCCGATGAGGCTGGCACCCGCTGCGCGCAGGCGCGCCACGGCCGGGCTGTCCTGCGCTGCCGGGGCACTGCCGGCCAGCGCGGTGGAGCCCGCGGTGCTGGCCTGGCCAGCGATGTCGAAGAGGTCCTTGACCGACACCGCCAGCCCGGCCAGGGGCTTGTGTGCCAAGCCGGGCTGCACCGCGGCGGTGCGCGCCGTGTCGAAATGGGTCTGCAGGAAGCTGTGGGCATTGGCGGGAGCCTGTGCCGCCGCAATGCAGCGCTCCAGTTCTGCGGCCGGGGTGCTGGCGCCTGTCCGCACGGCCGAGCGGGTTTCCAGAAGGTCGGGGAGCATGGGTGTGCTAGAATCCTTGGGTTTTGCTGGGAGCAGTAGCGCTTTGTGCGTGGCCGCCTGGTGCAAAACCAATCGCAAACCAGCCCTGTCAAGGTGTTGTGGCGCTCGTGGGAAACACGGCGTTGCAAATTCAGGGGCTGATTTTAGACCTAACCTTTGGAGTATTTTTATGTCCGTTACCATGCGCGAAATGCTGGAAGCCGGTGTCCACTTCGGTCACCAGACCCGCTTCTGGAACCCCAAGATGGCCCCCTACATCTTCGGCCATCGCAACAAGATCCACATCATCAACCTGGAAAAGTCGCTGCCACTGTTCCAGGAAGCCCAGAAGTTCGCCAAGCAACTGGCTGCCAACCGCGGCACGATCCTGATGGTCGGCACGAAGCGCCAGGCCCGCGAAATCCTGGCCACCGAAGCGCAACGCGCTGGCGTGCCTTTCGTCGACCAGCGCTGGCTGGGCGGCATGCTGACGAACTTCAAGACCGTGAAGACCTCGATCAAGCGCCTCAAGGACATGAAGGCCCAGCTGGAAACCGGCCTGGACAGCCTGAGCAAGAAGGAACAGCTCACCTTCACCCGTGAGATCGAGAAGCTCGAGAAGGACATCGGCGGCATCCAGGACATGGCTGCACTGCCCGACGCCATCTTCATCATCGACGTGGGCTTCCACAAGATCGCCGTTGCCGAAGCCAAGAAGCTCGGTATTCCGCTGATCGGTGTGGTCGACACGAACCACTCGCCCGAAGGCATCGACTACGTGATCCCCGGCAACGATGACTCGGCCAAGGCAGTGACGCTGTACGCCCGTGGCATCGCCGACGCGATCATCGAAGGCCGTGCCAACGCAGTGAACGAAGTCGTCAAGGCCGCCTCCGGCGAAAACAGCGACGAATTCGTGGAAGTGCAAGAAGCCGCTGCCTGATAGCCCGGCTGCGCGATCCGTCGCGAACAAAAGCGGGGCTCTGTTGGCCCCCTTTTTTTTAGCCCGAATCTGAAATCACTGAACTGAACACCGAAGGAATAAAGATGGCTGCAATTACCGCAAGCATGGTTGCCGAACTGCGTGGCAAGACCGACGCCCCGATGATGGAATGCAAGAAGGCCCTGACGGAAGCCGACGGCGACATGGCCAAGGCCGAAGAGCTGCTGCGCGTCAAGCTGGGCACCAAGGCCGGCAAGGCCGCCTCGCGCATCACCGCCGAAGGCGTGGTCGCCAGCTTCATCAGCGGCACCACTGGCGCCCTGGTCGAAGTGAACAGCGAAACCGACTTCGTGAGCAAGAACGACAGCTTCATCGCACTGGCCAACGCCGCTGCCGAGCTGATCGCCAAGCACAACCCCGCCGACGTGGCGGCCCTGGGTGCCCTGGCCTACGAGCAAGACAGCTTCGGCCCCACGCTGGAAGACGTGCGCAAGGGCCTGATCGGCAAGATCGGCGAGAACATGTCCTTCCGTCGCTTCAAGCAGTTCAGCGGCGGCAGCAAGCTGGCCTCCTACCTGCACGGCACGCGCATCGGCGTGGTCGTCGAGTTCGAGGGTGACGAAACGGCTGCCAAGGACGTCGCCATGCACGTGGCCGCCATGAAGCCCGTGGCCCTGACCGCTGCCGACGTGCCTGCCGACCTGATCGAGAAGGAGCGCTCGGTCGCCGCTGCCAAGGCGGCCGAAGACAAGGCCAAGGCCGAAGCCGAAGGCAAGCCCGTGCAGTCCGACGAAATCGTGACCAAGCGCATCGAAGGCGGCGTGCAGAAGTACCTCAAGGAAGTCTCGCTGTTCAACCAGGTCTTCGTGAAGGCTGCGGACGGCAAGCAGACCGTCGAGCAGATGCTCAAGGCCACCAACACCACCGTCAAGGGCTTCACCCTGTACGTGGTGGGCGAAGGCATCGAGAAGAAGGTCGACGACTTCGCGGCCGAAGTGGCCGCCCAGGTGGCAGCCGCCAAGGCCGCCGCCTGATCGCCGCCGTTTCCTGCAACCACCCCACCAAAGCCCAGAACCACCTACCGGAGAAATTTCCCATGTCCCAAGCCGCACCAGCCCACAAGCGCATCCTGCTCAAGCTGTCTGGTGAGGCGCTGATGGGGGATGACGCCTTCGGTATCAACCGTGCCACCATCGTGCGCATGGTCGAGGAGATCGCCGAGGTCACCCGCCTGGGCGTGCAGGTGGCGGTGGTGATCGGTGGGGGCAACATCTTCCGCGGCGTCGCGGGCGGCTCGGTCGGCATGGACCGCGCCACCGCCGACTACATGGGCATGCTGGCCACCGTGATGAACGCACTGGCCCTGGCCGATGCCATGGACAAGCAGGGCCTGGTGGCCCGCGTGATGTCCGCCATCGCCATCGAGCAGGTGGTCGAGCCCTACGTGCGCCCCAAGGCGCTGCAGTACCTCGAAGAAGGCAAGGTCGTGGTCTTCGCGGCCGGCACGGGCAACCCCTTCTTCACCACCGACACGGCCGCAGCCCTGCGCGGTGCCGAAATCGGCGCCGAGCTGGTGCTCAAGGCCACCAAGGTGGACGGCGTTTATACTGCCGACCCCCAGAAGGATCCCACGGCCACGCGCTACACGAAGCTCAGCTTCGACGAGGCCATGTCCCGCAACCTGGGCATCATGGATGCGACCGCCTTCGCCCTGTGCCGCGACCAGAAACTGCCGGTGCGGGTGTTCTCGATCATCAAGCACGGCGCGCTCAAGCGCGTGGTGATGGGCGAGGACGAAGGCACGCTGGTCTACGCCTGATGATGACGAAGCACGGGCTGGCCACGCGCCAGCCTGTCTCTGGTCCGCCCCGAGGAGAAAAACATGACGATTGCCGACATCAAGAAGAACGCTGAAACCAAGATGGACCAGTCCATCACGGCCTTCAAGAACAACCTGCAGAAGATCCGCACCGGTCGCGCCAACCCCGCGCTGCTCGACTCCGTGCAGGTCGAGTACTACGGCTCCTTCGTGCCCCTCTCCCAGGTGGCCAATGTGGCGCTGATCGACTCGCGCACCATCAGTGTCCAGCCCTGGGAAAAGGGCATGGGCGCCAAGATCGAGAAGGCCATCCGCGAAAGCGACCTGGGCCTGAACCCGGCTTCCATGGGCGACCTGATCCGCGTGCCCATGCCCCCCATGAGCGAAGAGCGCCGCAAGGAAATGACCAAGCTGGCCCGTTCCGAAGGCGAAGGCGCCAAGATCGCCGTGCGCAACCTGCGCCGCGACGCCAATGAAGCCGTGAAGAAGCTGGTCAAGGACAAGCTCGCTTCCGAGGATGACCAGAAGCGTGCCGAAACCGATGTGCAGAAGGTCACCGACCGCCACATCGCCGAGGTCGATGCCCTGGTGGCGGCCAAGGAACAGGAAATCATGGCGGTTTGAGCCCCCAGGGCTTGAACGTTTCCATGTCTGTACCTACGGTGGTGCCGCACCACATTGCCATCGTCATGGATGGCAACGGCCGCTGGGCCACACGCCGCTTCCTGCCGCGCCTGGCTGGCCACAAGCAAGGGGTCGATTCGCTGCGCCGCTGCGCACGCGCTTGCGTGCAGCGCGGTGTGGGCGTGCTCACCGTCTTCGCCTTCTCCTCCGAAAACTGGAACCGACCGGCCGAAGAGGTCTCGGGCCTCATGGAACTGTTGGCCATGGCGCTGGCGCGCGAGGTGCCCCAGCTCCTGAAGGATGGCGTGCGCCTGTACTTCGTGGGCGAGCGCGCGGGCCTGTCGGCCAAGGTGCAGGCTGGCCTGGCCCAGGCCGAGGCGGCAACCGCCCACAACACCCGCCTGGTGCTCAATGTCTGCTTCAACTATGGCGGGCGCTGGGACATCGCCCAGGCGGCTGCCGCTCTGGCAACCAAAGGCGAGCCCATCACCGAGGCCAGCCTGAACGCTGCCATGGGCATGGCCCATGTCCCCGACCCGGATCTGGTGATCCGCACGGGCGGCGAGATGCGCATCAGCAACTTCCTGCTCTGGCAAATCGCCTATTCGGAGCTGGTCTTCAGCGACCGGCTGTGGCCGGATTTCGATGAATCCGCGCTGGACGAGGCGATTGCGGCTTACAGTGCGCGGGAGCGCCGCTTCGGCAAAACCTCTGAACAGATTACCCTGTCCGCGCATCCCGATCCGATGCCGGGCTGAAAGGCCCCATGCTCAAACAGCGCGTCATCACCGCACTCGTCCTGCTGGCCATCCTGTTGCCGGCCCTGTTCTACAGCTCGCCACTGCCCTTCACCGTGGTGGTGCTGGTGCTCATGGCGGCAGGTGCCTGGGAATGGGGGCGGCTGTGCGGCTTCGGCCAGTCCGGCTCGCTGGCCGTGGGCGCCACCTGCGTGGCGCTGTGCCTGGGTTCCTGGGCGCTGGGCTGGCTCACGCAGCCGCTGACCGTGCTGTGGATCGTGGGTGGCGCGCTGTGGGTGCTGGGCACGGCCTGGCTGCTGCGCGCCGGGGTGCCCGGCTGGCCGCGCATTCCCGCGGCCGTGCGCTTGGTGGCCGGCGTGCTGGCGTTGTGGATGGCCTGGCTGGCGGTGGTGCAGGCGCGCCATGTGGGCATCAACTTCCTGCTGTCGGTGCTGGTCCTCGTCTGGGTGGCCGACATCTTTGCCTATTTTGCGGGCCGTGCCTTCGGCCTGCGCTTCACCAAGGGCAAGCTGGCCCCCTCCATCAGCCCCGGCAAGAGCTGGGAGGGTGTCTGGGGTGGTTTGGCCGGCGTGCTGGTGCTGTCCTTCGCCTGGGTGGCGGCCGATGCCCACTGGCAGGCCGAGGTGCTCAGTTTCTACAGCCGCATGGCCCGCCAGGGCTGGTGGCTGCTGGTGGTGGCGGCGCTGTTCATGACGGCGATGAGCGTCTCCGGTGACCTGGTGGAATCGCTCATCAAGCGCAGCGCCGGCGTCAAGGACAGCAGCAACCTCTTGCCCGGCCACGGCGGCGTGCTCGACCGCGTGGATGCCCTGCTGCCCACCCTTCCCCTGGCCATGATGCTTACGAGCCTGACGACGATCCCTCTATGAAACAACGGCTTACCGTCCTCGGTTCCACCGGCTCCATCGGCACCAGCACCCTCGATGTGGTGGCGCGCCACCCGGAGCGCTTCGAGGTTTTTGCCCTGAGTGCGTCCACCCAGGTGGACCTGATGCTGGCGCAGTGCGCGCAGTTCACCCCCCGTTTTGCCGTGATGGCCAGCGCGCCGCATGCCCGCCAGCTCGAAGACCGGCTGCGCCAGAACGGCCTGGCCACGCGTGTGCTGTACGAGGCCGATGCGCTCGAAACCATTGCCTCCCACCCCGAGGTGGATGCCGTGATGGCGGCCATCGTTGGCGCGGCGGGCCTGGCGCCCTGCCTGGCCGCGGCGCGTGCGGGCAAGCGCCTGCTGCTGGCCAACAAGGAGGCCCTGGTGGTGGGCGGCGGCCTGTTCATGCAGACGGTGAAGGCCGGCGGTGCCACGCTGCTGCCCATCGACAGCGAGCACTCGGCCATCTTCCAGTGCCTGCCCGAAGACCCCGCCACCTGGCCTGACCGGGTGGACAGCATTCTGCTCACGGCCTCGGGCGGGCCTTTCCGCCAGCGCGACCCGGCCACGCTCTCGCAGATCACGCCCGAACAGGCCTGCGCGCACCCCAATTTCTCCATGGGGCGCAAGATCTCGGTCGACTCGGCCACCATGATGAACAAGGCGCTCGAGGTGATCGAGGCGCGCTGGCTGTTCGACCTGGCGCCCGACCAGATCAAGGTGGTGATCCACCCGCAGCAGATCATCCACTCCATGGTGCAGTTCAAGGACGCCTCCATCCTCGCGCAACTGGGCACGCCCGACATGCGCGTGCCCATTGCGGTGGGCCTGGCCTGGCCCGAGCGCATCGCCAGCGGCGCCAGCCGGCTCGACTTCTCGACGCTGAGCGCGCTGGCCTTCGAGGATGCCGATGCCATCCGCTTCCCGGGCCTGCACCTGTCCTGGCAGGCGCTCAAGGCGGCCGAGGGCACGACGGCGGTGCTCAATGCCGCCAACGAGGTGGCGGTGGGGCAGTTCCTGTCGGGTCGATTGCGTTTCGATCACATTCACGCGGTCAATCTTGCAACTTTGGATGCGGTTTCGCCCTCCAAGCCGGATTCTCTGGCAGCGCTGCTCGATCTGGATGCGCAGTCGCGCAGGGCGGCAGAGCGGGCCGCAGGCCTGCTGGCCGCCTGAGGCGCGTAGCGCCGTTTCCTGGCGACTGCCGCTGCCACTGCCAAACCACGGAGCTTTCCATGCTGTTGACCGTCGTCGCGTTCATCGTCGCCCTGGGCCTTTTGATCGCCGTGCATGAATACGGCCACTACCGCGTGGCCGTGGCCTGCGGTGTGAAGGTGCTGCGCTTTTCCGTGGGTTTCGGCAAGCCCTTGTTCACCTGGCGGCCCAAGGGCTCGCCGACCGAATTCGTGCTCGGCGCCTTCCCGCTGGGCGGCTATGTGCGCATGCTCGATGAGCGCGAGGCGCCCGTGGCCCCCGAAGAGCGCCACCTGGCCTTCAACACCCAGCCGCTGCGCTCGCGCGCGGCCATCGTGGTCGCGGGCCCGTTGGCTAACCTGCTGCTGGCGGTGTTGCTGTACTCCATCGTCAACTGGAACGGCGTCGAGGAGCCCAAGGCCGTGCTGGCCAGCCCCGTGGCGGGCTCGGTGGCCCACAGCGCCGGCCTGCGCGGTGGCGAGCTGGTGCAGCGTGCGGCCCTGGGCTCCGAGGAACTGGAGCCCGTGCGCTCGTTCGAGGACCTGCGCTGGCTGCTGACCCGTGGCGCGCTGGAGGGCGAGTCCGTGCGCCTGGACGTGCAGCCGCAGACCGGTGCGCACCGCGAGATGGTGCTGGACATGTCGAAGATCGATTCGCGCGAGGCCGACGCCCAGCTGTTCCGCAAGATCGGCATCCTGGGGCCCTGGACGCGCCCGGTGCTGGGTGAGGTGATGCCCAAGGGCGCGGCCGAGCGCGCAGGCCTCAAGCAGGGCGATGTGGTGCTCAAGATCGGTACCACCGAGGTCGTGGACGGCCAGCAGCTGCGCGAGCTGATCCGCAAGTCCATGCAGGGCAACGAGCCGCTGTCCCAGCCCTGGCTGATCGACCGTGCGGGGCACTCGCTCACGCTGGACGTGTTGCCCGATGCCCAGCCCGAGCTCGGAGCCACGGTCGGACGCATCGGTGCCTACGTGGGGGCTTCGCCCGAATTTGTAACCGTTGAATACGGCCTGTTCGAAGGTTTCTGGACCGGCGTGGTCAAGACCTGGGACGTTTCGCTGCTCACCCTGAAGATGATGGGGCGCATGGTGATCGGCGAGGCCTCGCTCAAGAACCTCAGCGGGCCCTTGACGATTGCGGACTATGCCGGCCGTTCGGCAAGCATGGGCCTCACGCAGTACCTGGTGTTCCTGGCGCTGATCAGCGTGAGCCTGGGGGTGCTGAACCTGCTGCCGCTGCCAGTTTTGGACGGTGGGCACCTGATGTATTATCTTTGGGAGGGCGTGACGGGCAAGCAAGTGTCGGACGCATGGCTGGAGCGTTTGCAGCGCGGTGGTGTCGCGGTGCTGCTTCTCATGATGTCCATTGCCCTGTTCAACGATATCACCCGGCTTTTTGGCTAACCATTTTTCTTTCCGCTCTTGCCCCGCAGGAGCGGCTCCAGTTCCATTCATGAAAAATCCAATCAATCGCCTGGGCGTGCGTACCGCATCGGCCATTGCAGCCATGGTCTTTGTCGCCAACGCGGCGTGGGCACTGGAGCCTTTCAAGGTGCAGGACATTCGCGTGGAGGGCCTGCAGCGCGTGGAGCCCGGCACCATCTTCGCATCCATGCCCTTGCGTGTGGGCGATGACTACAACGACGAGAAGGGCGCAGCCGCCATCCGCGCGCTGTTCGCCCTGGGCCTGTTCAAGGACGTGCGCCTGGAGGCTTCGGGCAATGTGCTGGTGGTGGTGGTCGAGGAGCGCCCCACCATTGCCGACGTGGACTTCGCGGGCACGCGCGAATTCGACAAGGACGCGCTCAAGAAGAGCATGCGCGAAGTGGGCCTGACCGAAGGCCGCCCCTACGACAAGGCGCTGACCGACCGCGCCGAGCAGGAGCTCAAGCGCCAGTACATCAACAAGAGCCTGTATGGCGCCGAGGTGGTGACCACGGTGACGCCCATCGAGCGCAACCGTGTGAACCTGACGTTCTCGGTGGTCGAGGGTGAGCCTGCGCGCATCAACGAAGTGCGCATCGTCGGCAACAAGGCCTTCAGCGAATCCACGCTCAAGGGCCTGTTCGACCAGGACACGGGGGGCTGGCTCAGCTGGTACACCAAGTCCGACCGCTATTCGCGCGCCAAGCTCAATGCCGACCTGGAAACTCTGCGCACCTACTACCTGCAGCGCGGCTACCTGGAGTTCCGCGTGGAATCGACGCAGGTCGCGATTTCGCCCGACAAGCAAGGCATCTCGATCACGGTGAACGTGTTCGAGGGCGAGCGCTTCGTGGTCTCGGGCGTCAAGCTCGAAGGCAACTACCTGGAGCGCGAGGACGAGTTCAAGTCGCTCATCACCATCCGCCCCGGCGAGCCCTACAATGCCGACCAGGTGACCGAGACCACCAAGGCCTTCTCCGAGTACTTCGGCCGCTTCGGCTTTGCCTTCGCGCGCGTGGAGGCCGTGCCCGAGATCGACCGTGAGAACAACCGCGTGGCCCTGGTGCTGCAGGTCGAGCCCTCGCGCCGTGCCTACGTGCGCCGCATCAACGTCAGCGGCAACAACCGCACGCGCGATGAAGTGATCCGCCGCGAGTTCCGCCAGTACGAAGCCTCCTGGTACGACGGCGAGCGCATCCGCCTGTCGCGCGACCGCGTGGACCGCCTGGGCTTCTTCACCGAGGTCAATGTCGAGACGCAGGAGGTGCCCGGCTCGCCCGACCAGGTGGACCTGGTGGTCAACGTGGCCGAAAAGCCCACCGGCTCGCTGCAGATGGGCGTGGGTTTTTCCAGCGCCGAGAAGGTGGCCCTGTCCTTCGGCATCAAGCAGGAGAACTTCTTCGGCTCCGGCAACTACCTGGGTGTGGACGTCAACACCAGCAAGTACCGCCGCACGCTGGTGTTCAGCACCACCAACCCGTATTTCACGGACGAAGGCATCTCGCGCACGCTGGACCTGTACTACCGTACCGACAAGCCTTATGAGGACCAGGGCGGCAACTACCAACTGGTGACCACCGGCGGCTCGGTGCGCTTTGGCGTGCCGTTCAGCGAGACCGACACGGTGTTCTTCGGTGGCGGTCTGGAGCAGACCACCATCAAGCCCGGCACCAACATCCCGGCCACCTACCTGGCCTATGCCGACAACTTCGGCTACAAGAGCACCTCGATCCCGCTGACCATCGGCTGGTCGCGCGACGACCGCGACAGCGCGCTGGCGCCCAATTCGGGCCGCTACCAGCGCCTGAACTCCGAATGGTCGGTGGCCGGCGACGCCCGCTATGTGCGCGCCAACTACCAGTACCAGCAGTATGTGCCGCTGAACAAGCGCTTCACGCTGGCCTTCAACGGTGAACTGGGCATCGGCAAGGGCATGAACGGCCGTCCCTTCCCCGTGTTCAAGAACTACTATTCGGGCGGCCTGGGTTCGGTGCGTGGTTTCGACCAGGGCACCCTGGGTCCGCGCGATGTCACCGGCGCCTCGCTGGGCGGCCCGAAGAAGGTCACCCTCAATGCCGAGCTGATCGCTCCCTTCCCGGGGGCCGGCAACGACCGTACGCTGCGCGTCTTCACCTTCGTGGATGTAGGCAATGTGTATGGAGAGAATGAAAAGGTAACCGCCAGCACCATGCGCGCCTCCGCCGGGCTTGGTTTGAGCTGGATTTCCCCGCTGGGCCCCCTGCGCCTGGCCTTTGCACAACCGGTACGCAAGTTTGCTGGCGATAGAATCCAGAAACTGCAATTCCAGATTGGAACGTCTTTCTAATGAACTCCCTTTCCCGCCATTTCGCCCTGGTCATGTTGCTTGGCAGCTTTGCCATGGCGGTTCCCGCACAAGCGCAAGAGTCTTTCAAGGCCGGTTTCATCAATACCGACCGCATCTTGCGCGAGGCCAACTCGGCCAAGGCGGCATCGGCCAAGCTCGAGCAGGAATTCACGCGCCGCGAGAAGGACCTCGTGGACATGGGCAATGCCCTGAAGACCGCTTCCGAGAAGTTCGAGCGTGAAGCCCCTACGCTGGCCGAGAGCCAGCGTGCCATCCGCCAGCGTCAGCTGGTGGACCAGGACCGTGACTTCCAGCGCAAGCGCCGCGAGATCCAGGAAGACCTGAACGCCCGCCGCAACGAAGAGTATGCCGCCCTGCAGGAGCGCGCCAACCGCGTCGTCAAGCAGGTCGCCGAGGCCGAGAAGTACGACGTGATCCTGCAGGAAGTCGCCTACATCAACCCCAAGCACGACATCACCGACAAGGTGATCAAGGCGCTCAATGCAGCGCCTGCCAAGTAAGCCGCTGCACCAGCAGCGCGGAGCAGGTGGCCTGTGAGCTTGCGTCTCGGGCACATCGTCGATGCGCTGGGGGGCTCGCTGGAGGGGGGCATGGGTGATACCGTCATCTCCCGCATCGCGCCACTGGAGGTTGCAGGGCCGGGGGATCTCAGCTTTCTGAGCAACCCCCGCTACCAGCAGCAACTGGCCGCCTCCCGGGCGGCCTGTGTCATTGTGGCCCCCGCGATGCGCGAGGCCGCCGTGGCACGGGGCGCCTGCATCGTGGCGGACAACCCCTATGTCTACTTCGCGCGGGCCACGCAGCTGTGGCGCCAGCACACGGCGCCAGGAGGGCAGGGCGGGGTGCATGCCAGTGCGGTGGTCGATCCAGCGGCGCAGGTGCATCCCTCGGCCACCATCGGTCCGCTGTGCGTGGTCGAGCGGGGCGCGCGCATTGGCGCGGGCACGGTGCTCAAGTCCCGCGTGACCGTGGGCGAAGACTGCTCCATCGGAGAGCGCTGCATCGTGCATGCCGGCGTGGTGATCGGTGCCGACGGCTTCGGCTTCGCCCCCGAGAAGGGCCAGTGGGTCAAGATCGAGCAGCTGGGTGCGGTGCGCATCGGCAATGACGTGGAAATCGGGGCCAACACCTGCATCGACCGTGGGGCGCTGGACGACACCGTCATCGAGGACGGCGTGAAGCTCGACAACCTGATCCAGATCGGCCACAACGTGCGCATCGGCAAGCATGCGGCCATGGCCGGCTGCGTCGGCGTGGCCGGCAGCGCGACCATCGGTGCCCACTGCACGGTGGGCGGCGGCGCCATCGTGCTGGGCCACCTCACGCTGGCCGACAACGTGCACATCTCGGCGGCCACCGTGGTCACCCGCTCATTGACCCAGCCGGGCCAGTACACCGGCATGTTCCCCATCGACGACAATGCGCGGTGGGAAAAAAACGCTGCAACACTCAAACAACTGCACAGCTTGCGCGAGCGCATCAAGGCGCTGGAGCAGGCTCTCAAGGCAGCATGAACGGAAGAACAACTCGATGATGGATATTCACGCGATTCTCAAGCAACTGCCGCACCGCTACCCCTTCCTGCTGGTGGACAAGGTGATCGAGTTGGAGAGCAACAAGCACATCAAGGCGATCAAGAACGTCACCTTCAACGAGCCGTACTTCATGGGGCACTTCCCGGGCCGCCCGGTGATGCCCGGTGTGCTGATCCTCGAAGCCCTGGCCCAGGCGGCCGGCTTGCTGGCCTTCGATGCCATGGGCAAGGTGCCTGACGAGAACAACATCTACTACTTCGTCGGCATCGACGGCGCGCGCTTCAAGCGCCCCGTGGAGCCGGGTGACCAGCTGGTGATGACCATCACCATCGACCGCGTGCGCGGCGGCATCTGGAAGTTCAAGGGCGTGGCCAGCGTGGGCGAGGAAGTCGCGTGCGAGGCCGAACTCATGTGCACCATGCGCCAGGTGGGCTGAAAGCCGGCCTGCTGTCCCACGTGAGCAATATCCACCCCACCGCCCTCGTCGCCGACGGCGCCCGCCTGGACCCTTCGGTGCGGGTCGGGCCCTATGCCGTGATCGGCCCGAACGTGGCGATCGGTGCCGGCACCACGGTGGGTGCCCACTGCGTGATCGAAGGGCACACCACCATCGGCCAGGACAACCGCATCTTCCAGTTCGCCTCGCTGGGTGCCGACCCGCAGGACAAGAAGTACGCGGGCGAGCCCACGCGCCTGGTGATCGGCCACCGCAACACCATCCGCGAGTTCTGTACCTTCAACACCGGCACGGTGCAGGACCGCGGCGAGACCACGGTGGGCGACGACAACTGGATCATGGCCTACGTGCACGTCGCACACGACTGCGCCATCGGCGACCAGACCACCCTGGCCAACAACACCACGCTCGCGGGCCATGTGGAGGTGGGCGACTGGGCCACCGTGGGCGGGCTCACCGGCGTGCTGCAGCGCATGCGTGTGGGCGCTCACACCATGGTCGGCTTCTCCAGCCACGTCAACAAGGATGTGCCGCCCTACATGGTGGTGGACGGCAGTCCACTGGCCGTGCGCGGCGTGAACCTGGTGGGCCTGCGCCGGCGTGATTTCTCGGCCCAGCGCATCGCCGCGATCCGCGAGATGCACAAGCTGCTGTACCGCCAGGGCCTGTCGCTGGACGAGGCGCGCAAGGCCATTCTCGCACTGGCTGCCGATATGCCCGAGGCCGCCGCCGACGTGGCATTGATGGATGCTTTTCTGGAAAGCTCTGCCGCCGGCATTGCGCGGTGATCCCTTTTCGAGAGACGGCTGAATGACGGACAAGGCGCCCCGCGTGGCGATGGTCGCAGGCGAAGCCTCGGGCGACCTGCTGGCCGGCCTGCTGCTCGATGGCATGCAGGCCCGCTGGCCGGCCGCCACGGCGCATGGCATCGGCGGGCCGCAGATGGCCCGGCGCGGCTTTGCCGCCTGGTGGCCCAGCGACAAGCTGGCGGTGCATGGCTACAGCGTGGAAGTTTTTCGCCGCCTGCGCGAGCTGCTTTCCATCCGCAAGCAGCTGCGCAACCGTCTGCTGGCCGATAGGCCCGACATCTTCATCGGCGTGGATGCGCCCGATTTCAACCTGGGGCTGGAGGCCGACCTGCGTGCGGCGGGCATCCCCACCGTGCACTTCGTCTGCCCTTCGATCTGGGCCTGGCGCGCCGACCGCGTGGAGAAGATCCGCAAAAGCGCCGGCCACGTGCTGTGCATCTTCCCGTTCGAGCCCGAGCTGCTGGCGCGCCACGGCATCGCGGCGACCTACGTGGGCCACCCGCTGGCCAGCGTGATCCCCGAGGTACCCGACCGCAGCGGCGCGCGTGCACGCCTGGGCCTGGCCGATGGCGACGAGGTGCTGGCCATTCTGCCGGGCAGCCGCTCGGCCGAGGTGCAGTACATTGCCCCGGCGTTTTTCCAGGCCGCGGCGCTGCTGCGCCAGGCGCGCCCGAATCTGCGCATGGTGGTGCCTGCCGTGCCCGCGCTGCAGGCGCGCATCGAGCAGGTGGCGCGTGAGCAGGGCGTGGCCGACATGCTGCAGATCGTCACCGGCCAGTCGCACACGGTGCTGGCTGCCTGCGACACGACGCTGATCGCCAGCGGCACGGCCACGCTCGAGGCCGCGCTGTTCAAGCGCCCCATGGTCATCGGCTACCACATGCACCCCTTGAGCTGGTGGCTCATGAAGCGCAAGCAGCTGCAGCCCTGGGTCGGGCTGCCCAACATCCTGTGTGGCGAATTCGTCGTGCCCGAACTGATCCAGGGCGCGGCCACGCCGCAGGCCCTGTGCGACGCCACGCTGCAATGGCTGGATGCAAAAGTGCAGCATCCCGCTACCATCACGGCTTTGGAGCAGCGTTTTTCCGCGCTGCACGCGAGCCTGCGACGCGACACCTCCCAACTGGCTGCCGATGCGATCGAGAAAATCCTTGCCACCGCTGCTGTCTGAACAGGCGAGCCTGGACTGGCATCCGCCGGGCCTGGTGGCCGGTGTGGACGAGGCTGGCCGGGGCCCGCTGGCCGGGCCCGTGGTGGCTGCGGCCGTGATTCTCGACGACCTGCGGCCCATCGCCGGGCTCGACGACTCCAAGAAGCTCACCGCGCTGCGCCGCGAAGCGCTGTTCGATGAGATCCGCGCCAAGGCCCTGTGCTTTGCGATCGCCGAGGCCAGTGTGGAGGAGATCGACCAGCTCAACATCCTGCAGGCGACCCTGCTGGCCATGCGCCGTGCGGTGATGGGCCTGCGGCTCAAGCCCGTGCGTGTGCTGGTCGACGGCAACCAGCTGCCGCGCCTGGATGTACCCGCCGAGGCCATCGTCAAGGGCGATGCGCTCGTCAAATCCATCTCTGCCGCCTCCATCCTGGCCAAGGTGCACCGTGACCGCTGGTGTGAAGAAGTGCACGCGCACTTTCCGCACTACGGCTTCTCGGCCCACAAGGGCTATGGCACCGCGGTGCACATGGAGGCCCTGCGCACCCATGGCGCCTGCATCCACCACCGCCGCTCCTTCGCCCCGGTGGCGCAGGCCCTGGTGGGGCAGCCAGCCATGTCCCAGGATATCCACATCGGCATCGGCGCATAGGGCGCCGCGGCCCTGGGGCTGCGCCTTTTTCCTGCAGCCTTGCATCCCATGACCTCATCTTCCATCACCGCCATCCATTCGCGCGACAACGCCTGGGTCAAGGACCTGCGCCGCCTGGCGCAGGACAACGGCGCCTACCGCAAGCAGGGCCGTGTCTGGCTGGAGGGCGACCACCTGTGCCGCGCGGCGCTGGAGCGCGGCGTGCAGCCGGCCGTGGCCGTTTTTGCCGAATCGCTGTGGCCATCGGCCCAGGTCGAGTGGGGCAAGGCAGCGCCCAAGGTGGTGGTGCTGGCCGATGCGCTGTTTGCCGACATCAGCGGCCTGGAGTCGCCTGCGAAGATGGGTTTCGTGCTCGGCCTGCCCGAGGGCCGGTCTCCGCAACCCGGCGTGGCCGCCGTGGTGCTCGACCGGGTGCAGGACGCGGGCAATGTGGGCTCCATCCTGCGCAGTGCCTCGGCCTTCGGTTTCCGCCAGGTGCTGGCGCTCAAGGGCAGCGCCGCGCTCTGGTCGCCCAAGGTGCTGCGCGCCGGCATGGGTGCGCATTTCGCGCTCGACCTGGTCGAGGGCCTGGCGCCCGAGGACCTGGCGGGCCTCCACCTGCCCACGCTGGTCACCAGCTCGCACCAGGGCGACTACCTGCACCGCGCCGAGCTGCCCTGGCCCTGCGCCTGGGTCATGGGGCACGAAGGGCAGGGCGTGAGCGCCGTGCTGCAGGAGCGCGCCGCGCAGCACATCCGCATCGCCCAGCCCGGTGGCGAGGAGTCGCTCAACGTGGGCGCGGCGGCCGCCATCTGCCTGCATGCGAGTGCGGCACAGCGCGCCCTGCAGGCGGGGTGCTGATCCACTTCCCCGCACGGGTTTGGATTCGGGAGTATAGCTAGGCGGGAAGCCGCAGACAGTGCTGTAGCACGGCAAGGCGAACCAACGACGCTAGACGCCCGAAGGCAAAGCCGTACTACTGGTTGCGCAGGAACTGCTGGACGAAGTCACCCTGGTTGGGCGCATCCTGGTGCGTGGTGAACACCAGCTTCTGGCCTTCCACGCGCAGCTTCATCTCAGCGCCGAACTGGCACTGGATCTGGCCCAGCGACGCGGCCTTGGCCTTGAAGCCGGCGTTGCTGCCGCACATGCTGCCCATCTGCGAGGCGACCTCGCCGCAGAAGCTGGCGATGCTGAGCTTCTTGAGCTTGTCATCGTCGATGGACTTCCAGTCCACCACGGTCTTCACCGGGCTGCCGCAGGCGCTGCTGGCCGAGGTGTCCGTGTTGGACAGATCCGTCTGCGCCGAGGCCAGGTGCTTGTCGCGGTCGAAGCGGGCCAGCTTTTCCTGCACGCCGTCCTTGTTCTGGCGCGTGTAGGCGGTCTTGAGTTCGGCCGTGTTCAGGGCCTTGCTCTTCTTTTCGTCAAATGCCAGGTCCACCGCGCCCTGGCGCCCCGGCAGGTAGGTCACGTAGCGCTCGCCGCCGCCATAGCGGTTGGCCTGCTTTTGCACCAGGCCCCAGTCGCGGCCGTCGAGGGTGGTCACATAGGCCTCGGTGCCGCTGCCGCGCTGCTCCTGCTTGCCCAGGAAGACCACCTTGTCGATCGCGTGGTTGACGCCGCTCACGCGCATCAGGGCCGTCTTGCCGTCTGTGGTCGGGGCCAGCACCACCTCCAGGCCCTGCGGGCCGGTGAACACCTGCGGGTAGGCAGCCAGGTCCTGTGCACTGGCCAGGGTGGAAAACAGTGCGCACGCGAATGCGATCGAAGTCTTGGTCATCCCGTCTCTCTTGGTGGTGTCGAACGATGCGGGAAAGTCTAGCGGAGGGTCCCGATCGGGCCTGGCCGCGCTGCGGCGAAGTTGTGTCGGTTCGTGAAAAGCTTCTCGAATCCGCGCCCGGTGCCGCAAACGCGCCCAGGCCGCGGTGCAACTGGGTAGCCATGGCGCAAGGGTGTGCATCCGTTGTCGCTGCTTGTTACAATGAAATTTGCTATGCAAGTAATAGCAAGCTGCCCCGCTTGTGTGGCGGGCTTGCGGCCGGCCCATGGCACGCAAGTTGCAGCAAATGCTGGGAAAGATGCCGGGTTAATACTTAAAGATGGGCCTCTCAGGCTACAATTGGAGGCTTTCCCGCAAACACGTCGCCCGGCCGCACCCAAAGCAAACTTCCCACAAACAGCAGTCCCAGGACCTCTTCCTGCGACTCCGGGCGACCGTAACCATTCGGAGAACCCAGTGCTTTTGTCTCTCAAGGGAACCTTCCCGCCCGCCATCCTGGCGCTCGCAGACGGCACGGTCTTTATCGGCAATTCGATCGGTGCCACCGGCACCACCGTCGGCGAGGTGGTGTTCAACACCTCCATCGTCGGCTACCAGGAAATCCTTACCGACCCGAGCTACTGCCAGCAGATCGTCACCCTGACGTATCCGCACATCGGCAACTACGGCGTCAATTCCGAGGACATCGAAGCCGACAAGGTCCATGCCGCAGGCCTGATCATCAAGGATCTGCCGCTCCTGGCCAGCAACTTCCGCTCCACCGAGACGCTGTCGCAGTACCTCGTGCGCGAGCGCACCGTGGCCATCGCCAGCATCGACACCCGCAAGCTCACCCGCCTGCTGCGCGAAAAGGGTGCGCAGAACGGTGCCATCATCGGCCTCGCAGAAGGCCAGGATGTGACACAGGCGCTGATCGACCAGGCGCTGGCCGCTGCCAAGGCAGCGCCCAGCATGGCCGGGCTGGACCTGGCCAAGGTCGTCTCCACCAAGGCCACCTACGAGTGGACCGAGACCGAGTGGGCCCTGGGCAAGGGCTACGGCAAGCTCGAGGCCCCGCAGTTCCATGTGGTGGCCTACGACTACGGCGTGAAGAAGAACATCCTGCGCATGCTGGCCCAGCGCGGCTGCAAGGTCACCGTGGTGCCCGCGCAGACGCCCGCCGCCGACGTGCTGGCCATGAAGCCGGACGGCGTGTTCCTGTCCAATGGCCCTGGCGACCCGGAGCCCTGCGACTACGCGATCGCTGCCACACGCACCATCGTCGAAAGCGGCGTGCCCACCTTCGGCATCTGCCTGGGCCACCAGATCATGGCCCTGGCCGCCGGCGCCAAGACCTTCAAGATGGCCAACAGCCACCACGGTGCCAACCACCCCGTGAAGGACCTCGATACCGGCCGCGTGAGCATCACCAGCCAGAACCACGGCTTCGCGGTGGAGATGGACTCGCTGCCCGCCAACCTGCGGGCCACGCACGTGAGCCTGTTCGACGGCACGCTGCAGGGCCTGGTGCACAAGGACAAGCCGGCGTTCTGCTTCCAGGGCCACCCCGAGGCATCGCCCGGCCCGCACGACATCGCCTACCTGTTCGATCGCTTCACCGACGCGATGCGGGCCGCGCGCACCCAATAAGCCCAGCCAAGGAACCGCGCCATGAAACTCTTCAGCTTCCCCCAGGCTTCCCTCGAAAAGGCCATCCACAAGCGTGTGCTGACCCTGCCGTCGCCGCACCGCGAGTGGTTCACCGAGCGATGGGCGCAAAAACCCTATAAGAAGTCCTTCATCGAGAACAAGGCCATGCCACTGGTCACGATGGTGGCCAAGGGCAAGACCTGGGACGACGAGACCTTTGCGGAAGCCATGGCCGAGTGGGACGCGACGTTCTATGACGCGGAAACCGAAGTGCTGTTGCCCCTGGTGCAGGGCGATGGCCTGCTGCAGCTGATGCAGAAGAACCTGCCGCCCGAGCGCGCGCAGGCACTCATCGCCAAGATCAACACGCGCCGCGATGCCGCAGCCGCCGCGCCCGCCAGCCTCAAGGCAGCCGAACCCACGATCGACTGATCGACGCAACATGCCAAAACGTACAGACATCAAAAGCATCCTCATCATTGGCGCTGGCCCGATCATCATCGGCCAGGCCTGCGAGTTCGACTACTCCGGCGTGCAGGCCTGCAAGGCCCTGCGCGAAGAGGGCTACAAGGTCATCCTGATCAACAGCAACCCCGCGACGATCATGACCGACCCGGCCACGGCCGATGTGACCTACATCGAGCCCATCACCTGGCAGACGGTCGAGAAGATCATCGCCAAGGAGCGTCCCGACGCCATCCTGCCCACCATGGGCGGCCAGACCGCGCTCAACTGTGCGCTGGACCTGTGGCACCAGGGCGTGCTCGACAAGTACAAGGTCGAGCTCATCGGTGCCACGCCCGAGGCCATCGACAAGGCCGAAGACCGCCTGAAGTTCAAGGACGCGATGACCAAGATCGGCCTGGGCTCGGCGCGCTCGGGCATTGCCCACAGCATGGAAGAGGCCTGGGGCGTGCAAAAGCAGGTGGGCTTCCCCACCGTGATCCGCCCCAGCTTCACGCTGGGCGGCACGGGCGGCGGCATCGCCTACAACCCCGAAGAGTTCGAGACCATCTGCAAGCGCGGCCTGGAAGCCTCGCCCACCAACGAGCTCTTGATCGAGGAATCGCTGCTCGGCTGGAAGGAGTACGAGATGGAAGTGGTCCGCGACAAGGCGGACAACTGCATCATCATCTGCTCCATCGAGAACCTGGACCCGATGGGCGTGCACACCGGTGACTCCATCACCGTGGCCCCCGCGCAGACCCTGACCGACAAGGAATACCAGATCATGCGCAACGCCTCGCTGGCGGTGCTGCGCGAGATCGGTGTGGACACGGGCGGCTCCAACGTGCAGTTCTCGATCAACCCCAAGGACGGCCGCATGGTCGTGATCGAGATGAACCCGCGCGTCTCGCGTTCCTCGGCGCTGGCTTCCAAGGCCACGGGCTTCCCCATCGCCAAGGTCGCGGCCAAGCTGGCCGTGGGCTACACGCTCGACGAGCTGCGCAACGAGATCACGGGCGGCATCACACCGGCCTCGTTCGAGCCCTCCATCGACTACGTGGTCACCAAGATCCCGCGCTTCGCGTTCGAGAAGTTCCCCACCGCCGACAGCCGCCTGACCACGCAGATGAAGTCCGTGGGCGAGGTCATGGCCATGGGCCGCACCTTCCAGGAATCCTTCCAGAAGGCCCTGCGCGGCCTGGAAGTGGGCGTGGACGGCATGAACGAGAAGACCCAGGACCGCGAAGTGCTCGAGAAGGAACTGGGCGAGCCCGGCCCCGAGCGCATCTGGTATGTGGGCGATGCCTTTGCCATGGGCCTGTCGGTCGACGAGGTGTTCGAGCTGACCAAGATCGACAAGTGGTTCCTGGTGCAGATCGAGCAGATCGTGAAGATCGAGCTGGATATCGATCAGCTCGTCGCCGAGAAGGGCGAGGGCGCACTGGCCGCCATCGATGCCACGACGCTGCGCACCCTCAAGCAAAAGGGCTTCTCCGACCGCCGCCTGGCCAAGCTGCTCAAAACCAGCGAGAAGGCCGTGCGCGAGGCGCGCCGCGCGCTCAACGTGCGCCCCGTGTACAAGCGCGTGGACACCTGCGCAGCCGAGTTCGCGACCAACACCGCCTACCTGTACTCCACCTACGACGAGGAGTGCGAGGCCGAGCCGACGAACAACAAGAAGATCATGGTGCTGGGCGGTGGCCCCAACCGCATCGGCCAGGGCATCGAGTTCGACTACTGCTGCGTGCACGCGGCGCTGGCGATGCGCGAGGACGGCTACGAGACCATCATGGTCAACTGCAATCCCGAGACCGTCTCCACCGACTACGACACCTCCGACCGCCTGTACTTCGAGCCCGTGACGCTCGAAGACGTGCTGGAGATCGTGGACAAGGAAAAGCCGGTCGGCGTGATCGTGCAGTACGGTGGCCAGACGCCCCTGAAGCTCGCCCTGGGCCTCGAAGCCGAAGGCGTGCCGATCATCGGAACCACGCCGGACATGATCGACGCGGCCGAAGACCGCGAGCGCTTCCAGAAGCTGCTGGGCGACCTGGGCCTGCGCCAGCCGCCCAACGCCACGGCCCGTACCGAGCCTGAAGCCCTGGAAAAGGCCGCCGCCCTGGGCTATCCCCTGGTGGTGCGCCCCAGCTACGTGCTGGGTGGCCGCGCGATGGAGATCGTGCACGAGCAGCGCGACCTGGAGCGCTACATGCGCGAAGCCGTCAAGGTGAGCAACGACTCGCCCGTGCTGCTGGATCGCTTCCTGAGCAATGCCATCGAGTGCGACGTCGACTGCGTGCGCGACTCCACGGGCGTCACCTTCATCGGCGGCGTCATGGAGCACATCGAGCAGGCCGGCGTGCACAGCGGCGACTCCGCCTGCTCGCTGCCCCCGTACTACCTGTCGCAGGCCACGGTGGACGAGATCAAGCGCCAGACGGCGGCCATGGCCCAGGGCCTGAACGTGGTCGGCCTGATGAACGTGCAGTTCGCGATCCAGGAGACAGATGGCAAGGACGTGATCTACGTGCTCGAAGTGAACCCGCGCGCCTCGCGCACGGTGCCTTTCGTGAGCAAGGCCACGGGCATCCAGCTGGCCAAGGTGGCTGCGCGTTGCATGGCCGGCCAGACCCTGGCTTCGCAGGGCATCACCAAGGAAGTGACGCCGCCGTACTTCAGCGTGAAGGAGGCCGTGTTCCCCTTCGTGAAGTTCCCTGGTGTGGACACCATTCTCGGCCCCGAGATGAAGTCCACCGGCGAAGTCATGGGTGTGGGCAAGACCTTCGGCGAAGCCTTCGTGAAGAGCCAGATGGGAGCGGGCACCAAGCTGCCGACTTCCGGCAAGGTCTTCCTCACGGTGAAGAACGCCGACAAGCCCCGTGCCGTGGACATCGCGCGCCAACTGGTGACCCTGGGCTTCGAGCTCGTGGCCACCAAGGGCACGGCCGCCGCCATCGACGCGGCCGGCGTGCCGGTGCAGGTGGTCAACAAGGTGACCGAAGGCCGCCCACACATCGTGGACATGATCAAGAACAACGAGATCGTGATGGTCATCAACACCGTGGAAGAGCGCCGTAACGCGATCGCCGATTCGCGTGCCATCCGCACCTCGTCGCTGCTGGCCCGCGTGACCACCTTCACCACCATCTTCGGCGCCGAAGCGGCCGTGGAAGGCATGAAGTACATGGACAAGCTGGACGTGTACTCGGTGCAGGAGCTGCACGCACAGTTGGCGGCTGCCTGATCCCGCAGGCAGGCCCGCAACGGCTGCGAAGCCCCGGGGAGGTGACTCCACGGGGCTTTTTTGCTTGGGGCGTGCGGAGTTGCCCTGTTGCCTGCCGCCAGGGCTTGGCGCTAGATTGGCGCCATGCCTGCAGCCCCTGCATCCGCCTCACCCGCATTGCGCCAGTGGACGACCGATGTGGTCGCGCCCGCGGCGCGCCTGGACTACTGGGTGGGCGCCATCTGCGAGGCCTTCCTGGAAATGGACTGCAGCTCGCGCGAGGCGACCACCTTCGACGGCATGCTGCAGAGCCTGCCGGTGGCCAGCCTCTCGGTCAACCAGGTGCGCGCCTCCACGCAGGATGTGTACCGCACGCCGGCCGGCATTGCCTGCAGCCGGCAACTACCGTTCTACCTGATCGCCCAGGCCGAGGCATCCTGGCATGTGCGCCAGGATGGCCGGGTGGCCCATCTTCGCCCGGGGGATGTGGCGCTGGTGGATTCGGCCCGGCCCTATGAGCTGCATTTCCCGGAGGGTGTGCACTGCGTCTCGCTGCAGCTGCCGCGCGCCTGGGTGGGGCAGTGGCTGGCCCAGGCCGAGGCACTGGGGCCCCGTGTGGCCTGGCGTGACCAGGGCTGGGGCCAGAGTCTGGGCGCCTTGGCCGTGCAACTGGCGCGTGACCCGGGTTCGGCCCAGGCCTTGCCACCCGCGCTGCTGTCGGACCACCTGGGGGCCTTGCTGTCGGCCGCGCTGGAGCAGCCCCCGGCACCTGCCAGTGCCACCCAGGGCCTGCATGCGCACCTGGCGGCGCGGATGGCGGCGCGGATCGACCAGGGTGGCCTGTCGGCGCAGGCGCTGGCCGACGAAGCCGGGGTCTCGCTGCGCACCCTGCACCGTGCGTTCGCGGCCCAGGGCGGCAGCTTTGCGGGCACGCTGCGCCAGATGCGCCTGGCGCGGGCTGGCGAACTGCTGCGCCGCCCCCAACTGGCCCATGTCTCCGTGGCCGAGATCGGGCGGCGCTGCGGCTTTGCCGATGCCTCCCACTTTGCGCGTGCCTTCCAGCGCGCCATGGGCGCCACGCCGGCCGCATGGCGGCGGCGCTGAGGGCGGCTGGCACACACAGCACAGGGGCCTGGCACGCACAGGCCATCCAGGCATCCGCCTGTCTCCTAAGGTATCGCCAGGGCAGGGCATGTCGCCTGGCCTGTCGCAACCACCCAAGGAGACAACGATGGCGGATACCTATGTCCTGGTCCATGGCGCATGGCACACCGGCGCCGAGATGGAGGCCACGGCCGGCCACCTGCGCGCACGCGGCCACACCGTGCACTGCCCCACACTGGCGGGCAACCGGCCCGGCGATGAGCGAGCAGCCACGGGGCTGGCCGAAGCGGTGGCTTCGCTGGCGGCTTTCATCGAGGAGCAGAAGCTCAGCGACGTGCGCCTGGTGGGCCACAGCTACGGCGGCATGGTGATCAGCCACATGCCTGCCCGTGTGCCGGGGCGTATCCGCCGGCTGGTGTACTGGAATGCCTTCGTCCCGCAGGACGGGGAATGCCTCAACGACCTGGTGCCGCCGCACTACCGCGCGCTGTTCGACCGGGTCGCGGCGGCCAATGGCAATGCGGTGATGCTGCCCTACCCGATCTGGCGCGAGGCCTTCATCAACGATGCCGACGAGGCCCTGGCGAAAAGCAGCTATGCGCTGCTCAACCCGCACCCCTACCGCACCTTCACCGAGCCCGCGCGCCTGCCCGTGCCGCTGGCGGCGCTGGAGATCGGCAAGAGCTACCTCAATGCCCAGCAGGACGTGGCCTTGCCCCACAGCCTGCCCTGGCATCCGCGCCTGTCGGAGCGGCTGGGCCTGTTCCGACTGGTGGAGTGCCAGGGCAGCCACGAGATCTGTTTCTCCGATCCGGCGCTGGCCGCGGCCAGCATCGAGCGGGCGGGGCGGGACTGAGCCCGGGGCCCTTTGGCCGGGTGGGGTTGGGCGCTTGGACCCGCGCCCAACACGCGGCATAATCATGTCCATGACACCGCCCGGCCCAGGCCCGGCGGTGTCGTTTTTTTGACAAACCCGAACGACAACGGACATGACCACCATTCCCATCACCAAGCGCGGCGCGGAGAAGCTGCGCGAAGAGCTGCACCGCCTGAAGACCGTGGACCGCCCCTGGGTGATCACGGCCATTTCCGACGCCCGCGCGCAGGGTGACCTGAGCGAAAACGCCGAGTACGAGGCCGCCAAGGACCGCCAAGGCTTCATCGAAGGCCGTATCCAGGAGGTGGAGGGCAAGTTGTCCGCCGCATTGATCATCGACCCGACCGCAGTGGACGCGGGGGGCAAGGTGGTGTTCGGTGCCACGGTGGAGCTGGAGGATGAAGAGTCCGGCGATACGGTGACCTACCAGATCGTGGGCGAAGACGAGGCCGACCTCAAGCTGGGCCTGATCAACGTCTCCAGCCCCATCGCGCGTGCGCTGATCGGCAAGGAAGAGGGCGATACCGCCGAGGTGCAGGCGCCCGGCGGCATCCGCCGCTACGAAGTGGTGGCTGTCAGCTACATCTGAGGCACGGGCCTGTCGATTCCATGATCGCTGCGCGCCTGCCGGCCCTGGTTGCCGCCTTGTGGTGGGGCAGTCTCACCACCGTGGGTTTCCTGGTGGTTCCCCTGCTGTTCGCCCACCTGCCGTCACCCGCCCTGGCCGGGCAGATGGCGGCCAGGCTGTTCGCCGCCCAGACCTGGGTCACGGTGGCCTGCTGCGTGCTGCTGTTGCTCATGTCCCGGCGCCGGCACGAAGAGGTGCAGGAGCCCTGGGCCCAGGCGGCCCTGGGCTTCGTGCTGGGTGGCCTGTTGCTCGCCCTGCTGGTGCAGTACGGTGTGTCGCCACGCATCGTGGCCCGGCAGGACCTGCGCCTGTGGCACTCGGTGGGCACGGGCATGTACGTGCTGCAATGGGTGTGCGCGCTGGTGGTGCTGTGGCGCACCGTGCAGGTCCAGGCCGTACCCACCACCGCACCGGTGGCGGCGCAGCCCGCGCCCTGATCACATTTACTCGTGCCAGTGCTCCGCCACCCAGGTGGCGGGGCGGATATAGCGAAAACGCCGGTTGCGCCGGCCGGCCAGCGCATCGGGGGGATTGCACTCGCCATGGAAGATCACGATGCGCGCATCCGCCGGCACGAAAGGCGCCTTCCAGTAGTTGCTGGGCCAAGCGGGGATGCCGTGGTACTTGAAGCTCGGGCACCAGGCGGCAGGCCAGTAGGTGAGCTTGCCCTGGCGGTGCAGAAAGTCCGACAGGTAGGCCTGTTCGTTGCGAAATTGCTCGCGGATCTCTGCGAAGTGGCCGCGGAAGTACTCGAGCACATCGGGGTGCGCGCCCAGCTCGAAGCGGTAGACCGACGAATTGCCGGTGATGCGCCAGGGCCGCTTGTAGTCGTGGATGATGAGAAATTCACCCGGCTGGGTGAAGAAATCGTCCAGGGATCCGGTGACCACCACGTCCACGTCGAGGAACAGCGCCGTGCCACGCAGGCCGTGCAGGTCGGCACTGAAGGTCACGAGCTTGGTCCAGCCGCGTTCGGGGATGCCGGCGGGCAGGTCCAGGGGCGGAATGGGCAGGCACTGCACTTCGCGGCGGATGCCGGCACCGTTGTCCGTGAGGCAGACGAAATGGAAGTCGCCCGACAGATGCCGGCGTACCATGGCGTAGAGCCGGTTGACGTACTCGGGGCCGTATTTCGTGCCCCATTTCATGCAGATGACGTGGCGCTGGCCCCCGGGGGCTGCAGCGCTGCCGGCAGGCGTGGCAGGGGCGAGCATGCGGATCAGTCGGCCTGGCGCTTCTTGACGGACTTCTGCTTGGGTTTCTTGGCCCGCTTGATCTGGCCGCCGGGTGTCAGGCGCTGGTTGCCCAGCACGCGCAGCTGCTTGATCTCGGGGCGCTGGCCGCCGCGCTTGCTGAATTTGAGCACCTTGACGTCGCGCGGGCCGGGCATGCGGTCTTCGTCGAGCACGCGCTCCTTCACCGGCTGGGGGCGCCACAGCACGAGGAGCTTGCCGATGTGCTGGATCGGGGCGGCGTTCAGGTCGGCCGTGAGCTGCTGGTACATCAGCTCGCGTGCGGCGCGGTCATCGCCGAAGACGCGCACCTTGATCAGCCCGTGGGCGTTCAGGGCAGCGTCGATTTCCTTCTGGACGGCGGGGGTGAGGCCGTCGCCGCCCACGAGGACCACGGGGTCGAGGTGGTGGGCATTGGCGCGGTGTTCCCGGCGCTCAGCGGGAGTCAGTTGAATTTGGGGCATGGGCCGTATTATCGAGGCTGGAAGAAAATCGCAATGAAAGTTAAGACCCAAAGCAAGAAAGTCAACAAGGCGTGGCTCAACGACCACGTCAACGACACCTACGTCAAGTTGGCGCAAAAAGAGGGTTACCGGGCCCGTGCGGCCTACAAGCTCAAGGAGATCGACGAGCAGTTCGGTCTCATCAAGCCCGGCTACACCGTGGTGGACCTGGGCTCGACCCCCGGCGCCTGGAGCCAGTATGCGCGCCGGCGCCTGTCGCCCAGCGGCGCAGCCACCGGCGAGCTCAATGGCAACATCATCGCCCTCGATATCCTGCCCATGGAGCCCATCGAAGGCGTCACCTTCCTGAACGGCGATTTCCGCGAGGAATCGGTGCTGGCCCAGCTGGAGGCGGCCCTGGAAGGCCGGGTGGTGGACGTGGTGGTCTCCGACATGGCGCCCAATCTCTCGGGCATTGAATCGTCCGATGCCGCCCGCATTTCCCATCTGGTGGAGCTGGCGGTGGATTTCGCCACGGCCCACCTCAAGCCCGACGGGGCCCTGGTGGTCAAGCTGTTCCACGGCAGCGGCTACAGCGACCTGGTCACGCTGTTCAAGCAGACCTTCAAGGTGGTCAAGCCGCTCAAGCCCAAGGCCTCGCGCGATAAATCCTCGGAAACCTTTCTGGTCGGCATCGGCCTCAAGAAGCCGGCCTGATGGACCGAATCAGGGGAAAAGGCCGGGAAAACCCCGGCCAATGTGTGAAAAACCCCCGCAAATCCCGAGCGGTGCCCATGGCCGCTAGGGGGAATAGCCATGGCGCCCTGGCTTGAAAGACCTAAAATGCGCCACATATAGGCCGTGACGGCTCTGTGACCGTCGCCCTTCTCCCTTGCAACTGGAGCCCCGCTTGAACAATCAGTGGTTTTCAAAAATTGCCGTATGGCTGGTCATTGCCATGGTGCTGTTCACGGTATTCAAGCAATTTGACACCCGTGGCGGCGCCAGCGCAGGACATATCGGGTACTCCGAATTCCTCGAGGAAGTTCGTAACAATCGTATCAAGAGCGCCACCATCCCCGAAGGGCTCTCCGGTGGCGAGATCGTGGCCGTCACCAACGACGACCGCAAGATCCGCACGAACGCTTCTGTGCTCGACCGTGGCCTCGTGGGCGACCTGATCAGCCACAACGTCAAGTTCGACGTGAAGCCGCGCGAGGAAGGCTCCCTGCTCATGACCCTCCTGGTCAGCTGGGGCCCCATGCTGCTGCTCATCGGTGTGTGGGTGTACTTCATGCGCCAGATGCAGGGTGGCGGCAAGGGCGGCGCCTTCAGCTTCGGCAAGAGCAAGGCGCGCATGCTCGACGAGAACAACAACCAGGTCACGTTCGCGGACGTGGCTGGCTGCGACGAGGCCAAGGAAGAAGTCAAGGAAGTCGTGGACTTCCTGAAGGACCCGCAGAAGTTCCAGAAGCTCGGCGGCCGTATTCCGCGCGGCCTGCTGCTGGTCGGCCCGCCCGGTACCGGCAAGACCCTGCTGGCCAAGTCCATCGCGGGCGAAGCCAAGGTGCCGTTCTTCAGCATCTCGGGTTCGGACTTCGTGGAAATGTTCGTCGGCGTGGGCGCGGCCCGTGTGCGCGACATGTTCGACAACGCCAAGAAGAACGCTCCCTGCATCATCTTCATCGATGAAATCGACGCCGTGGGCCGCCAGCGTGGCGCCGGCCTGGGCGGTGGCAACGACGAGCGCGAGCAGACCCTGAACCAGATGCTGGTCGAGATGGACGGCTTCGAGACCAACCTGGGCGTGATCGTGGTGGCTGCCACCAACCGCCCCGACATCCTGGACGCCGCCCTGCTGCGCCCCGGCCGTTTCGACCGCCAGGTCTATGTGACGCTGCCCGACATCCGCGGCCGCGAGCAGATCCTGAACGTGCACATGCGCAAGATCCCGATCGGCCAGGACGTGGCCCCCGGCATCATCGCGCGCGGCACGCCCGGCATGAGCGGTGCCGACCTGGCCAACCTGTGCAACGAAGCGGCCCTGATGGCTGCGCGCCGCAACGCGCGCACCGTGGAGATGCAGGACTTCGAGAAGGCCAAGGACAAGATCCTCATGGGCCCCGAGCGCAAGAGCATGGTCATGCCCGAGGAAGAGCGCCGCAACACGGCCTACCACGAGGCCGGCCACGCCCTGATCGGCAAGCTGCTGCCCAAGTGCGATCCGGTGCACAAGGTCACCATCATCCCCCGCGGCCGTGCCCTGGGCGTGACCATGAGCCTGCCCGAGCAGGACCGCTACAGCTACGACCGCGAGTACATGCTCAACCAGATCAGCATGCTGTTCGGTGGCCGCATCGCCGAAGAAGTGTTCATGAACCAGATGACCACCGGCGCCAGCAACGACTTCGAGCGTGCCACGCACATCGCGCGCGACATGGTGACCCGCTATGGCATGACCACGGCCCTGGGCCCCATGGTCTACGCCGAGAACGAGGGCGAGGTCTTCCTGGGCCGCTCGGTCACCAAGACCACGAACATGAGCGAGCAGACCATGGAGAAGGTCGACAGCGAAGTGCGCCGCATCATCGACGAGCAGTACGACCTGGCACGCCGCCTGATCGAAGAGAACAGCGACAAGATGCATGCCATGGCCAAGGCCTTGCTCGAATGGGAAACCATCGACATGGAACAGCTCGACGACATCATGGCCGGCAAGCCGCCCCGTCCTCCCAAGGACTGGACGCCGCGCACGCCTTCGTCGGGTGGCGACACGCCTGGCGGCGGCACACCTGCCGTGGCGACGGACGCATCGCCCGCCGCACCTTCGGCTGCCTGATCGGTCCAGCAGGACGGCAGGCCACGGGCCAGCAAGGTTCGATTGGACAAACGGGGCCCAGTGCCCCGTTTTTCGTGGCCGGGCCGTCCTCTCCTCCGCCTTCTTTCATTCTTCCCCTGCAGCCGCCGCTTTCGCCGGTGGGCTCCTTCTCCCCATGCCCTGGCAGACCTCCCGTTTCGCGATCGACCTGGCCCGCCCGCAGGTCATGGGCATCGTCAACGTCACGCCCGACTCCTTCTCCGATGGCGGCCAGCATGCCGGCACGGCCGCGGCCCTGCGCCACTGCGAGCAACTGGTCAAGGAGGGTGCGCACATCCTGGACATCGGCGGTGAATCCACGCGGCCGGGCAGCCCGGCGGTGCCGCTCGCAGAGGAGCTGGCGCGCGTCGTGCCCGTCGTGCAGGGGGCGGTCTCTCTGGGCGTGCCGGTTTCCGTGGACACCTACAAGCCAGAAGTCATGCAGGCCGTGCTCGACCTGGGGGCCGACATCGTCAACGACGTGTGGGCGCTGCGCCGCCCGGGAGCCCAGGGCGTGGTGGCGGCCCACCCGGGCTGCGGGATCTGCCTGATGCACATGCACCGCGACCCGCAGACCATGCAGGTGGCGCCCATGGAGGGTGACGTGGTGCGCGAGGTGCGCGTGTTCCTGGAAACCGCATCCAGCCAGTTGCAGGCCCTGGGCGTGGACCGCAGCCGCATCGTGCTCGACCCCGGCATCGGCTTCGGCAAGACGGTGGAACAGAATTTTGCCCTGCTGGCACGCCAGCAGGAACTCGTGGCCACAGGCCATGCCGTGCTGGCCGGCTGGTCACGCAAATCGTCCCTGGGCGCCGTGACCGGGCTGGCCGTGGCCGGTGAGCGCATGCTGCCCAGCGTGGCCGCAGCGCTGCTGGCGGTGGTACACGGTGCGCGCATCGTGCGCGTGCACGACGTCGCCGAGACCGTGACCGCCCTGGCCGTATGGCAGGCGATGGAGCAGCAGGTACAGCAGCCCTGAAGGCGGTGCGCCGACGGCTGGCGCATGGCACACCCACAAAAACGACAGAACCCGAGGAGATCTTCCCCCATGACACGCCAGTATTTCGGCACCGACGGCATCCGCGGTACCGTGGGCCAGGCCCCTATCACCCCCGACTTCGTGCTGCGCCTTGCCCATGCCGTGGGCCGCGTGCTGCGCCGCACCGAAGAGCGCCCCACCGTGCTGATCGGCAAGGACACGCGCATCTCGGGCTACATGCTTGAAAGCGCGCTGGAGTCGGGATTCAACTCCGCCGGGGTCGATGTGGTGCTGCTCGGCCCGCTGCCCACGCCGGGCGTGGCCTACCTCACGCGCGCGCAGCGCGCCAGCCTGGGCGTGGTGATCAGCGCCAGCCACAACGCCTTCCCCGACAACGGCATCAAGTTCTTCAGCGCCCAGGGCACCAAGCTGCCCGACGCCTGGGAGCTGGCGGTGGAGGCCGCGCTCGCGGAAGCCCCGGTGTGGGCCGATTCGGCCAGCCTGGGCAAGGCGCGCCGGCTCGACGACGCGGCAGGCCGCTACATCGAGTTCTGCAAGAGCACCTTCCCGCAGGACCTCACGCTCAAGGGCCTGAAGATCGTGGTGGACGGTGCCCATGGCGCGGCCTACCAGGTGGCTCCCAAGGTGTTCCACGAGCTGGGCGCCGAGGTGATCTCCATCGGTTGCGCGCCTGATGGCCTGAACATCAACCACGAAGTGGGCGCCACCCATCCCGAGGCCCTGGTGCGCTCGGTGCGCGCCAACCGCGCCGACTACGGCATTGCCCTGGACGGTGATGCCGACCGCCTGCAGATGGTGGACGCGGCGGGCCGCCTGTACAACGGCGACGAACTGCTTTACCTGATGGCCGCGGACCGCCTGGGCCGGGGCGAAGAGGTGCCGGGCGTGGTCGGCACGCTCATGACCAACATGGCCGTGGAGGTGGCTCTGCAGCAGCGCGGCGTGCAGTTCGTGCGCGCCAAGGTGGGCGATCGTTACGTGCTCGAAGAACTGGCACGCCACGGCTGGAACCTGGGCGGCGAGGGCTCGGGCCACCTGCTGGCGCTGGACCGCCACACCACGGGCGATGGCCTGGTCAGCGCACTGCAGGTGCTGCAGGCCTGCGTGCGCAGCGGCAAGAAGCTGCCCGAACTCCTCAGCGACGTGACCCTGTACCCGCAGGTACTGCTCAACGTGCGCCTGGCGCCGGGGCAGGACTGGAAGTCCAATGCCCTGCTAGCGCGCGAGACCGAGGCTGTGAAGCAGGAGCTGGGCAACACGGGCCGGGTGCTGATCCGCGCCAGCGGCACCGAACCCCTGCTGCGCGTGATGGTCGAGGCGCGCGAAGCCCAAATGGCCAGCCGCTGCGCCCAGCGCCTGGTCGATGCCGCACGTGCCGGTTGAGCCCATGGCCGCAGCAACGATCGATGTGCGCCGTGTGGACTATGGCGAGCCTGGCGACGCCCAGGCACTGGTGCAGCTGCTCGATGGCTATGCTCGCGATGCCGCCGGTGGCGGCCAGCCGCTGGCCGCGCAGGTGCTGCAGGGCCTGCCCGCTGCGCTCCAGCAGCGCCCCCAGGCCTTCAGCGTGATCGCCTGGGCGCAACAAGAGGGTGGGGCCGTGCCGGTGGGCCTGGTCAATTGCTTCGAGGGCTTTTCCACCTTTGCCTGCCTGCCGCTGGTCAATGTGCACGACGTGGTGGTGGCGCCGGGCTGGCGCGGCCAGCGCATCGCGCAGCGCATGCTCGCGCTGGTGGAGACCATCGCGCGCGAGCGTGGGGCCTGCAAGCTCACGCTCGAAGTGCTCTCCGGCAACACCAGCGCCATGGCGCTGTACCTGCGCGAGGGCTTCGCCCCCTACGCGCTGGACCCGGCCATGGGCCAGGCGCAGTTCCTGCAGAAGAAGCTGCTGCCCTGAGCCCCCGGCGGTGCCCTGCCGCCCGATCTTTGTAAGCAGCTGTTTTGCCCTTGGATGCGGGGGCGCGATCCGTGTAGCCTGTTGGCTGTTGGCACCCGCGTAAATCCCGATGCAGGCGCATGGCAGCTATCGTCCAGAATCTCGCACCCACAAGGTGGTGGCGCGCGGTGCACATCCTGCACCACGGCCGCCTTTTTCAAGGAGCACGCCTTTCATGACCCTCACCTTCCTGCGCGCCGCAGCCACCTGCCTGTTCCTTGCCGCCGGTGCCGCGGCCTCCTTGCCGGCCCATGCCGGCAAGACGCTGGATGGCATCAAGGCCCGGGGCCAGGTGGTCTGCGGTGTGAACACGGCGCTGGCCGGTTTTTCGGTGGCCGATACCGGAGGCAAGTGGTCGGGCCTCGATGTGGATATCTGCCGCGCCGTGGCGGCCGCGGTGTTGGGCGATGGCGAGAAGGTCAAGTTCGTGCCGCTGAGCACCGCGCAGCGCTTCACGGCCTTGCAGTCGGGTGAGATCGATGTGCTCTCGCGCAACACCACGTTCTCGCTCGCCCGCGATGCCTCCATGGGCCTGCACCAGACCGCCGTGACCTACTACGACGGCCAGGGCGTGCTGGTGCTCAAGAAGAGCGGCATCAAGAGCATGAAGCAGCTCAAGGGGCAGACCGTGTGCCTGCAGTCGGGCACCACCACCGAGAAGAACCTGCTCGACTACTCCAAGACCCACAACCTGGCCATCAAGCCCGCCGTGTTCGAGAAGGTCGAGGCCGCCACCGCCGCCTATTTTGCCGGGCGCTGCGTGGGCTACACCACGGACGCCTCCGGCCTGGCCTCGGTGCGCAACAAGGAGGCCAAGGATCCCTCGGAACACGTGCTGCTGCCCGAGCTGATTTCCAAAGAGCCACTGGGCCCCATGGTGCGCCGTGGCGATGACGAATGGTTTGCCATCGTCAAGTGGGTGGTCTACGGCCTGGTCGAGGCCGAGGAGTATGGCGTGACCCAGGCCTCGGTCGATCGCCTCAAGACCAGCAGCACCGACCCCGTGGTGCAGCGCCTGCTGGGCACCACCGAAGACACGGGCAAGCTGCTGGGCCTGGACCGCGACTGGCTGGCCCGCGCGGTCAAGACCACGGGCAACTATGGCGAGATCTTCGAGCGCAATGTGGGCCCCAAGTCCGCGCTGGGCCTGCAGCGCGGCCTGAACAACCTGTGGAACAAGGGCGGTCTGATGTACGCCTTCCCGGTGCGCTAAGAGAGTGTCGCCTCCGTTCAGTCCTGAAAGCGCGTCCCGGGCGTCAGGGGGGCATGGCGGTAGCTGGCCGGCGTGCGGCTGAGTTTCACCGGTGCACCGATGCCGCGATAGCCGCCGGGCAGCTCCACCACCATCTCCCGGTGCGCCGTGTGCGGATGCGCCAGTGCCGCATCGACGGACAGCACCGGCGCGGCGGGCACGCCGGCGGCCATGAGGGTGTCCACCAGCGCGCTGCCGTCGCACTCCTGCATCGCGTCTTCCAGTGCGGTCTTCAGTGCCGTGCGGTGCACCGAGCGGTCGCCGGCCCGCGCATAGAGGGGGTCGTCCGCCAGGGCGGGCACACCGATGCAGCGGCACAGGCTGGCGAACTGGCGGTCGTTGCCCACGGCAACGAACACGGGCTGCGTGCGCGTGGCCAGGGTGTCGTAGGGGTAGATGTTGGGGTGCGCGTTGCCCGTGCGCTGCGGGGTGCGCCCATCGACGAACCAGTTGGCGGCATGCGGGTGCAGCAGCGACAGGCCGCTGTCGTACAGCGCCGCCTCGACCAATTGGCCGCGCCCGCTGCGCTGGCGCTCCTGCAGCGCCAGCAGCACCCCGATCACGGCGTTCAGCCCGGTCACCATGTCCACCACGGGCAGGCCCACGCGCAGGGGGCCGCCCTCGGCTTCGCCGTTGATGCTCATGATGCCCGCCATGGCCTGCACGGCCGCGTCGTAGCCGGGCAGGGCGCCCAGCGGGCCATCGGTGCCGAAACCCGTCACGCGGCACCACACCAGGCGCGGAAAGCGCGCGGACAGTTCTGTGTACCCCAGGCCCCAGCGTTCCATGGTGCCGGCCTTGAAGTTCTCGATCAGCACGTCGGCCTCGGCCAGCAGGGTCAGCAGTGCCTCGCGCCCTTCGGGGCTGCCCAGGTCCAGGTGCATGTTGCGCTTGTTGCGGTTGAGCCCGTGGTAGTAGGAGGCCACGCCCTCCTTGAACGGCGGGCCCCAGGTGCGTGTGTCGTCGCCCTGCGGCGGCTCCACCTTGAGCACGTCGGCGCCATGGTCGCCCAGGATCTGGCCACAGTAGGGGCCGCCGAGGATGCGCGAGATGTCCAGCACGCGGATGCCCGCCAGGGCACCCGCAGACAAAAGAGATGCGTTCATAGGGGGCGCCCCATCAATCGAGCTGTGCGCCCGATTGCTTGACCACACCGCTCCACTTGCTGATCTGCGTGTCGATGAATTTGCCCAGTTGCTCCGGCTTGGAGGAGGGCGCCGATTCGAGCCCCTGGGAGGCGAACAGCTGCTTGACCTTGTCGGTCGCCAGCACATCGACAAAGGCCTTGTTGAGCTTGGCGATGCGCTCGGGCGGGGTGCCCGCCGGGGCCACGATGCCGAAGAACACGCTCACGTCATAGCCTGGCACCCCTTGCTCGGCCACGGTCGGCAGGTCCGGCAGCGCCTGCGAGCGCTCGGCCGTGGTGATGCCCAGTGCGCGCAGCTTGCCGCTCTTGACGTAGGGCAGGGCCGTGAGCACATCGGTGAAGCTCATCGTCACCTGCCCGCCCAGCAGGTCGGTGAGTGCCGGCCCGGTGCCCTTGTAGGGAATGTGCTGCAGGTCCACGCCGGCCGAGGCATTGAACAGCACGCCCGCCAGGTGCGACGAGGCGCCGTTGCCCGACGAGGCATAGCTCAGCTTGCCCGGCGAGGCCTTGGCATAGGCGATCAGCTCCTTCACATTCCTGGCCGGCACCGCAGGGTTCACGACCAGGATGTTGGGCAGGTGGCCGACCTGGATCACGGGGGCGAAACTCTTGGCCGGGTCGTAGCCGATCTTGCGGTACAGGCTGGCGTTGATGGCCAGCGGCCCCGAGGTGCCGAACAGCAGGGTCTGGCCGTCGGGCGCGGCACGGGCCACATACTCCGCGCCGATGTTGCCGCCCGCGCCGGGTCGGTTCTCCACCACCATGGGCTGGCCCAGGCGGTCCTTCATCTCGGCGGCCAGGGTGCGCGCCATCGCATCGGTGGGGCCGCCCGGAGGGAAGGGGATCACCAGGATGACGGGGCGCTCGGGAAAGCCCTGGGCCTGGGCCGTGGGCAGCAGGGGGAGCGCTGCCGCCGTGGCGAGCGCGAGGGTGGCCAGAAGTCGCATGGTCTGTCTCCGTTGTTATCTGTCGTTCAAAGGTTCAGGCGATGGGTGCCTGTGCGGCCGCCCTGGCCACCCAGTCTTCGGGGATGTCCGTGGCGCCCAGCGGGTCGCGCGGCAGCACGCGGTGCAGCAGCACCAACTGGGCCCATTCGACGCGCTGCGCACTGCCGCCACGGGCACCCTCCCAGGCCATGGCGACCGCGCTGGCCACGTGGTAGAGGGCCGAGGCGCACTGCCGCGCCAGCGTGTCGTCGCCGCTGTCTGCAGCGCGCAGGGCCAGTGCCGCGGCCCGGGCCAGGGCGTCGCGCAGGGCCTGTGCAAAGCCCGGGGCGATGGGCGCATCGTCGATCAGCGCCTCGCAATGGGCCTGCAGCACGGGCAGCGAGCCTTCGCGCCGGATGGCGCGCACCACGTCCAGCGCGACGATGTTGCTCGTGCCCTCCCAGATCGAACCGAGGTGGGCATCGCGCACCAGGCGCGGGTCGCTCCACTCCTCGATGTAGCCGCAGCCGCCGCGCACCTCCATGGCGTCACCGGTCACCTTGCGCGCATCGCGGCAGGCGCGGAACTTGATGAGCGGCGTGAGGATGCGCAGCAGCGCATAGGCCCCCGGCTCGCCTGCATCGGACCGGGCCAGGGCCTGGGCCGTCTGGAACACCATGCTGCGCGCCTGCTCGGCCGGCAGCAGCAGCTTGAGCAACTGGCGCTGCATGAGGGGCATGTCCTGCAGGCGCTGGCTGAAGGCGCGGCGCTCGCTGGCGATGTACTGCGCTTCGGCCACGGCGCGGCGCATCAGCCCCGCCGCGCGCACGCCGTTGGACAGGCGCGAGTTGTTCACCATGTCGGCCATCTGCACGAAGCCGCGCCCCTGTTCGCCCACCAGGTGGGCAAGGGCTCCCTCCAGGCGGATCTCGCCGCTGGCCATGGAGCGTGTGCCCAGCTTGTTCTTGAGCCGCAGGATGCGGTAGTGGTTGGGCGTGCCATCGTCCAGCAGGCGGGGCAGCAGGAACAGCGACACCCCCTTGAGGCCCGGGGCACTGCCCTCGCAGCGCGCCAGCACCATCGCGAAGTCGGCATCGGGGTTGGAGCAGAACCACTTGTCGCCGCTGAGGTGCCACTGGCCCTGTGCATCCTGGTGGGCGCGCGTCTCGGTGGCCGCGATGTCCGAGCCCGCGGCCTGCTCGGTCATGAACATGGCGCCCTGGGCCACGTTGTCGAAGTCCAGGTGCTGCAGGCGCGGCAGGAGGCGCGCCACCAGTTCGGGGCTGCCGAATTTCTTCAGCGTGCGCGCCAGCGAATCGGTCATGGACACCGGGCAGCACAGCCCGAACTCGGCCTGCACGAAGAGGTAGGTCAGCACGTACTTCACCAGCGGCGGCATGCGGCCCTTCCAACCCAGGGTCTCCTCGCGGTGCGACATCGCGGCCAGGCCGAACTCGCTGTAGGCCAGCCGCTCCATTTCCACATAGGCCGGGTGCTTGTGCACCGTCTGCAGATCGCGGCCCGTGCGGGTGCGTACCGACAGCGTGGGTGGGTTCTGGTCGGCGGTGCGGGCCAGTTCGTCCAGAGGCCCCCCGGCCAGGGCGCCCAGGCGCTCGAAGTGGGGGCGCATGTGGGCCAGCAGCTCGGCCGGCAGGTACAGCGCCAGCAGGCGGTGCAGTTCGGTGTCCGTGCTGTAGAGGCTGGTGCCGTGGCGGTCGGGCACGGGATGGCGGGCGGCTTCGTCGGTGGGCGAAGTGGGCATGGTGGCTTGTCTCCTTGTGCCGCCCATTCTTCGCCGCTCAATAATTCTTGTCTAATATTGATTTGGTCTTGTTCATTTTGATTTGAATATTGATGAAAGGCCTGCCATGGAATTGCGCCACCTGCGCTACTTCACCGTCCTGGCCGAGGAGCTGCATTTCGGCCGCGCAGCGCGCCGCCTGGCGATATCGCAGCCGCCGCTGAGCGTGGCCATCCGCCAGCTCGAGGAGTCGGTGGGCGCGCAACTGTTCGAGCGCAGCAGCAAGGCGGTGCGCCTCACGCCCGCAGGCCAGGCGCTGCAGGCCTCGGCGCAGAGCCTGCTGCAGGCGGCCCAGGAGGCCGCCATCGAGGCCCGCCAGGTCGCCCAGGGGGCGGCAGGGCGGCTGCGCATCGGCTTCGTCGGCTCCATGCTGTACCGCGGCCTGCCGCAGGCGCTGGTGCGCTTTCAGGCCGCCCACCCTGCCGTGCGGGTCACGCTGACCGAGCTCAATTCCGCCGAGCAGATGACCGAGCTGCTCCATGACCGGCTGGACATTGGTTTTGCCCACACCCACCAGGTGCCGGCCGAGCTCGATTGCCGCCTGCTGGTGTCCGAGCCCTTCGTGGCCTGCCTGCCCATGGACCATGCGCTGGCCAGAAAGCGCACGGTGGCGGTGGGGCAGCTCAAGGACGAGCCCTTCGTGCTGTTCTCGCGCAGTGCATCGCCCGACTACCATGCGCGCATTCTTTCGGTCTGCGCCGACGCAGGCTTCTATCCGGAGGTGCGCATGCAGGTGCGGCACTGGCTGGCGGTGGTGTCCCTGGTGTCCCAGGGCATGGGCGTGGCCCTGGTGCCCGATGCGATGCGGCGCTGCGCGCTGCCGGGCGCGGTGTTCCGGCCGCTGGCAGGATCGGGCAGGCAGTCCGAGGCCTACGCCGTCTGGCATGCGGCGTCGCGCAACGTGCTCGTGCCGCGCCTGCTCCAGGAATTGGCGGCGAAGGACTGAGTGGCTGGTGGTCCGCTCAGAGGCTGGGAATTTTTTGACCGTGCCCGAAAGGCGTGCCACAACGCCCCGGATCTAGGCGCAAAGCGCAGCCATAGCTCGGGCTATGGCGAGCACTTGCAACGACGAGCCGGGGTGTTTTGGCGTGCAAGGCGGGCATGGGCAAAATCTTCTCAGTCTCTTAGCCCTGCACGGCCTGCACCAGGTCGTCCACGTGCACCATCAGCGCGTGCACGCGGCGCAGCGTGGGGTACTGCTGCCGCACGGGCTCCCACTGCGGTGATGCCAGCAGGGCCTGCCACACGGGCGTAAGGTCCTGTACATCGGCCTGCCGGCCCTCGGCCAGTGCGGTGGCAAAGGCCAGGCTCTGCGGCGCACCGAGCAACTGCATGCGGCTCGCGGCGGCCAGCCACTGGGGCGCTGGCGGGGCTGGGGCATCGGTGCAGTAGAGCACGGTGTCCTCCAGTGCGCCGTCTGGCCTGTCCAGGAGGCCCAGGGAGGCGCCGCGCAGCAGCACCTCTCCCTCGCGGCAGAGGAAGGCGTAGTCCGTGCCCGGGTCGGCATGGCCGAGCAGGCGCAGGCCGCGCTGCAGGCGCGAGAAATCGTTCGCCACCGCATCCACCGAGGCCTTGGCCTCCAGCAGCAGGCAGACGTCCCAGGCGGGGGGCTGGCCAGCACCGGCAGGGGCCTGCCGCAGCAGCACGGCATCCCACTCGCTCTTGGCGCGCTCGGCGCTGGCGGGGATGGAGGGCGGCACCCGCATCGAGGTCACCACGCGCCAGGCACTGCGGGTGCCATCGGCCTGGTCGAGCCGCTGCGCCAGGGCGTCAAGGGCCTGGGTGGCCAGGGCTTCCATGGCCGCACCGCGCTGCTGTGCCCTGTCGCCGTAGGCCAGGGCTTCTGCTGTGCCCGGGCGGGGGCCTTGGCGGTCGCGCAGCCGCTGGTAGGCCTGCACCTGCGGGTCGCTTTCGAGTGCGTCCGCGCGCTGCAGGCGCGCCAGCGCGGGCCCTTGCAGCAGCCGGGCCAGGCCGCGCTGCAGTGCCGGCATGTCGGCAGCCGCCTGCGCCATGGCCTGCAGCTGGTGTGCCGTACCGCCCAGCGCCGCCCAGTGCGACGAATCCGCCTGGGCGTGCAGGCGCTCCAGGGCCTCGCGCAGCGCGCCCGGGGCGACATGCTGGCGCTTGGCCGGGTGGGCAATGGCATTGGCGCCCGCGCGCAGCTGCCGGCGGTCCTGCTCGGCATGGGCCTGCAGGTCGAGGTATTCCTGCACCGTGGGTGCCCGGCGTGCGAGCACCGCGGCCTGGTAGGCCGCGTCCCCGTCGTCCGCGCGCATGGCCTCCCGGATCAGGTGGGCCAGGGCATTGATGAACGACTGCCGTGTGGCGTCCCCGGGGCGCCGCGCACCGGCCAGGTCCTGGCGCACCTGCTCGATGGCCAGGGCCATGGCGGCCGCGGGGCCGGCCTGGGAGCCCGCGCCGGGCTCTGCGGGCAGGCGGTAGCGGCGTGCGGCCGTGCGCAGCACCTGCGTGAGCAGGGGCGGGTGGGGCGGCCGGGGCAGGGCCCCTGAAGGAGGCATCAACCCTGGCCGCCGCTGCGCTCGGGCCCGGCGCCGCGATGGGACTTGGTCCAGTCGTAGGGCGAGCCATCGGGCAGCAGCCGGGCCTGCACCGTGCTCACCCCGGCACGCCCCACGCTCTCGGTGAGCTCGCTGGACAGGCTCACATGGCGTTTGCCGGCCTTGCGCTTTTCCTCGCAGAACTGCAGGGCCGGCATCAGCTGGCCGGGGTCGAAGGTCTGCATGGCAGGTGTGCCGGGTGCTTCCAGCCAGTAAACGACGATGCTCATGGATCGGGGCTTTCCTTCATGGGTTCTGCCCCGATTCTGACCGCTTACTTGGCCAGCGTCAGCGTGCCCTTCATGAGGCTGGAATGGCCCGGGAAGGAGCAGAACCAGGCATAGGCCTCGCCGGCCTTGAGCTTGGCCACGTCGAAGCCCACGCTGTCGGCCTCGCCGCCGCCGATGAGCTTGGTGTGGGCGATCACGCGGGCATCGCCCGCCTTGACATAGGCCTTGTCCGCGCCTGCCGCAATCCCGTCCGTGGTCACGGCCTGGGCATCGGCTGCCTTGGTCAGCACCCAGTTGTGGCCCATGGCCGTCTTGGGCAGCTTGCCCGCGTGCTTGAGCTTCACGGTGAACTGCTTGCAACTGGCCGGAACGGTGATGCTCTGCTTGTTGAACTGCATGGCGTCATTGCCTTCGATCTCCACGTCGCAGGTGGCGGCCAGCGCGGGGCCGGCGAGCAGGGCCGTCAGCAGCACGGCGGCGGTGTTTCTCAAGGTGATGTTCATGTCGAATTTCTCCAGGGGGTAAATAGGGGGCCGGGCATCTCCGGGATGGCCATGAGTGGACCACCGCCCTGGCAAAACGCCCTTGAGGTGCATCAAAGGCCGGTGCGCTGCAGGCCACGGCCCCCGGGCAAGGCGGGATGTTCCGGGGGCAGGGCTTCAGCTAGCATTGCCCATGGCCGAGATTTCCCCACCCCTGCCCGTGCGCGCCTACCAGCCCGGCCACCGGCTGCGCACGCTGCTGGTCACGGCCAATGTGCTGCTGGGCGTGCTGCTCGGGGCACTGGTGCTGTGGGTGCTGTCCTCCTCGCGGCAGAACCACGAAGAGCGTGCCCGCGCCACGGCGGACAGCATGGCCGCCATGGGCGGTGCCAACGTGGGGTCCGAGCTGGGCCTGGTCGATGCGGTGCTGCGCATGACGATCAGCGATTTGCAGCGCTCGGGCCTCGGTGCCGGATCCCGGGACCAGGAGGTCCAGGAACTGCTCGCCGCTCGGCACCGACTGCTCCCGGGGGCCGAGGGGTTTCGCCTGACCGATGACAGCGGGGCCGTGCGCTGGGGCAACCTCGTTGGCAATGCCAACATCCCCAACGTGGCGGACCGCGATTTCTTCCAGCAGGCGCGCGAATCCACGGCCGACGGCCCCGTCATCGCCAGCCCCGTGGTGTCCCGCGTCTCGGGCAATTGGGTCGTCTCCATTTCCCGCCCCCTGGTGCGGGAGGGCCGGTTTGCGGGGGTGCTGTATGCCACCATCCGGGTCGACCATTTCGCGCAGCTGTTCCAGCGCTACGACCTGGGCAGCCGGGACACCATCACGCTGCGCATGCGCGATCTGCGCTTCGTGGCCTGGCTCTCTCCCGGCAATGCGGCGCAGGTCCCGATGGGGTCGACCCAGGTCTCCAGGGAGCTGCGCGAGTCCCTCGCGGCGCACCCTTCAGCGGGGGTCTTCACGGCGGTGTCACCGATCGACGGGCTGGAGCGCACCGTGGCGTACCGGGAGGTGGAGGGCTGGCCATTCATCGTGCTGGCCGGGCTCAACAACGAGAAATTCTTCGAGCCCCTGGCCATGCAGGCGCGCATGCTGTCGCTGATGGCGGCCTGCATGTGGCTGCTCAGCTGCGCCGCCGCCTTTGCGATCTACCGCGTGGGCCGGCGTGAACTGGGTGCTGTGCGGGCGCTGGAGGCCCAGAGCCGGCGCACGCAGATCCTGTTGCGCGTGGCGGGCGATGGCATCCACATCATCGACCGCCAGGGGCGCCTGGTGGAGATGAGCGATTCGTTCGCGCAAATGCACCGTTCGCAGCGCGAGGCCTTGCTGGGCAGCCATGTCTCCAGTTGGGACGTGAACCAGGACGCAGCGGCCATCGACGCCTGGCTGGGCCGGATCCGCGACGGTGACCGCCAGCGTGTGGAGGTGCAGCACCGGCTGGCCGATGGCCATGTCATCGATGTGGACCTGCACTGGCATGCGGTCGATGTCGACGGGCAGCTGCTGGTCTTCGGCTCGGCCCGCGACATCACCGACAGGAAGCGCCTGCTCCGCAGCCTCGAAGAGTCAGCCGCGCGCGTGCGCGACCTTTACGACCATGCCCCATGCGGCTATTTCTCGCTCGATGCCGAAGGCTGCCTGGTGCACGTCAACGCCACCTTGCAGCAGTGGCTGGGCAGCGCAGCGGTCGAATCCCACTCCCGCTTCAGCGATCTGCTGCAGGGCGAGAGCCGGCGGCGTTTTCATGACCATTTCATCGAGCTCACCCTGCAGGAGCGCGCGCCGGAGATCGAGATCGAACTCGCGCCACCGGGTGCACCGCGCCGCGTCGTGCGCATCAATGCCACGGCCGTGCGCGATGGGCGCGGCGACTTCCTGATGAGCCGCACCGTCGCGGTCGACGTGACCGCGCAGCACGAGGCGCTGCAGCAGGTGCGCAGCCTGCTGCACGACCAGTCGGCCATGCTCAACAGCGACCTGGTGGGCATGGTCAAGCTCGCCAGCCGCACCGTCATCTGGAAGAACACCGCGATGGAGCGCATGCTGGGCTATGGGCCGGGTGAGCTCGAAGGGGCCGACGTGCGCTCCCTGTATGCGCGCGGCGAGGACTACCGCCATGTGGAGGAGTCCGCTGCTCTGCGCTTGGGCCAGGGGCTGAACTTCCGCACCGATGTGCGCCTGCAGCACAAGAACGGCGAAGCTATCTGGGTGGACCTCAGCGGCGTGCGCCTGTCGGACAGCGAGACCTTCTGGATGGCGGTGGACATTTCTGCGGCCAAACGGGCACACGCGCAGATCACCCACGTGGCCTTCCACGATGCACTGACCCAGCTGCCCAACCGGCTGCTGCTCGTGGACCGCCTGCGCCAGGCCCTGGCAGCTGCACAGCGGGCCGGCCACGGGGTCGCGGTGTGCTTTGCCGACCTGGATGGATTCAAGGCCGTGAACGATCAGTTCGGGCACGATGCGGGCGACCAACTCCTGGTGGAGCTGGCCCGGCGCATCTCAGGCAGCATCCGTGCCTCGGACACGGCGGCGCGCCTCGGGGGCGATGAGTTCGTGCTGGTCCTCACCCCGGTAGCCGGCGACGAATGGCGTGCCGTGCTTGATCGCCTGATGCAGGCCGCCTGCCAGTCCGTGCAGTTGCCGGGCTCCGGTGCGACCGTGCGGGTCGGCATGAGCATTGGTGTCGCCCTGTCGCAGGGCCGGCTGGACGCGCAGGAACTGCTGGCCGAGGCGGATGAGGCCATGCTGCAGGCCAAGCGCTCGGGCAAACACCGCGTGCAGCTGGCTCCGGCGGTGCAAGCGCTGTCCTGAAGCCCTGGCGCGAGGCCTTCGGTCGGTGCTACGAGGGCAGGTACTGGCGCAAGAAAAGCTCCAGCTCATCGGCCGGCAGCGGCCGGCTGAACAGGTAGCCCTGGGCCTCGTCGCAGCCCTGCTCGCGCAGAAAGGCCAGTTGCTCCGGTGTCTCCACGCCCTCGGCCGTGGTGCGCATGCCCAGGGCCTGGGCCATGCGGATGATGGCGCTCACGATGGCGCGGTCGTTGCCATCCTCGCCCAGGTCGCGCACGAAGGACTGGTCGATCTTGAGCTTGAAGATCTGGAAGCGCTTGAGCTGGCTCAGCGAGGAGTAGCCGGTGCCGAAGTCGTCCATGGACATGCGCACCCCGCGCGAGTGCAGGCTGTCCATGGTCTCCACGGCCGAATGCGGGTCGTCCACGGCCACGCCCTCGGTCAGCTCCAGCTCCAGGCAGTCGGGCGGCAGCTCGAAGATGGTCAGGATGCGGCTCACCAGCTCGGGCAGCTGGGGCTGGCGGAACTGGATCGCCGAGAGGTTGACCGCCATGGTCAGCCCCGGAAAACCGTTGGCGTGCCAGTCCTTGAGTTGCGTGAGCGCAGTGCGCAGCACCCATTCGCCGATCTGCAGGATCTGGCCGCTGTCCTCGGCGATCGGGATGAACTCGGTGGGCGAGATGCTGCCCATCTGCGGGTGGTCCCAGCGCAGCAAGGCCTCCACACTGTGCACCTGGCCCGTGGCCAGGTGGATCTGGGGCTGGTAGTGCAGGTACAGCTGGCCGCGCTCCAGTGCCCGGCGCAGCGCGTTCTCCACCTGCAGCGCGCGCACCGACTGGGCCTGCATCTCGGGGGTGAAGAAGCGGAAAGTGTTGCGCCCGTCGAGCTTGGCGCGGTACATGGCCACGTCGGCGGACTGGGTCAGCGTATCGAAGTCGGCACCGTCCTGCGGGAACAGGGCCACGCCCATGGACGGCGCCATGGTCAGCTCGTGGTGGTCGATCTGGTAGTGCTGGCGCGAGGCCTCCTGCAGCTTGCCGGCCACGCGGGCCGCCCCGTGGGCATTGGCGCCCGGCAGCAGCAGGATGAACTCGTCGCCGCCCAGGCGCGAGACCGTGTCCTTGTCGCGCACCACAGCACGCAGGCGCTTGGCGATCTCCACCAGCAGGGCGTCGCCCACGCGGTGGCCCAGCGAGTCGTTGACGTGCTTGAAATGGTCCAGGTCCAGGAAGATCAGCGCCAGCGGCGTATTGCCCTCCTGCGCCACGCGGATGGCTTCCTGGGCACGCTCGGACAGCAGGGCGCGGTTGGGCAGTCCCGTGAGCGGGTCGTAGTGGGCCAGCCAGTAGATGCGGTCCTGGTCGGCCTTGCGGTCGCTGATCTCGCGGTGCAGGTTGTCCACCGTGTCGCGCAGCTCGCGCGTGCGGTCCTCGACCTGCTGTTCGAGCTGCTCGTGCACGCGCGCCAGGGCCGCCTGGGCCTGCTTGCGCTCCGAGATGTCCATGGTGATCCAGATCGAGCCCTGGTCGGGGTCGTCCGGGTCGATGAACTTGGCGCGCACCTCGCAGGTGAGCGGTGTGCCGTCTCTGCGGCACATGACCACCTCGCCTTCGTAGGACTGGCCAGCCGCGAGCACGGGATAGCAGCGGTGGCCCACGTCCTCCCAGTCCTCGTCGCTGGCGTACCAGCGGCGCGAGGGGCTGCCCGCCAGCTCGCCCGGGCCATAGCCCAGCATGTGCTCGAAATGGCGGTTGCAGCGTGTCAGGTGCCGGTCGCGCAGGAACACGATGCCCACCATGGCCTGGTCGAACAGCACCTGCTTTTCGCGCACGGCGGCACTCAGCAGGGCCTGGGCCTGTTTCTGTTCGTCGATGTCGTCGAGGATCCAGATCGAGCCCTCGCTCGTGTCGCGCGGGTTGATCAGCCGCCCCGTGAGGCTGCCCCAGAAAAGCCGCCCGTTGCGCCGGCGCATCTGGCGTTCGACACGGTAGGCCTGCCCGCTGGCGAGCACCGGGTAGGCTTCGCGCCCGAGGGTGCGGAAGGCCTCGCGGTCAGGGTAGAAGGCCTCGCTGCTCAGGCCTGCCAGGCGCTGCGCCGACTCGTAGCCGAAGATTTCCGCATAGCGCTGGTTGCAGCGCACCACCACGCGCTGGCGAATGAACACGATGCCCACGCCCGCGCTCTCCAGCAGCATCTGCTGCTCGCGCAGCGTGCGCTCCAAAGACGCGTCGGAAGACTCCCCAGACGGCAGGCGTTCTGGGGCAATGGACAGCAAGGACATGGCGGCCGGACCCGGAGGGAGAGGCGCAATGCCCCAGAAAAATGTACCAAAGTGTAGCAGCCCAAGCTTACAGCGGTAACCGCCTGGTAACCGGGGCCTGTCCAGGCCCGCACCGGCGTCTTTTCGCACTCCGGCGGAGCCCTTGCCTTGGTCTGTCACGGCACTGACATCCATTGGACATGCAGGCGTCACCTGCGGCTTCCAAACTCCAGCGCATCGAAGCACACCACCCGGTGATCCGGGGCACCAGCGGCCATGGGGCCGCCCTGTACCAAGGAGTTGATCCATGAGCGATTTGCCCAACCCGATTTTGCCGCTGTCTCCCCTCACCGCCCCCGGCGCTGCCATCCAGCGCCCTGAATCCGCGGCGGCGGGCGCCATGGCGCGGGGTGGGGTCGAAGTCGCCTGGGCGCGCCACACCGACGAGGTGCGCCAGGCACAAAAGCTCCGGTTCGATGTGTTTGCCGGGGAGATGGGCGCTCGATTGACGACCCCCGTTCCCGGCCACGACGTGGACCTGTTCGACGACTACTGCGAGCACCTGCTGGTGCGGGATGCAGCCACCCAGCAGGTGATTGGCACCTACCGGGTCCTGACCCCCGCCCAGGCGCGCCGCGTGGGCAGCACCTACAGCGACACCGAATTCGACCTGACCCGCCTGCGCACGCTGCGCCCGCGCATGGTGGAGCTGGGCCGCAGCTGCGTGCACCCCGAGCACCGCCATGGCGGCGTGATCATGGCGCTGTGGAGTGCCCTGGCGGACTTCATGGTGCGCAACCAGCTCGATACCATGATCGGCTGCGCCAGCATTCCCATGCTGCACAACGGCGTGATCAGCGGCGACGCGGCCGCCAGCATCTGGAACCAGGTGCGCCAGACGCACCTGGCCCCCATCGAATACCACGTGCTGCCGCGCCTGCCGCTGCCCGTCGAACGCCTTGACGGCTCGGTCTTCGTGGAGCCGCCGGCCCTCATCAAGGGCTACCTGCGCCTGGGTGCGCGGGTGCTCGGGGCCCCGGCCTGGGATCCGGACTTCAACACCGCAGACCTGCCCATGCTGATGCGCCTGGCAGACCTGCACCCCCGTTACCGCAAGCACTTTCTGGGGGCCTGATGCGCGCCGCGTTCGACGCGCTCGGCGACTGGACTGCGCACATGGCAGGTGGGCAGGACACTGCCGCCGACGCCGACGACGCACATCCCCCCGGCCACCGCCAACTGCGCGCGGTGTTCATCTCCGACCTGCACCTGGGCACGCCCGGCTGCCAGGCCGAGGGCCTGCTCGACTTCTTGAAGCACCACCCGAGCGAGCACCTGTACCTGGTGGGCGACATCGTGGACGGCTGGCAACTGCGCCGCCGCTGGTTCTGGCCCCAGGCCCACAACGATGTGGTGCAGAAACTGCTGCGCCGTGCGCGCAAGGGCTGCCGTGTGGTCTTTGTGCCCGGCAACCACGACGAGTTCGCGCGCGCCTTTGTCGGCCACTCCTTCGGTGGCATCGAGGTGGTGGAGGACGCAGTGCACAAGACGGCCGATGGCCGCACCCTGTGGGTGACGCATGGCGACTACTTCGATGGCGTGATCCAGTGCGCCAAGTGGCTCGCCTATGTGGGCGACAACCTCTACGAGTTCACGCTCAAGCTCAACCGGCACCTGAACACCTTGCGCGCGCGCATGGGCCTGCCGTACTGGTCGCTCTCGGCCTACCTCAAGGGCAAGGTGAAGACGGCGCTCAACTACGTGACCGACTTCGAGGTGGCCGTGGCCGCCGAGGCACGCCGGCGCGGCCACGATGGCGTGGTCTGTGGCCACATCCACCGCGCCGAGATGCGCGAAATCGACGGCACCCTCTACTGCAACGACGGCGACTGGGTGGAGAGCCACACCGCGCTGGTCGAGCACATGGATGGCCGCCTGGAGCTGGTGCAGTGGCATACCGTGCCGGGGCACCAGACGAGCACACCAACCCGTAGCAGCGAGGTGACCGCATGAAAATCGCCCTGTTGTCCGATGCCTGGGCCCCGCAGATCAATGGCGTGGTCACCACCCTGGTGGAGCTGGTGCGCCACATGGAGAGCGCGGGGCACCAGGTGCAGGTGATCCAGCCCGGCCTGTTCAAGACGCGCCCCTGCCCGGGCTACCCGGGGATCGACCTGGCCGTCCGTCCCGGGCGTGAAATAGAGCGCATGCTCGACGAACTCCAGCCCGATGCCATCCACCTGGCGACCGAGGGCCCCATCGGCTGGGCCGGTCGCAGCTACTGCCTGCGCAGGAAGCTGGCCTTCACCACGGCCTTCCACACCCGCTTTCCCGAGATCCTGCAGGCGGCAATGCACCTTCCGCTGGGCCTGGGCTATGCGCTGTTCCGCCATTTCCACCGCCCCTCGTCGGGCGTGATGGTGCCCACGGTGGGCGTGCTCAAGATGCTGGAGCGGCGCGGTTTCCGCAACCTGCGGCAGTGGACGCACGGGGTCGACACGGCGGCCTTCAGCTACCGGGGCGAGACCACGCCGCATCCGCTCGTGGGGGCCCTCGCCCACCCGGTGGCCCTGTACGTGGGGCGCGTCTCGTACGAGAAGAACATCGAAGCCTTCCTGCAACTGGACATGCCCGGCAGCAAGGTGATCTGCGGCGTGGGGCCGCTGGAGGAGCGGCTCAAGGCCCGCTACCCCCAGGCGCGCTGGCTGGGCATCCTGGACCGGGCCACCCTGGCGGGGGTGTACGCGGCGGCCGACGTGTTCGTCTTTCCCAGCCGCTCCGAGACCTTCGGCCTGGTGATGCTGGAAGCCATGGCCTGCGGCACGCCCGTGGCCGCCTACTTCGAGGACGGCCCCATGGAGGTGCTGGGCGCCCACGCGGGTGGCCAGGCGCGCGGCGGGGTGCTGCACGCGGACCTGATGACCGCCGCCCAGAACGCGCTGGCCGTGCCGCGCCACGAGGCACGCAACCGGGCGCTGGAGTTCACCTGGGCCCATGCGGCCCGACTGTTCCAGCAATTCCTGGTTCCGGCGCGCCCGCGCGGAGATGACGAAGCGGTTTCTGTCACAAAAACTGTCACATCACTGTCATCTGGCCGTTAAATACTGCAGGCACCCGCCTCCGCGGCTTTCGAGTGCCCATGCCTTCCTTTTTCTCCAGAACGCCTGTGATTTCGCCATGTGACAGCCCCGATGACCGCCAGGAAGCCGCCAGCGCCGCTGTGGCGGGGGCCGAGCCTGCGGCCGTGGTACCGGTGGCCATGCCCGGGGCGCCCATGTTCCTGGACCGGGACCACAGCATCCTGGGCTTCAACGAGCGCGTCTTCGACTGGGCCGTGCGCACCGACGTGCCCCTGCTGGAGCGCCTGCGCTACCTGTGCATCGTGTCCTCCAACCTCGACGAGTTCTTCGAGGTGCGTGCCGCCGCCCACCTGACCGCCGCCAAGAGCGGCGAGGGCAAGGGGGTCTATACCGAGGCCTCCTTCGTGGCCCTGTCGTCCAAGGCCCATGACCTGGTGGCGCGCCAGTACTCGCTGTACAACGACTCGCTGGTGCCCGAGTTCGCGCGGCATGGCATCCGCATCGTCTCGCACGGCGAGCGCTCGGCGGCGCAGCGGGCCTGGGTGCACGAGTATTTCATGCGCGAGGTGCGCCCGCTGCTGATCCCCGTGGGGCTCGACCCGGCCCACCCGTTTCCGCAGGTGGCCAACAAGTCGCTCAACTTCATCGTGCGCCTGCATGGGCACGATGCCTTCGGCCGCAAGAACGAGGTGGCCATCGTCAAGGTGCCGCGTGCGCTGCCGCGCCTGGTGCGCATGCCGCCGCGCCTGGCCGCCAAGGGCGAGTCGCTGTTCGTGAGCCTGTCGAGCATCATCCGCGCGCACCTGGCCGACCTGTTCCCGGGGCGCGAGGTCACGGAGTTCTCGCAGTTCCGTGTCACGCGCCACTCCGACCTGGCGCTCGACGAGGAGGATGTGCGCAACCTGCGCACGGCGCTGCGCCAGGGCCTGCAGCACCGCCATTACGGGCAGGCCGTGCGGCTGGAGGTCTCGGCCGGCTGCTCGCAGTTCCTCTCGCGCTTCCTGCTCGAACAGTTCGACCTGCCCGAGCCGGCGCTGTACCGTGTGCACGGCCCGGTGAACCTGGTGCGCCTGACGCAGCTGGTGGACCTGGTGAACGACCCCGCGCTGCTGTTCCCGGCCTGGCGCTCGGCCTGGCCGCGCCAGCTGGTGCCCGGGGTTTCGATCATGGAGCAGCTGAACAAGCGCGACGTGCTCATGCACCAGCCGTTCGAGAGCTTCGACGGGCTGCTGGCCTTTTTGCGCGAGGCGGTGAACGACCCGCAGGTGCTGGTCATCAAGCAGACCATCTACCGCACGGGCGCCGACTCCGCGCTCATGGACCTGCTGACCGAGGCTGTGCGCCGCGGCAAGGAGGTCATGGCCGTGGTGGAGCTCAAGGCGCGCTTCGACGAAGAGGCCAACATCAACTGGGCCGAGGCGCTCGAATCCATCGGCGCCCAGGTGGTGTATGGCGTGGTGGGGCTCAAGACCCATGCCAAGATGCTGCTGGTGACACGCCGCGAGGGGCGCCAGCTGCGCCGTTACGGACACCTCTCGACCGGCAACTACAACCCGCGCACGGCGCGCCTGTACACCGACCTGAGCTACCTCACGGCCGATGAGGACACGACCGCCGACATGGACGGCGTGTTCAACCACCTGGCCAGCCAGAACCGGCCACCCAAGCTGCGCAAGCTGCTGCTCGCGCCCTTCCACCTGCAGCGGCGCATGATCGAGAAGATCGAGCAGGTGGGCCTGGCAGCCAGCCGGGGCGAGGATGCGCGCATCGTCGCCAAGATGAACGCGCTGACCGACGAGGCGCTGATGCGCGCCCTGATCCTGGCCGGCCAGCGCGGCGCGCGCATCGACCTGATCGTGCGCGGTGCCTGCATGCTCGCGGCCCAGGTGCCGGGCGTGACCGACAACATCCGCGTGCGCTCGGTGATCGGGCGCTTTCTGGAGCACACGCGCGTGTTCTATTTCCGCGCCGGCGCCGAGGAAGACCTGTACCTGTCCAGCGCCGACTGGATGAACCGCAACATGATGCGCCGCGTGGAACTGGCCTGGCCCGTGACCGAGCCGCGCCTGCGCCGCCAGATCGTGGACGAGTGCCTGGTGGCCTACCTGCACGATGACCGTGACGCGTGGACACTGGGCCCCGATGGCACCTACGCCCGGGCCCCCCATCCCGAAGACGGGCAGGGCGCACAGGCGGCGCTCATGGTGCGCTATGGACCGCCCGCGCCTGTGGCGCGCGTGGAGCAGCAGCAAGGAACGTGATGATGGATTTGATCCTGTGGCGCCATGCCGAGGCCGAAGAAGCCGAGGACGGCTCGGACGACCTGACCCGTGCGCTCACGCCGCGCGGCGAAAAGCAGGCGGCACGCATGGCCGCCTGGCTGGACCGCCAGTTGCCCGAGGGCCTGCGCGTGCTGGCCAGCCCGGCACGGCGCACCGAACAGACGGCCGATGCACTGGGCCGCAAGTTCAAGATGCGTGCCGAGTTGCTGCCCGGTGGCACCACCGAGGATCTGCTGGAGCTGGCCCAGTGGCCGCGCGCGCGTGGCGCCGTGCTGATCATCGGCCACCAGCCCGTGCTGGGCCAGACCATTGCGCAGTTGCTGGGCATGCAGGCGCCCGAGTGCGCGGTGCGCAAGGGCGCCGTGTGGTGGCTGCGCCAGCGCCAGCGCATGGACGCAAGCCAGACGGTGCTGATGGCCGTGCAGTCGCCCGAGTTCGTCTGACCTGGGCAGCAGCACAGTCGCCACCATCCCACAGCGGCCCGGGGGCCGCTTTCTTATTTGCGGCCGTTCTTGGCGGCAGGGGATTCGGCCTTCGGGCGGCCGGTCTTGATCGACGGCACGGCCTGCAGGGCGCTGCGCAGGGCGGTGTCGGACAGGCCGGCCAGCAGCTTGAGGCCGGCGCGCAGCAGCTCGCTCTTCTTGGCGGGCTGGGCCAGTGTGGCGGCGCGCTGCTTGAGCGTCTCGACCACGGCGTACTCGTCCTTGGGAATGGTAAAGCTGTCGCGCACGAGCTTGGGCTTCTTGGCCTTGGTTTCCTTGGCTGGGACCACGGCGGCAGCGGGCTTGCTGCTTGCGGCGGGGGCGGCTGCTGCCTTGGTCTTGGTGGTGGTTGCCGGCTTGGCGGCAGGGGCTTTGGGGGCGGCCTTCTTGGGGGCTGCGGCAGCAGGCTTGGCCGCTGCGGACTTCTTGGGCGCCTTGGTGGCCTTGGCGGTGCTCTTTGCGGCGGCAGGTGCCTTGGCCGCGGGGGCTGCGGCCGGGGCGGCAGCAGCGGTGGGGGTGACAGGGGCGGACGCGGGTGCAGTGGTGGTCATGGTTGCGAAAGATAAAACGGTATAAACAGTTTATACCGTTTTCATTTCGGCGTCACGGCAGCTCTGCCACCAGCTCCCATGGGGTCTTCTGCCAGGCCAGCATTTCCTCGCGCAGCAGGTGGGCCGATTGCGGGTAGCCGGCCGCCCAGCCGCGGCGCGCTGCCAGCAGGAATCGGGTGCCCTTGAGCTGCAGTTGCAGGCCTTCGGTGTCGGGGTCGCGGCGTGCGTGGCACAAGGCCACGGCCAGACGCAGGCACAGCAGTTGCAAGGCAAAGCCTGCGTCGGTCAGGTCCACATCGAGCTTGCGCACCTTGCCGCGCTGGCCCAGCACCAGCTGGCCCAGGCGGTGCAGCTCGGGCATGGCAAAGCCCGCGGCATCGGTGTGGTCCAGGATGTAGGCGCCGTGGCGGTGGTAGTCGCTGTGCGAGATGCGGCAGCCGATCTCGTGCAGGCGCGCAGCCCAGTCGAGCTTGCGCGATGCGCGCTCGCTGCCGGCGGGGGCGGCCTGGTCGAAGAGCTGGCAGGCGATGCGCGCCACGCGCTCGGCATGCTCCACCTCCACGCCAAAGCGCTGCATGAGACCGTGGACCGTGGTGCTGCGCAGGTCGGTGCCGGGCTGCTCGCGGTCGAGCAGGTCGTACAACGCGCCCTGGCGCAGCGCTCCCTGGGCCACCTGCATCTGCTGGATGTGCAGCAGGTCGAACACGGCGCGCAGCACGCTGATGCCGCCGCCGATCACGGCGCGGCGCTCGTCCTTGAGGCCATCGAGGCGGATGCGGTCGGCACTCTGCGCGCGCAGCAGGCGCTCCTGCAGCCAATCCAGGCCTTCGCGCGTGATCAGGCCTTCGGGGCCACCCGCGGCGGTGAGGATGTCGCCCACGGCACCGGCCGTGCCCGAGGAGCCATAGGCCACGTCCCAGCCATCGGGCCGGAAGGTGGCCAGGGCCTCGTCGAGCACCGCCTTGGCGGCAATCTCCGCGGCCATGAAGGCCTGGGGTGTGAAAGCGCCGTTGGCGAAGTAGCGCGAGGACCAGGCCACGCTGCCCACGCGGAACGAGGCCACGGCATGGGGTGTGAACTGCTGGCCCAGGATGAGCTCGGTGGAACGCCCGCCGATGTCCACCACCAGGCGCCGTTCGTCGGACTGGGGCAGCAGGCGCGCCACGCCCTGGTAGATCAAGCGGGCCTCTTCGGGGCCCGAGACCACGTCGATGGGGTAGCCCAGCACCTGGCTGCCGCGTGCGATGAACTCCTCGCGGTTGCGCGCCTCGCGCAGGGTCTGGGTGGCCACGGCACGCACCTGCGTGCGCGAAAAGCCCGCCAGGCGCTCGCCGAAGCGCGCCAGGCAGTCCCAGCCGCGCTGCATGGCCTCAGGGGTCAGGTTGCGGTTCTCGTCCAGGCCATTGCCCTGGCGCACGGTTTCCTTGAGGTATTCGACGCGCTGGATGTGGCCGTGCTCGTAGCGGCCGATTTCAAGGCGAAAGCTGTTGGATCCCAGATCCACGGCAGCGAGCAGTGTTCCGTTGTGCATGGTGGTGCGCGGAGTGCGCTGTTTTCCTTTCGGCCCAGCATAGCACCCGGGCCGGCGTCTTGTGGCGAGTTCAGCCAATGATGCGCCCTGCGGTGGTCAGCATGCTCTGGGTCACGTAGGGTGTGGTGCGCTGGCGGCCCTGGTAGCCGACGGTATAGCCACCGATGTTCAGTGCGGTGCGCTTTTGCAGCGCGCCCAGCATGCCGGCACGGGTGATGGGGCCGCTGATGCCAGCCATGACCTCGGCGGTGTAGCGCGCGGCGATGTAGCCCGCCAGGCCCAGCGGGGAGGGGGGCTCGTCGTAGAGGCGGGCCAGCGCATCGCGGTAGCTGCGCACCACGGGCAGGCTGGCATTCACCATGGGCACGGCCTGGGTGACGATGACCGAGGCCTTGGCGGCCGTGGGGCCCATCTGTGCCAGCACCTGCAGGTTCACGTCAGCCAGGGCGACCACATAACACTGACGGCCCTGGGGCACGGCGAGCTGGTCCAGAAAGGAGAACAGCTCCGGCGTGCCGCCGATGAACAGGACGATGGTCTGCTCCACCCGGTTGCCCGTGCCAGGCTTGGCGCCTGCGGTGGGCATGGGAATGGTCTGCACCTTGAGCGACATGGCCTTTGCCGCATGCGCCACCATGGCCTGTGACTGGCGCTGGACGCCGGGGCTGGCGTAGGTGACACCCACGGTCTGGACCCCCATGGTCGCCAGGTTCTTGATGGCGTGGGTGATCTGTGCCTCCTGCCCGGCAAAGATGTCGAACACGAAGTCGCTGGCGCCGGTGGCGTTCGCCACAGCGGCGGTGTCGTGCAGCCAGGGGGCGACGATGGGCAGCGGGGAGTCCGGAGCCGCCTTGGCCTGCAGTGCGATGAGGCCGCTGGCCGCTGGATTGCCCACGCAGCCCGACAGGGCGATGCAGGTGGATTGCTTGTGCGCGGTCTGCCAGACGGACTGCAGGCTGGCCGGGGTGCCATCGGTCTCCAGCGTGAGGTGTTGTACGGGGCGGCCGTGGATGCCCCCCTTGGCATTGATTTCCTGCCAGGCGGTGCGCGAGCCGACGAGGAAGTCGCGGCTCACGTCCTGCTGGTCGGGAGACAGGTCGGCCACTTGGGCCACCACGTGGGGACGCTCGCCATCCGTCTTTTTGGCGGAGGGCTCCGTCCCCTGGGCCCAGGTGCTGCCGGCCAGGCCCATGGCCGCCACCCCTTGCAGCCAGTGGCGGCGCAGGACGCCGGGCTGGCTGGTGCGGGGTGTGCGTGTCATGTGCGGTGCTGCGGGCGGCAGTGCGTTTTACTTCTTGGGGGGCATCAGCACGCGGTCGACCACGTGCACCACGCCATTGGTGGCCACGATGTCGGCCTTTTCCACCATGGCTTCTTCCACCGTGACGAAGGTGCCGGCGCGTGCCAGGGCCACGTCGGAGCCGTTCAGGGTCTTGGTGGCGCCAGGCTTCACGGCGGCGGCGGTCACGTTGCCCGCCACGATGTGGTGGTTGAGCACGGCCTTGAGCTGGGCCGGGTTGGCCTGCAGGTCGGCCAGGGTCTTGGCCGGGATGGCCTTGAAGGCATCGTCCGAAGGCGCGAACACGGTGTAGGGGCCAGCGGCCTTGAGGGTGTCGGCTAGGCCGGCCTGGGCCGCCAGCTTGTTGAAGGTGCTCAGCGATGGCGTCTTTGCAATCGTGCTGTCCAGGGAGGCGGGGGCGGAACCGGTGCTGGCGCAGCCGGCCAGGGAGGCGGCCGCGGCCAGTGCGAGGGCGGATTGCAGTGCGTAACGGCGGAACATGTGATTCTCCAGGTAGGTGGCCGATTCATCTCGGTGGCGGGAGACTAAGCAGGCACCGTGACAGCTGGATGACAAACGTAAACGCCTGTACGAAGGAGACGGATGTGTGACAACCGATCTGTGTGTCACGACAATGTCACATACGGGTCCTAGAGTCGCCTCATCCCAACTCACTCTCCCAAGAGGTATCTCCATGAAAATGTCCGCGATTCGGGTCCTTGTAGCTGGTGTCATTGCTGCTGGTGCTTTCTCCCAAGCCATGGCGCAGCAGGAAGCCACCGGCGCAGGCGCCAGTTTTCCGGCGCCTCTGTATTCCAAGTGGGCGGCTGACTACAACAAGGCCACCGGCGTCAAGATCAACTACCAGTCGGTGGGCTCGGGTGCCGGCATGCGCCAGATCGAAGCCAAGACAGTGGACTTCGGTGCTTCGGACGCTCCCCTGAAGGACGAAGACCTGGCCAAGAAGGGCCTGGTGCAGTTCCCCACCGTGATCGGTGGCATCGTTCCGGTGGTCAACATCAAGGGCATCGCTCCGGGCCAGATGAAGCTGAGCGGCCAGGTCCTGGGCGACATCTACCTGGGCAAGATCACCAAGTGGAACGACGAGGCCATCAAGGCCCTGAACCCCGGCGTGAACCTGCCTGACGCCGCCATCGCCCCGGTGAACCGCGCCGATGGCTCGGGCACCACCTTCGGTTTCACCAACTACCTGAGCAAGGTCAACGCCGAGTGGAAGTCCAAGGTCGGCGAAGGCACGGCCGTGAAGTGGCCCACCGGTGCGGGTGGCAAGGGCAACGAAGGCGTGGCCGCCTTCGTGGGCCGCCTGCCCAACTCCATCGGCTACGTCGAGTACGCCTACGTCAAGCAGAACAAGCTGACCTATGTGCAGCTGCAGAACTCTGCCGGCAACTATGTCTCGCCCGACGATGCGACCTTCAAGGCCGCTGCCGCCGGTGCCGACTGGGCCAAGAGCTTCTACCAGATCCTGACCAACCAGCCTGGCAAGGATTCGTGGCCCATCACGTCCGCGACCTTCATCATGATGCAGAAGTCGCAGGACAAGCCTGCCCAGGCCACCACGGCCCTGAAGTTCTTCGACTGGGTCTATGCCCAGGGCGACAAGACTGCCGCCGACCTGGACTACGTGCCCATGCCCGACAGCGTCAAGGCCATCATCCAGAAGTCCTGGGGTGACATCAAGGACACCTCCGGCAAGGCCGTAGCGTTCAAGTAATTTGACAGGGCCGGCGATAAGCCGGCCCTTCAACTTCAAATCCATTGAATTCAAGGCAAACAACGTGTCCACAACGATGCCGGTCCGCGACAATCCGTCCCTTGTGACGGCTCCCTTGCGTACTGAGAAAATGCCCCCTTCCCCACACCGACCCCTCATTTCCGGCGTGGTGGCCGACAAGCTGTTCGGCTTCCTGGCGCGCGGTGCGGCCGTGCTGACCCTGCTCCTGCTGCTGGGCATCCTGGCCTCGCTGGTGGTGGGCGCCTGGCCGTCCATCGCCAAGTACGGCCTGGGTTTTCTCACCAGCAGTGTCTGGGACCCCGTGCAGAACGAGTACGGCGGCCTGGTGATGATCTACGGCACGCTGACGACCTCTGCGATCGCGCTGCTGATCGCCGTGCCGGTGAGCTTCGGCATTGCGCTGTTCCTGACGGAGCTGTCGCCCTCCTGGCTCAAGCGTCCCCTGGGCACGGCCATCGAGCTGCTGGCTGCGGTTCCCTCCATCGTCTACGGCATGTGGGGCCTGATGGTGTTCGGCCCCATCCTGGCGACCTATGTGCAGCAGCCGCTGCAGGCCCTCTTCAAGGGCGTTCCCTTCCTGGGCGCGCTGGTGTCCGGCCCCCCGGTGGGCATCGGCATCCTGTCGGCCGGCATCATCCTGGCCATCATGATCATTCCGTTCATCGCCTCGGTGATGCGCGACGTGTTCGAAGTCACGCCGGCCCTGCTCAAGGAGTCCGCCTACGGCCTGGGCTCCACGACCTGGGAAGTGGTGTGGAAGGTGGTGCTGCCTTACACCAAGACCGGTGTGCTGGGCGGCATCATGCTCGGCCTGGGCCGTGCGCTGGGCGAGACCATGGCCGTGACCTTCGTCATCGGCAACATGAACCAGCTGTCTTCGCTGTCCGTCTTCGAGGCGGCCAACAGCATCACCTCGGCCCTGGCCAACGAGTTCGCCGAAGCCGGCGAAGGCCTGCACCAGGCCTCGCTGATCTACCTGGGCCTGGTCCTGTTCTTCATCACCTTCGTCGTGCTGTCGTGCTCCAAGATCCTGCTGTCCCGCCTGCAAAAGAGTGAAGGAGCCCGTTCATGAGCACCGCGCAGCAACTGATCTCCGCGGCCGACCTGGCCCAGCAGCGCCAGGCGCGCTACAACAGCCGCAAGCGCGTCAACCAGATCGCCCTGGTGCTGTCGCTGGCCGCCATGGCCTTCGGCGTGTTCTGGCTGATCTGGATCTTGTGGGAAACCATCCGCCTGGGCCTCGGTGGCCTGAGCGTGGCCCTGTTCACGCAGATGACGCCACCACCCAACGAGGCGGGCGGCATCTCCAACGCCATCTTCGGTTCGTTCGTGATGGTGATGCTGGCCACCTTCGTGGGCACGCCCATCGGCATCATGGCCGGCATCTATCTGGCCGAGTACGAGACCAAGAGCCTGCTGGCCTCGGTGACGCGCTTCGTCAACGACATCCTGCTGTCGGCGCCCTCCATCGTGATCGGCCTGTTCGTGTATGCGGTGGTGGTGGCGCGCTTCAAGAGCTTCTCGGCCTATGCCGGCATCCTGGCGCTGGCGCTGATCGTGATTCCGGTGGTCATCCGCACCACCGAGAACATGCTGGTGCTGGTACCGGCCAGCCTGCGCGAAGCCGCCTACGCCCTGGGCACGCCCAAGTGGAAGGTCATCACCATGGTGACCCTGCGCGCAGCCCGCGCCGGCGTGATCACCGGCGTGCTGCTGGCCGTGGCCCGCATCGCCGGCGAAACCGCTCCGCTGCTGTTCACCGCACTGAACAACCAGTTCTGGAACGGCGACCTGAGCAAACCCATGGCCAGCCTCCCGGTGACCATCTTCAAATTTGCCATGAGCCCCTATGAAAACTGGCAGCAACTGGCCTGGGCCGGTGTCTTCCTGATCACCGTCGCCGTGCTCGGCCTGAACATCCTGGCGCGGGTCCTGACCCGCCAAAAGTAAGCTCCAGCAGCAAGAAAGACACTCCCATGTCCGCAATCCTCAAGAACGATGCGCCCAACAAGTCCAAGATCACGGTGCGCGACCTGAACTTCTACTACGGCAAGTTCCACGCCCTGAAGGGCATCAACCTCGACATTCCCGAGAACAAGGTCACGGCCTTCATTGGCCCTTCGGGCTGTGGCAAGTCCACGCTGCTGCGCACCTTCAACCGCATGTTCGAGCTCTACCCCGAGCAGCGCGCCGAAGGCCAGATCGTGCTGGACGGCGAGAACCTGCTCACCAGCAAGCAGGACGTGGCCCTGGTGCGTGCCAAGGTCGGCATGGTGTTCCAGAAACCCACTCCCTTCCCGATGTCGATCTACGACAACATCGCCTTCGGCGTGAAGCTGTTCGAGAGCCTGAGCGCCACCGACATGGACGACCGTGTCGAATGGGCTCTGCGCAAGGCCGCCCTGTGGAACGAGGTCAAGGACAAGCTCAACCAGACCGGCTCCGGCCTGTCCGGCGGCCAGCAGCAGCGCCTGTGCATTGCCCGCGGCATTGCCATCAAGCCCGAAGTGCTGCTGCTCGACGAGCCTTGCTCGGCGCTGGACCCGATCTCGACCGCCAAGGTCGAGGAGCTGATCGCCGAACTCAAGAACGAGTACACCGTGGTCATCGTGACCCACAACATGCAGCAGGCCGCGCGCTGCAGCGACTACACCGCCTACATGTACCTGGGCGATCTGGTCGAGTTCGGCGAGACGGAACAGATGTTCTTCAAGCCGCAGCGCAAGGAAACCGAAGACTACATCACCGGCCGTTTCGGCTAAGGAGACAGACCATGCCCGACAAGCACCTTTCGTCGCAGTTCGACTCCGAACTCAACAGCGTCTCCGCCCGCGTCATGGAGATGGGCGGGCTCGTGGAGTCGCAGATCCGCCAGGCGGTCTACGCCCTGTCGCAGTTCAGCATCGAGGCCGTGGAACAGGTGGCCGCCATCGAAGTGCGCGTGAATGCCATGGAAGTGGAGATCGACCACGAGCTGTCGTCGATCATCGCGCGCCGCCAGCCCACGGCGCGCGACCTGCGCCTGCTGCTGGCCTTCTCCAAGGCCACGGCCAACCTCGAGCGCATGGGCGACGAGGCCAACAAGATGGCGCGCATGGTGCGCTCCATCATCGAGAGCGGCGCCGCCCGCTCGCTGCCCTCGAGCGACCTGCGCATGGCGGCCGACCTGGCCTCGGGCCTGCTGCGCAAGACGCTCGACGCCTTCGCCCGCCTGGACACCGCGATGGCCGTCTCCATCCTCAAGGAGGACGACCTGATCGACAAGGAGTTCGACGGCTTCGTGCGCAAGCTGGTCACCTACATGATGGAAGACCCGCGCACCATCTCCCCCAGCCTGGACCTCTTGTTCCTGGCCAAGGCCATCGAGCGCATCGGCGACCATTCGAAGAACGTGGCCGAACTCATCATCTACCTGGTCAAGGGCAAGGACGTGCGCCATACGACCCTTGATGAAATCGAATCGGCCGTGCTGTAGGCCTGTGAACGCTGTATGAGAAAGTTACCCCGAGTTCTGATTGTCGAAGACGAACCCGCGATCGCCGAGCTGATCGCGGTCAACCTGCGGCACAACGGATTCCAGCCCTTCTGGGCCGAAGATGGCGATTCGGCCCAGCGCGAGCTCGATGCCGTGCTGCCCGACGTGATCCTGCTCGACTGGATGCTGCCCGGCCAGAGCGGCCTGTCGCTGGCGCGCAAGTGGCGCGCCGACGCGCGCACCAAGGCCATCCCCATCCTCATGCTCACGGCCCGTGGCGACGAGCCGGACAAGGTGGCGGGCCTGGATGCCGGTGCCGACGACTACGTCACCAAGCCTTTTTCCACGCAGGAGCTGCTGGCGCGCATCCGCGCCGTGCTGCGCCGCCGCGCGCCCGAGCAGGTCAGCGACAGCGTGACCATCGGCGAGCTGGTGCTCGATGCCGGCACCTACCGCGTGGCCTTCCAGGGCCAGCAGCTCAAGGTGGGGCCCACCGAGTTCAAGCTGCTGCACTACCTCATGAAGCATGCCGAGCGCGTGCACAGCCGCTCGCAGCTCCTGGACAAGGTCTGGGGCGACCATGTCTTCATCGAGGAGCGCACCGTGGACGTGCACGTCAAGCGCCTGCGCGAGGCGCTGGGCGCTGCGTCGGTGATGGTCGAGACCGTGCGCGGCGCCGGCTACCGGCTCACGGCGCAATCGCAACCCCAGGCGCAGCCACTGCAGGCCTGACGGTTCACGGGGCGCCGCAGGGCGCCCCTGGTTTTCAGAAAAAGGCTTTGCACGCTGCATGCTTTGGCGATTCACGTATTTCCTGCTCTGGCAAATCGCCGGCGGCGGGCTCGGTTGGTGGCAGGGAGGGCCCTGGGGGGCGGCCCTGGGTGCGGCGATTGCGGCCTGGGCCTGGTTTGTGTGGGACCTGCTGCGTGGCGCACGCGTGCTGCGCTGGCTGCGCACGGGCGAGCTGTCGCGCGCCCCGGTGATGCGCGGCATGTGGGGCGAGGCGGCCGACCGGGCGCGGCGCCTGCTGCGCCTGCAGGCCCAGGAGGTGCAAAGCAGCCAGAACCGCCTGCAGGAGATCCTGGCGGCGTTGCAGGCCACGCCCAACGGCGTGGTGCTGCTCGACGCGCAGGGCCACATCGAGTGGTGCAACCAGATGGCGGCCAGCCAGTTCGGCTTCGACGCGCAGCGCGACGTCATGCAGTCCATCGGCAACCTGGTGCGCGACCCCGAATTCACCGCCTACTACACGGCCCAGGACTTCACGCACGATGTGGTACTGGAGGGGCGTTTCAGCACGTCTTCGCGCCCGGTGCGCATCTCGGTGCAGCTGCATCCCTACGGCGACGGGCGCACACTGCTGCTCTCGCGCGACGTGACGGCGCTGGAGCAGGCCGAGGCCATGCGCCGCGACTTCGTGGCCAACGTCTCGCACGAGATCCGCACGCCGCTCACGGTGCTCATGGGCTTTGTCGAGACGCTGCAGACCCTGCCGCTGGCGCAGGACGAGCGCGCACGCTACCTGGGCATGATGTCCCAGCAGGCGGCACGCATGCAGAGCGTGGTGCAGGACCTGCTCACGCTGTCGCGCCTGGAGGGCAGCCCGCCGCCCGGCATGGCCGAATGGACGCCGGTGCAGGGCCTGGTGCAGCGCTGCGAGGAGGAGAGCCGTGCCCTGTCGGCCCTGCTTGCGCAGACCCAGCAGCGCCCCCATACCCTGCTGTTCCCCAGCAAGGCCGAGCTGCTGGCCCAAGGCGACATTGCCGGCGTGCCGGCCGAGTTGCAGAGTGCTTTGTCCAACATCATCAACAACGCCGTGCGCTACACGCCGGCGGGCGGCACCATCACGGTCAGCTGGGTGCGCAAGGACGATGGCTCGGCCACGTTCTCGGTCCAGGACACGGGGCCTGGCATTGCGCCCGAGCACATCCCGCGGCTGACCGAGCGCTTTTACCGGGTGGACCGCAGCCGCTCGCGCGAGACCGGGGGCACGGGCCTGGGCCTGGCCATCGTCAAGCATGTGCTGCAGCGCCATGGCGCGACGCTCAACATCCAGAGCACCCTGGGCAAGGGCTCGACCTTTTGCGTGACCTTTCCGGTCAACCGGCTGCGCGTGCCAGCGCCACAGGCACTGGCAGCTTGATCGCGCGCCAGAGCATGGCCGCGAACAGGGCCGCCGTCACGGCCAGGGCGGCGGCGCTGGCCGCCCAGAAGGTGGCCGGTGTGGCCATGGCATCCCAGGGCCCCAGGCCCTGGTAGGCCAGCAGGTAGCCGCCGCCCAGGCCGGCACCCCACAGCAGGGTGCAGTAGACCACCAGCGGCGCCACCGTGATGCGGTAGCAGCGCAACACGAACACGCACAGGGTCTGCAGCGCATCGGCCACATGGTAGGCCGCCACCCAGGCCAGCAAGCCGCCCGTGACCGCCACCACCTGCGCGTTCGACGAATACAGAGCCCCCAGGTGGTTGCGCCCGAGGAACATCAGCGCCGCCAGGGCCAGGCCCATGGTGCAGGCCAGGCGCAGCCCCAGCAACCCGACCTGGCGCGCGCGCAGCGGCTCGCCGGCGCCCAGCCAGTAGCTCACACGTGCGCTGGTGGCAATGGACAGCGACAAGGGCACCATATAGAGCACCGCCGCCAGGTTGGACGCGATCTGGTGCGCGGCCGAAGCCACGGTGCCCTGGCGCGCGATGAACAAGGCCATGAGGGTGAAGGAGGTCACCTCCACCATCACCGCCAGGCCGGCCGGCACGCCCAGGCGCGCAAAGCCTGCGATGGTGGGCCAGTGCGGGCGCTCCAGCGGCTGCCAGAGGGCCAGTGGCCGGTACAGCGACTGCGTGCGCAGCAGCCACAGCGCCAGGGCGAGCATGCTGCAGTTGACCACCAGGGTGGCCCAGGCGCAGCCCACGGCGCCCTGCGCGGGCAGGCCGGCGCCGCCAAAGGTGAACCAGATGGACAGCGGCACCTTGATGAACAGCGAGCCCACCTGCAGCCAGGTCACCAGCTGGGGCCGGCCCAGGGCCTGGTTGAGCGTGCTGTAGATGCGAAACAGCAGCGCCGGCGGCAGTGCCAAGGCCAGCACGGCCAGGTAGTTCTCGACCTCGCCGCGCAGGGTGTCGGGCACCTCGGTCCAGCGCAGCAGGGCGCCGGGCGAGAGCAGCACGGCCATGCCCAGGGCGCTGGCCACGGCGCACAGGTACAGTGACTGGCGCAGTGATGCACCCATCTGTGCCTGCTGCCCGGCGCCGCGCAGTTCGGCCCAGACCGGCATCAGCGCCTGCAGCACCCCGATCAGCGCCACATAGACGCTGATGAAGATGGCCGAGCCCACCGAGAGCGCTGCCAGCGAGGCTTCGCTGTAGCGGCCCGCCACGATGGTGTCGGCCACGCCGAAGGCCATCACGGCCAGTTGCCCGGCCAGCACCGTCACGGCGTGGCGGGAAATGGTCGACAGCTCGCTCATCAGGGTTTGGCTTCGGTCTCGATGCGGCGGAACAGGACCAGGAAGTCGGTCTTGTCGGTGGGGCGTGCCACGGTGGCCACGCGCTCCCACTGCAGCGCGTCGACCGTGGATGCTGGCGCGGGCCAGGAGGCGATGTCCGAGACCAGCCACTCGCAGCCCGTCACCGTGAGGCTGGCCGGGTGCAGCGTGAGGCCGGCGTGGTACTGCAGGGCCGCCACCTGGGCACGGCTCAGGCCCACGGTCTGCACGCAGCCGGGGTTGGGTCCGACAACGGCGCTGATGGCGCGCATCTGCGGCACATAGCTGCGCGCGAAGTCCAGGAGCGGCAGCCACAGGCTCATGAGCAGCAGCCAGCTCAGGGCCGCACCGCTGGCCGGCAGCACCAGGCTCTTCCAGATCGGCGCGCGGTTGCGCGAGGCGCGCCACCACACCAGGGCGCACCAGCCCACCGAGGCGGCCAGCGCCACCACCAGGGCCAGCGCCGAGAACTGTGGCACGAAGCCCGGCGCCAGCTTGGCTACGTTGGCGGCTGGCTTGGCGGGCACGCCGGTCTGCATGGCGATCCAGATCACCCAGATGGCCAGTGCCGAGACGCTGAAGAAGAGCAGCGTGAACCAGTCGATCAGCGCGCCCATGCTGCGGCTGAGCGTGGGCAAGGCGAATGCGGCCAGCGCCGCCAGTGCGGGCAGGCCCAGCAGCAGGGCGCGGTCGGCCGGCTGCGTGGTGATGGTGGCTGCCACGGAGACGGCGGTGAACCACAGCGGCAGCAGCAGGTGGCGGTGCCACTGGCGGCTGGCGATCTGCTTGCGCCAGCGCCACAGCGTCCACAGCGCCAGGGGCCAGGCGGGCCAGCCGAACCAGACCAGCAGGCGCGCCAGGCTCGCCCATTCCTTGCCGCCGCCCTCGGTGCTGACAATGCGCCAGCGCCACAGGTCGAGCTGCCAGGCCAGTGCGGCCGCCACCACGATGACCAGCACGGTGGCCACCGCCCAGGCCTTGCACTGGCGCTCGTCCTTGCCCGGCAGGTGCAGGGCCAGCAGCACGCCGCTGGCACCCAGCAGCGCCGTGAGGGCCGGTGCTCCGGCCAGCGTGAGGCCGAACGCCCCCACGAGCATGGCCGCCCACGCCTTGCCGGCGTGGTAGGGCAGGGCTGCGAAGGCGAAAAACAGGAAGGCGGTGCAGCTCAACTGCACCAGGTAGCTCGTGACCTCGTGCGAGAGCTGGGCCAGCCCCAGGCAGGCGATCAGGGCGAGCAGGGCGCCATCGGCAATGGCGCGCGCATAGTCGAGCGGGTTGGCCTCGCCGCCAAAGGCAAAGGCCACGGGCTGGGCGCCCGGGCTGCGTGCCAGGTAGTACACGCCATACCAGGTGGCCATGAAGGTCAGCGCCAGCAGTGCGGCAAAGGGCAGGCGCACGGCCATTTCGGGCGAGAGCCAGGCCGGGGCACCCTGGATGGCGAGGGCACCGATCCAGTAGGGTAGCAGGCCCTCGGTCTCGGGCGCCATGCCGCCCAGCAGCGGATTGAGCCAACTGGTGCGCCCCTGGGCCAGCTCCAGCATGTAGCCATAGGCGGTGATGTCGGCGCTCTTCCACGGCGCGCGGCCCACGAAGCCGGGGATCACATAGGCAATGCACAGCAGCATCAGGGCCCAGCGCGGCAGCGGCCGCACGGCATTCTGGGTAACGATGGCCGGGGTGGGTGGATTCACGCGGTGGTCAGGGGCTTCAGGGAGCCGCCAAGAATAAGGGATAAGCGCACAGGTTCCGTCAGCAGGCTGTGGTGGTCAGGGTAAATCTGGTAACCCTGGTCACAGCGCATGGCGCGGGCATGAAAAAAGGCAGCTCGGTTGCCCGGGCTGCCTTTCTGTCGGCGCACTGCCTGCGAAGATTTACTTGGCAGCAGCAGTGGTCTTGCCGAAGCGGTTGCGGAACTTTTCCACGCGGCCGCCCATGTTGTCCACGGACTTTTGCGTGCCCGTGTAGAAGGGGTGCGATTCGCTGGAGGTATCGAGCTTGAACAGGGGCAGCTCACGGCCGTCGTCGGTCTTGCCGGTTTCCTTGGTGTTCACGCAGGAACGGGTCACGAACTTGAAACCGTTGGACAGGTCCACGAACAGCACTTCGCGGTAGTTGGGGTGAATGCCTTCTTTCATGATCAATCCTTGTCAAGTGCGGGAGCCGTGCAGGACCCGGTGCAACCTCTGCGCCGTGGAGCATCCAGCGTACTTTCCGCAATAAAAGCCCTCCATTATAACCTGGAGTGCAAATGAACTCAAGCCGGGCGAGGCCCCGTGTAGGCGGCGCGGGGGCGTATGAGGGCCTGGCCGTTGCGCTGCTCCAGCGCGTGGGCGATCCAGCCGAGCGAGCGGCCCAGGGCGAACAGCCCGTAGGCGCTGCCCGGCGGCAGCCCCAGGTGCCTGCGCACGGCCACCAGCGCCAGGTCGAGCGACGGGTACTGGCCCACCAGGTCCCGGGCGTCGTCGATCCAGCCGGCCCAGGCGGGTTGCGCGGGCAGGATGCGGCCGAACAGCATCCGGGCGCGCACATCGCCCTCGGGATACAGGTGGTGGCCAAAGCCGGGCAGTGCCTCGCCGCGCGCCAGGCGCTGGCGCAGGGCCTGGGCCGGCGCATGGCCCAGTTGGTCCCACAGGGCCTCCACGCGGGCCGTGGCGCCGCCGTGCAGTCCCCCGGTCAGTGCCGCCAGGCCGCCCACCACCGCCGCGCGCAGGCTGGCACCCGTGGAAGCCACGCAGCGCGCGGTAAAGCCCGAAGCATTGAGCTCATGGTCGGCGCTGAGCACCAGCGCCATGCGCACCAGGTCGGCACCCTGGTCGTCGAGTCCCCAGGCGGCCGCGCACTGCACATGCAGCGGTGCCGAGGCCGGCGCTGTGCCCAGCAAGCAGGCCGCCAGCAGGCGCACCAGGGCGCCGCAGCCCCCGGCCAGGCGTTCGGGCGAGGTCTGCCAAGGGGCGGTGGGGCCATCCTCGCTGGCCATGGTGAACAAGGGCAGCAGCGATTCTTCTGGGCGCAGGCCTGCCAGATGGGCCTGGCCCAGAGCCAGCAGCGCAGGCGAGGGCGGGGGTGGTGCGGCGAATGCGCTGGCTTCGCTGCATTGCCACAGCAGGGCCGCCACGGCCTCCACACTGCCCGAAGTGGCCAGGGTGTCGATGCGGGCACCGCGCAGGTACAGCTGCCCATCCTCGATCAGCGTGATGGCCGACTCCAGCACCGGCAGGCCCCAGCTCAGCGTGGCCTTGGCCACCTCGCGCGGCTTGCGGCCGCGCTTGCGCTGGCCGGCCAACTGCTCCACATCGGCCAGCGCGTAGCGGCTCTCGCGCGGGGTGGGGCCGGGGTGGGCATGCAGCAGGCCGCGGCTCACATAGGCATACAGCGTGGCGCGCGAGACGCCCAGGCGCTCGGCAGTCTGGGCAGCGGTGAGGTAGCTGGACATGGCGGTAGGCAAAATAATGTTGAAAATATAAATCAATATTGACAATAAATTCTGCCTCTCTATTCTGGGAAACCTCTTTCAAGGAGTTTGGCCATGGTCGAGCAGGCAGTTACCACCCCGGCAGATGCCCTGGCGCTGGCCGCCGACGCCTGGGCGGCGCTGCAGGGGGATGCATCGGCGTGCCGCCATCTGTCCATGGCCGGCCATGGCGACCTGCCCTCGGTCTTCCCGGTCACGGACCTGGCAGCCGCCTCGGTCAGCGTGGCGGGCCTGTCGGTGGCCGGGCTCATCGCGCAGGCAGCGGGCACCTGGCCCGCCGTGCAGGTGGACCGGCGCCTCGCTTCTTTCTGGTTCGGCATGTCGCTGCGCCCCGAGGGCTGGTCCCTGCCGCCGGTGTGGGATGCCGTGGCGGGCGACTACCGCGCGGTCGATGGCTGGGTGCGCCTGCACACCAATGCGCCGCACCACCGCGAGGCGGCCCTGGCGGTGCTGGGTGTGGCGGCCGACCGGGAGGCCGTGGCGCGCGCCGTGGCCCGCTGGAATGCCGATGCGCTGGAGTCGGCCGTGGTGGAGCGGGGTGGCTGCGCCGCCGCCATGCGCAGCATCAAGGGCTGGGCGCACCATGCGCAGGGCCTGGCCGTGCGGGCCGAGCCCCTGGTGCATTGGGAGGCCTTTGCGCCGGCGATGCCGCTGCCCGGCTGGCGCACCGATCCCGCGCGGCCCCTGCGCGGTGTGCGCGTGCTGGACCTCACGCGCATCCTCGCCGGCCCCACGGCCACCCGTTTTCTTGCAGGCTTTGGCGCCGAGGTGCTGCGCATCGACCCGCCCGGCTGGGACGAGCCCGTCACCGTGCCCGAGGTCGTGCTGGGCAAGCGCTGCGCGCGGCTCGACCTGCGCCAGCGTGAGGGGCGCCAGGTGTTCGAGGCGCTGCTGGGCCAAGCCGATGTGCTGGTGCACGGCCTGCGGCCCGGCGCGCTCGACGCCCTGGGGCTGGGGGCCGAGCGGCGGCGCGCCCTCCACCCGGGCCTGGTGGACGTGTCGCTCAATGCCTATGGCTGGAGTGGCCCCTGGCAGCACCGGCGCGGCTTCGACAGCCTGGTGCAGATGAGTTCCGGTATCGTCGATGCCGGCATGCGCGAAGGCGGCCATGACCGGCCCATGCCCCTGCCCGTGCAGGCCATCGACCATGCCACGGGCTACCTGATGGCGGCGGCCGTGGTGCAGGGCCTGGCGCGCCGCCGGGCCATGGGCGCGGGCTGCGCGGCCCGGCTGTCCCTGGCGCGCACGGCGCACTGGCTGATGTCTGCCGCGCGCCACCCGGCGCAGCCTCTGGCGCCCGAGCAAACAAGCGATGTGGGCGACGCGCTGGAGGCCACCGCCTGGGGCCCGGCCCGGCGGGTGCGTGCACCACTCGTGGTGCAGGGCGCCCCCCTGCATTGGGCGCGGCCGGCGCTGGCGCTGGGCTCTGCGCAGCCGCATTGGTAGACAGGGCCGGATGCGGCAACGCCCCGCAGGCCGTGCGGCCTGCGGGGCGTTGTGCTGTGGTGCCGGGCCTGCCTCAGCCGCCGCGGCGCATCATGTCGAAGAAGTCCACGTTCGTTTTCGTGGCCTTCATGTTCTTGATCATGAGTTCCATGGACTCGATCTCGTCCATGTTGTACATGAACTGGCGCAGGATGCGCGTCTTCTGCAGGATCTCGGGCACCAGCAGCAGCTCTTCGCGGCGCGTGCCGCTCTTGTTGAGCTCGATGGCGGGGAACACGCGCTTTTCGTACAGGCGGCGGTTCAGGTGGATTTCGCAGTTGCCCGTGCCCTTGAATTCTTCAAAGATCACTTCGTCCATGCGGCTGCCGGTGTCGACCAGGGCCGTGGCGATGATGGTCAGCGAGCCGCCTTCCTCGACCTTGCGGGCGGCGCCGAAGAAGCGCTTGGGGCGCTGCAGTGCGGCCGCGTCCACGCCGCCGGACAGCACCTTGCCGCTGGAGGGCACGACGTTGTTGTAGGCGCGGGCCAGGCGGGTGATGGAGTCCAGCAGGATCACCACGTCCTTCTTGAGTTCGACCAGGCGCTTGGCGCGCTCGATCACCATCTCGGCCACGTGCACGTGGCGGGCCGCGGGCTCGTCGAAGGTGGAGGCGATGATCTCGCCCTTGACCGTGCGCTGCATTTCGGTCACTTCTTCAGGGCGCTCGTCCACCAGCAGCACCATCAGGTGCACGTCGGGGTTGTTGGCCGTGATGGCGTGGGCGATGTGCTGCATCATCACCGTCTTGCCGCTCTTGGGCGGGGCCACGATCAGGGCGCGCTGGCCGCGGCCGATGGGCGCGATGATGTCGATGATGCGGCCGGTGATGTTCTCGTCGCTCTTGACGTCGCGCTCCAGGCGCATCTGCTCCTTGGGGAACAGCGGCGTCAGGTTTTCGAACATCACCTTGTGCTTGTTCTGCTCCGGCGGGCCGTCGTTGACCTTGTCGAGCTTGGTCAGGGCAAAGTAGCGCTCGCCGTCCTTGGGGGTGCGCACTTCGCCTTCGATCATGTCGCCGGTGTGCAGGTTGAAGCGGCGCACCTGGCTGGGGGAGATGTAGATGTCGTCCGTGCTCGCGGTGAAGCTCGTGTCCGGGCTGCGCAGAAAGCCGAAGCCATCGGGAAGGATTTCCAGCACCCCGTCCGCAAACACCTGCTCGCCTGCCTTGGCGCGCTTCTTGATGATGGCAAACATCAGCTCCTGTTTGCGCATCCGGCCCGTGTTTTCGATTTCGAGTTCTTCGGCCTGCTTCAGGACTTCAGACACGTGCAGTGCCTTGAGTTCGTTTAAGTGCATGGAATGACTCCTTGGCGGAGTAGGTAGGTGTCTCGGGGGAGTGGGGCTGTTCGCCGGTGGTCTGCTGATGGCAGTCACGGCGCGCCTGAGGATCTCTCGAACCGGCTGCCAATGCGTGCAAGCCGGTGATCTGCTGGAATTATGACAGGAAAAAATCCGGGAAGGCCGGGCCGCTGCCTGCGGGCATGTGAAGAGATGCAAGCAGCGGTGCAATGCGGGGCAGCAGTACCCCGGCCTGGGGCGCTGCTGCCATGCTGGCGTCAGGCCAGTTGCTGGTCGACGAAGGCCGTCAGCTGTTCCTTGCGCATGGAACCGATCTTGGTGGCAGCCAGCTGCCCATCCTTGAAGAACATCAGCGTGGGGATGCCGCGGATGCCGAACTTGGCGGGGGTCTCGCGGTTTTCGTCGATGTTCAGCTTGGCGACCTGCAGCTTGCCTTCATAGGTCTTGGCGAGGTCGTCGAGGTGGGGGGCGATGTCCTTGCAGGGGCCGCACCACTCGGCCCAGTAGTCCACCAGCACGGGGGTGGTGGACTGCAGTACGTCGGCTTCAAAGCTGGCGTCGGTGAGGTGCTTGATGAGTTCGCTGGCCATGGCGTATTCCTTGTATCTGGGCGGGTTGGGACCGGGGTACGTATAAAGTTGGGTCATTGTGACAGAAACCAATCCCACGTTCACCGGTGTGGCCGGGCCCTCCGATGCTATGACTGTCATAGCTAAAACCGATCAGGCAGCGCCTTGCTGGGCCCGGGTGCTGGGTGCGGTGGCGCGGCACCTGGCGGCTTGCGGCGCGCACCCGGCGCGCACCGTGGTGCTGGTGCCCTATGCGCAGCTCATGCCCTGGGGCCAGCAGCTGTGGGCGCGCCAGCAGCCGGACAGCTTCGTTCCCCGCTTCGAGACCACGCGCAACTGGGCCCACCAGCTGGCGGTCTTTGTGCCTGAAGGCCGCGACCTGGCGGGCGATGTGGCGCGCGACACGCTGACCGCGCGCACCCTGCTCGACCAGGCGGGCCTGTCGGCGCAGCGCGAGGTGCTGGCCACACCGCTGCAGGAGGCGGCGGCCCAGCTGGCCCTGGCCGTGGCGGCTGTGCCCCCCGCACAGCGCGATGCCTGGGGCCTGCAGGCGCGCAGCCTGCTGCCGGTGGCGGACGAGGGCAGCGCCCTGCGCTTCGAAGCCGTGGTGGCGCGCATTGCGCTCGAATGGGCGCTGGCCTCGCGCTACGCGACCGATGTGCTGTTCGAGCCCGGCGTGTGCGCCGCCACCGATGCCCTGGTGGTGCTCGAAGGCTTCCAGGCCGAACCCCTGGCCGCTGCGCTGCTGGCCCAATGGGGCGAGCGCGCCCTGGTGCTGCCGCTCTATGCGCCCGGCGAGGACGGTGGTGCGCAGGGCCGGATCGCCCTGCATGCGGCCAGCGACGCCGAGGACGAGGCGCAGCGCGCCGCCGCCTGCGTGCTGGCCCACCTGGCGGCGGGCCGCACACCCGTGGTGCTGGCCGCCACCGACCGGGCCCTGACCCGCCGCGTGCGGGCCCACCTGGGCAGCAGCGGCGTGGATGTGCGCGACGAAAGCGGCTGGACCCTGTCGACCACGCGCGCGGCCGCCCAGGTCATGGCTGGACTCAAGGCCTGCGCCTGGGACGCCGACGCGGACGCCGTGCTCGCCTGGCTCAAGCAGGTGCCGGCCTGGCCGGCGGACACGCTCAACCGGCTGGAGAAGGCGCTGCGCAAGGGCTCGCTCGCGCGCTGGGATGCGGCGGCCGGGCGCGACTGGAGCGCACACCTGGCGCTGGCCGATGCCGTGGCGCAGACCGAGGCCTGGCGCGCCGGCCTGCGCGCAGCGCGCCCGCTGGCGCAGTGGCTGGCGGCCCTGCGCGGGCTGCTGGAGGCCACGGGCCAATGGGCCGAGCTCGAGGCCGACGAAGCGGGCGAGCGCGTGCTGGCCTTGCTGCGCCTGCCCGAGGGTCTGCAGGCCGGGCTCGAAGTCTGGGAGGGCGCGGGCCGGCGCATGGCGCTGGCCGAGTTCACGCGCTGGGTCGACGAGGTGCTGGAGGCCGCGCGTTTCGTGCCCCCGCCGCCACCCGGCGCGCCGGTCGTGATCCTGCCGCTGCCGCAACTGCTGGCGCGGACCTTTGCCGCGCTGGTGCTGCCGGGCTGCGACGAAAAGCGCCTGCAGCCCGCGCCCGAGCCGCCCGGAGAATGGACGCAGGCCCAGCGCGAGGCCTTTGGCCTGCCCACGCGCGAATCGCTGGAGGCTGCGCAGCGCCTGGCCTGGCGCAGCGCGCTGCAGACCCCCGTGGTGGATGTGCTGTGGCGCACGGGCGATGAGGGCGGCGAGCCGCTGCTGGCCAGCGCCCTGGTGCTGGCGCTGCACCTGGATGGCACGGCGCGTGCGGGCGAAGACCTGCGCCTGGCGCGCAGCGTGGCCAGTGCGCCCACGGCCCGGCCGCAGCCCAGCGGCCAGGCCTTGCCGCTGCACCAGCTGTCGTCCACCGCGTACTCGGACCTGCGCCACTGCCCCTACCGCTTCTTCGCACTGCGCCAGTTGGGCCTGCAGGAGGCCGAGGAGCTGGGCGGCGAGGTCGACAAGCGCGATTTCGGCAACTGGCTGCACGAGGTGCTGCAGCATTTCCATGAAGGCCTGCTGGCGTCGCCGCTCGATGCGGGGCCCGCGCGCGCGCGCAGGCTCGACGAATCGGCCCAGGCCGTGACCGTGCGCCAGGGCCTGCAAGGCGGCGATTTCCTGCCGTTCGCCGCGGGCTGGCCGCAGGTGCGCGATGGCTACCTGCGCTGGCTGGCACAGCACGAACAGGCGGGCGCCGCCTTCCGCCAGGCCGAACTTCGGGCCACGCAGCCTCTGGGGGCGCTGGAGCTGATCGGCACCATCGACCGTCTCGATGCGGTCTCGGGCATCGGCGAAGTGCAGACCCTGGTGATCGACTACAAGACCGAGAGCGATGCTGTCACGCGCCAGCGCATCGGTGCGGGCAGCGAAGACACGCAATTGGCCTTCTACGCCGCGCTGCTGAGCCACGACACGCTGCGCGCCGCCTATGTGAACGTGGGTGAGCGTGGCGAGACGCAGATGCACGAACAGGAAGACGTGGTGGCGCTGCGCGACCTGCTGGTCGAGGGCATACAGCACGACTTCGAACGCATTGCGGCCGGCGACCCGATGCCTGCGCTGGGCGAGGGCATGGTCTGCGACTACTGCGCGGCGCGCGGCCTGTGCCGCAAGGACTTCTGGGCATGAACAAGGCCGCTTACGAACACAATGGACAGCCCATCTCGCGCGAGGGCTTCTACGCCATTGCCTGCGACCCGCAGCGCAGCGTGGCGGTCGAGGCCTGCGCGGGCGCGGGCAAGACCTGGATGCTGGTCTCGCGCATGCTGCGTGCCCTGCTCGACGGCGCCGCGCCGCACGAGATCCTGGCCATCACCTTCACCAAGAAGGCGGCCGGCGAAATGCGCCAGCGCCTGCAGGAATGGCTGGAGCAGTTCGCCGATGCCCCCCTGGACCAGCTCACGGGCGAGTTGGTGGCCCGCGGCATGGCACCCGAGCGCGCGCTGGAGCAGCGCGAGGCCCTGCGCGGCCTGTACCGCCGGATGCTGGAGAGCGGCCGGCCCGTGCAGATCCGCACCTTCCACAGCTGGTTTGCCGCGCTGCTGGGCACGGCGCCGCTGGCGCTGCTGCAGGCCCAGGGCCTGCCCGCCAACTTCGACCTGCTGGAGGACGATGCCGAGGCCGTGGGCGAAGTCTGGCCGCCGTTTCTGCAGGCGGTGGACGGCCACGCCGGCCTGCGCGCCGACTACGAGGCCGCGGTGTTCCGCCACGGCCGCTCGCAGACGCACAAGGCGCTGGCGGCGGCGCTGGCCAAGCGCGTGGAGTTCGACCTGGCGGACGAGGCTGGCGTGGTCGATGCCTCGGTGCCGCCATTTTCCGAGCACTGCCCCGAACTGGCGGGGCTGGACAGCCCTGCCGATGCATTGCGCGGCGACCTGGTGCGCCGCCGCTGGCTCGACCGCGCCCAGGCCCTGGGCGCCGAGTCCGCCAAGACGCCCCAGAAGGCGGCCGATGCCATCGTCGACGCCTTTGCCTGCGAGGACCTGGACCTGCGCCTGGACCTGCTGCGCAAGGCCCTGTTCGTCGCCAAGGAGGACCGGCTGTCGAAGAACCTGGAGAAGTTCGCCGCCGCGCAGGAGGCCGAGCCCGAGCTGCAGCGCCTGCTGCTGGCGCGCCGCCAGCACGATGCCTGGCAGCACCAGCAGCGCATGGCGCGCCTGGCGCGCTGCCTGATCGCCGAGTTCGCTGCCGTGAAGCACCAGCGCGGCTGGGTGGACATGAACGACGTGGAGCGCACGGCCCTGGTCATGCTGGCCGACCCGGTGCTCAGCGGCTGGGTGCAGGAGCGGCTGGACGCGCGCGTGCGCCACTTGCTGGTCGACGAGTTTCAGGACACCAACCCCCTGCAATGGCAGGCCCTGCACGCCTGGCTGTCGGGCTACGTGGGCTCGGGTGGCGGTTCCACGGCGCCCAGCGTGTTCGTCGTGGGCGACCCCAAGCAGAGCATCTACCGCTTTCGCCGGGCCGAGCCGCAGGTCTTCATTGCGGCACAGGCCTTCGTGCGCAACGGCTTGGCGGGCGACCTGCTCAGCTGTGACCACACGCGCCGCAATGCCACGGGCGTGATCGCCGCCGTGAACGATGCCCTGGGCAATGCCCAGGCGCAGGGCGAGACCAGCGGCTTTCGCGACCACACCACCGAGTCGCGCGACCCCGGTGAGCTGCTGCGCCTGCCCGCCATCGGCCCGCTGGAAGAAGAAGGCAATGCGAGCCGTCGCGGCCTGGTGGCCTGGCGCGACAGCCTGACCGAGCCGCGCCACGAGGCCGAGGAAACGCAGCGCATGCGCGAATGCGAGCAGGCTGCGCGCTGGGTGGCGCAGCAGATCGCGCAGGGCATCCCCCCGAAGGAGGTGCTGGTGCTGGCGCGCAAGCGCGACCGCCTGGCCTCCATGCAGGATGCGCTGCGCGCCCTGCACCTGCCCTGCGTGCAGCCCGAGAAGGCCGACCTGTTCGACGCCCCCGAGGTACAGGACATGGTGGCCTTGCTCGATGCCCTGGTCTCCACCGGGCACGACCTGTCGCTGGCACGCGCCCTGCGGTCACCGCTGTTCGGCCTGGGGGACGATGCGCTCGTGGCCCTGGCCTTGCTGCGCCGCCAGCCCGAGCATGCCGGGTGCAGCTGGTACGAACTGCTGCAGCGCCCCGCACTGGTGGACGCCACGCCAGCCGGCCCTGCCGGCCCCGTGCTCGCGCAGTACAAGGCCTGGGTGGATGCGCTGCCGCCGCACGATGCCCTGCATGCCATCTATGCCCATGGCGATGTGCTGGCCCGCTTTGCCGCAGCGGCACCGGCCACCCAGCGCGCGGCCGTGCAGGCCAACCTGCGCGCGCTGCTGGCGTCGGCGCTGCAGCACGACGGCGGGCGCTACCTCACGCCCTATGCCTTTGTGCGGGCCATGAAGAAGGGCGGGGTGCGCGCGCCCGGCCGCGTGGACGCGCAGGCCATCCGCCTGCTCACGGTGCACGGCGCCAAGGGCCTGGAGGCCGAGTGCGTGCTGCTGCTCGACACCGACACCCGCCCCCAGAAGGCCGAGACCATGGGCGTGCTGGTGGACTGGCCGGGCGAGCAGGCCGTGCCCGCGGGCTTTGTCTTCCTGGCCAGTGAATCGAATCCGCCACCCAGCGCCGTCGATGCCCTGGCCGTGGAGCAGCAGGCGCGCCAGCGTGAAGAGCTCAACATGCTCTACGTGGCCATGACGCGGGCCAAGCACTGCCTGGCCCTGTCGTCCGTGCAGCCCACCAGCTCCGCCCCTGGCAGCTGGTGGAACCGCCTGGCCAGCCTGGTGCACGAGGTCGTGGTGCCGGGGGAGGGGGGCGCTGGGGCCCTGGCGGGTGAAGCCGGCGAGGCCCAGGCCTTTGCCGTGGCCGGCTTGCCCGTGCTGCCCCCCGAACTGGGCCGGGGGCGCAAGGGCGGGTTGGGCGCGGGCCTGGTCGAGGGGTTCGCGGCGGTGGGCCGTGCCGATGGCCAGGCCGAGCGGCAGGCGAGCGAATCGACCCCGGAGTCCCGCCTGGGCGAGGCCATGCACCAGCTGCTGGAGCAGGCCGGCGTGGCGGGCATGGCGCTGGCCGATCTGCGCCACCATGGCTGGCCACCCGCGCGCCTGGCCCGCCTGGCGCTGGACCACGAGATCAGCGCCGCGGCCGCTGCGCGCGCGGCGCAACTGGCCCAGCGCATCCTGGCCGGCGAGGGCTCCTGGGCCTGGGACCCGGCGGAGATGGACAGCGCCATGAACGAGGCGCCCCTGAACCACCGGGGCCAGAGCCTGCGGCTCGACCGGCTGGTGCACCGGCCGGCCGTGGCAGGCGGCGCGGGCCCCGCGCCGGGCTGGTGGGTGTTGGACTACAAGAGCGCTGCCCGGCCCGAGCGCCAGCCCGGCCTGATGGCGCAGCTGCAGCGCTACCGCGAGGCGGTGCGCGCGCTGATGCCCGGTGAGCCCGTGCATGCGGCCTTCCTGACCGGGGATGGGCGCATGGTCGTGGTGCCTGCGGATCCCGGTGCCGGTGGCGGGGCGGACGCCATGGGGCATACTCTCGCCCCCGCCGCACCTCCAGCGCCTGCGGCGGCCAAGCACCGCCGCGCGCTTCCGGCTGCGGACGACTCCCCCCAGGGGTCGCTGTTCTGACCCTTGCCGTTGCCCCGACTTCCGAAAGCCTCCACCATGAATGCAAGCACTTCCCCCACCCCGGACGCGGTCGCCCCGGGCCTGGACTGCGATGTCGCCATCGTGGGCGGTGGCCCGGCCGGCCTGATGGCGGCCGAGGTGCTCGCGCAGGCGGGCGTGGCGGTGCACGTGTTCGATGCCATGCCCTCAGTGGGGCGCAAATTCCTTCTGGCCGGCAAGGGGGGGCTCAACCTCACACACTCCGAGCCGCACGAGGCCTTCGCCACCCGCTTTGCCGGCCGCGAGAAGCAGGTCGAACCGCTGCTCGCGGCCTTCGGTGGGCCCGCGATCCGCGACTGGGCCCAAGGCCTGGGCGTGGAGACCTTCGTGGGGACTTCGGGCCGCGTGTTCCCGACCGACATGAAGGCCGCCCCATTGCTGCGCGCCTGGCTGCAGCGACTGCGCGGCCAGGGCGTGCAGTTCCACATGCGCCACCGCTGGCTGGGCTGGGCCGATGCCGGGCAGGGCGGTGCGCTGCGCTTTGCCACGCCGGCGGGCGAGCTGGCCGTACATGCGCGCGCCACGGTGCTGGCGCTGGGCGGCGGCAGCTGGGCGCGCCTGGGCTCCGATGGCGCCTGGGTGCCCCTGCTGGCCGCACGGGGCGTGGCCGTGGCGCCGCTGCGCCCGGCCAACAGCGGCTTTGACGTGCTGCGTGCCGATGCGCCGGCGGGCGAGACGCGGCGCGATTTCCTGCGCGAGCTGATCGGCCGCACGTCGGCGCCGGCCGTGGGCTGGACGGAGCACTTCACCGAGCGCTTCGCCGGTCAGCCGTTCAAGACCGTGGCCCTGGCGTTCACCGACAGCCAGGGCCGCAGCTTCCAGCGCCGCGGCGAGTTCGTGGCCACCGCCACGGGGGTGGAGGGCAGCCTGGTGTACGCTGCCTCGCACCTGCTGCGCGACGAGGTCGAAGCCCATGGCCATGCCACCTTCCATCTCGACCTGCTGCCCGACCACACGCCCGAGCGCGTGCTGGGGGAGGTGCGCCACCCGCGCGGCTCGCGCTCGCTGTCCAGCCACCTCAAAAGCCGCCTGGGGCTCGATGGCATCAAGGCCGGCATGCTCTATGAGCACCTGGGCAAGGACGGCATGGCCGACCCCGTGGCCCTGGCCCATGCCATCAAGGCCCTGCCCGTCACCGTGGTGGCGGCGCGGCCATTGGACGAGGCCATCAGCACGGCTGGGGGCGTCGCCTTCGAGGCGCTGGACGCCCGGCTCATGGCCACGGCGGCCCCGGGCGTGTTCTGCGCGGGCGAGATGCTCGACTGGGAGGCTCCGACCGGCGGCTATCTGCTCACCGCGAGCATGGCCAGCGGCAGGGTGGCGGGTGAGGGAGTGTTGCGTTGGCTGGAGCAGGCCGGCAACCTGTGACCGGGGGCCCCGCCGGGCCGGGAACTCAGAATTTCGAGCGGTAGTACAGCATGGGGCCGCCCTTGCGCGCACGCAGCACCAGGCGCGATCCGCCCTCCAGTTGCACGCCCACGGCGCCGAACTCGGGCGTGAGCCCGCCGGTCTTGGCGGTCGCCCACTGCACCTCCACGCGCGTGCCATACAAGGGCTGCTGCGCCTGCCGGATCAGGCCCAGGGCGTCCGAGGCCTGCGCCCCCTGCGGCGTGCGTGCCCAGGCCGTGACGTCGAGTTGGCGCCCGCTCTCCAGCCGCGACCTCCAGCGCACGCCCAGGTCCAGGCTGGCGGGGGAGGCGGCTTCGGGCGCCAGCGGCAGGGCGCCAGGTGCGGGAGCGCTCAGGCCCAGGGAAAGGCCGAAGCGTGCCGCGGCGTCCGGTGTGAGCCAGCGCGTGAAGTCCAGATACTGGGTGTTGGGGGCGTTGCCGCCGCCTGCGAGGGCCGGGTTGCGCACGGCGTAGTCGCCCAGCTCGGGCAGCACGGCACTGCGGACTTCATAGGCAGAAGCCCACGGTGCGGATTCCTCCTGCAGGCCGGCCATGGCCTCATCGCCGAACGAGGAGGTATCGGCCGCGACCGCCCAGCCGGTTCCGAAGAGGACCAACCCCAGGGTGCACGCGGGCCGTATCCACTGGGATGCCGCGGGGCCTGTTGCTGCGGCCGGACCCTGGCAGTACGCAGCGGTGCCGCGGCGGGTTGGGGACACTTGCACGGTCATGGCGGTGGACATGGCAGCACCCGAAAAAGGGGGAGAAGCGATGCCACAAAGTGTGCGCCTGTGCCGCAGTGGAGGGAAGTGCCGAGCGCCGCAAAACTGTGTCGGACAGCACCGACACGGGCAAAAAAACGGAAATGGGTAAGGGATGCTGCGCGCTGGGCGCATTCCGTGCTGCGCAGGCATGGCAGCAAGAAGAGAAGTTGACGAGCCTTACCCCCGGCACTGACTCCACAGTTAGGGCTGCTTGGTTCCCCACCTGACCCGGTTGGCCGCTTTGCCATGCGGGGAGGCCCGTCAGCCGCCATTGTAGCCGGTGTGGAAGGGGCTGCCGGCGCGGATGGCCTTTTGTCCTTGCCGCGGGCCGCCTTTTTTCATGGCGCTCCCCCAAGCGGGTGATGCCATTCTGGGTGGTTGGATTTTTCTATTGATCTCGATTTTCCATTGTTATAGTGCCTCGCCGGTGCCGCCTGGCGGCACGCGGTCAGGCAACAACGTCACCACCAACGAGGGAGAGAGAAATCATGGGTATTCGACGCTACGGCGTGATCGCATTGCTGGCCACCGCGGCCGTTTTTCTGACCGGTTGCGCCACCAACCGCAGTGAGCTCAAGGTGACGGGGCCTGCAGCCCCCGCTGCCGCTCCCACGGTGACCAAGGCCCGTGCCGTGGTCATCCAGTCCGTCACGGACCAGCGCGTGTTCGAGGAGGCTCCGCGCTCACCCAACGTGCCATCGCTGGGTTTTGGCGGCGCGGCCGCCGCCACCGAAGCCGTCAAGGCCCGCGCTGTGGCCCGCAAGCGCAACACCTACGGCAAGGCCCTGGGCGATGTGCTGGTGCAAGAGGGCCAGACCGTGACCGGCCTGGTGCGGGAGAACCTGGGTAGCGCCTTCCAGCAACTGGGCTACCGCGTGGCCCGGGACGTGGGCAGTGCAGGGCCCGACCCCCTGGTCGTGGACGTGCGCATCCGCAAGCTGTGGTCCTGGGTGAACATGGGTCTCTGGGCCATCACCATGAATGCCGATGTCGAGACCAGCATCCATATCGCAGGCAGCGAGACCGCTGCGACCAGCATCAGCGTGCATGCCGAAGAGTCCCAGGGCGCTGCGACCGATGGGGCCTGGCTGTCGATCGTGCAGAAGGGGTTGAGCGCCTACCGCGAAGAAGCCGTGAAGAAGCTCGGCGCGCCGCCATTCCCCTGATTCCAGGGCATCGGGGCTCATGGGCCGGCAGTGCCACTGCGGGCCGCCACCTGGCGCTGCCAGGCAATGAAGGCCGGGGCCCCCAGCAGTTCCAGCGCCGTGAAGCCGATGAACGGCGCCGGCGGCAGGCCCAGCCAGGCCATCGACAGGGCCCGGCCCACACCGCCGAGGAACACGGCCCCCCAGAGCACGGCGAACAGACGCCCCTCGCGCTCGATCCGCGGCACCAGCGACAGCATGGCCAGCCCGAGCGCAAGCCAGACGCCCCCGAAAAAGCGCAGGTTGCCGTCGAGCAGCGCGTCCCGTGGCAGGCCGCTGGCGTGGTAGAGCGGATCGTCGATTCCCATCATGGTCAGCACGCCGGTGGCCACCGGAATGAGTGCCATCGCCGCGGTGGCGACCTGGAGCAGGCGTCGGGTCATGGATTTATCTTTACATTGTCAAGATGGGTGCATTGTCCGGACTGATCTTGACTGTGTCAAGATCGCGGCCATGACCCCTTTGCAAGCCTCCCGTGCGCCCTACCACCATGGCGACCTGCGCGCCGCCCTGCTGGCCGCCGCCGAGTCTCTGCTGGCTGCAGGGGGCGCGCTCAGCCTGCGCGCCGTGGCCAAGGCGGCAGGTGTCTCGCATGCGGCCCCCTACCACCACTTTGCCAACCTGGATGCCTTGCTGGCGGCCGTGTCTGCGCGGGGTTTTAGTGATCTGGCCGCAGCCATGCGGGGCGCGCAGGCGGGGGAGGGCACGGCGGCCGCCCTGGTCGGGCACTGCACGGCCTATGTGGCGTTTGCGCTGGCACGCCCGGCCGTGTTCCGGCTCATGTTCAGCCCCCTGCTGCAGCACAAGGCCGAGCACCCGGAACTGCAGGCGGCAGCGGACGAAGCCTTCCACGTGCTGCTGCGCGCCGCACGGGCCCATGCCCCCGAGGGCGGTGATGAACTGGCCCTGGCGGGCTGGAGCCTGGCGCACGGGCTGGCCAGCCTGGCCATCGATGGTGCCCTGGCCACGGCACCGGGCGTGGCGGTGCCCCCGGCGCAGCACCTGGCCTCGGTGCTGGCCGCACGCCTGCTCGCCCTGGGGTGAGCGGTGGCTGGCGCGCGCGCTAACCCAGCCGGAACACGCTGACCAGTTGCTCCAGCTTGGCGGCCTGCACATTCAGCGACTCGGCGGCCGAGGCGGCCTGCTCGACCAGCGCGGCGTTCTGCTGGGTGACCTGGTCCATGTTGGAGATGGCCACGTTCACCTGGTCGATGCCCGAGGACTGCTCCTGGCTCGCCGAGGCGATCTCGCTGATGATCTGGGTGACCTGCTGAACGCTCTTGACCACCTCGGTCATGGTGCTGCCGGCCTCGTCCACGAGGCGGGTGCTTTCCCCCACCTTGTTGACCGAGGCGTCGATCAGCTGCTTGATCTCCTTGGCCGCTTCGGCGCTGCGCTGGGCCAGGCCGCGCACCTCGCTGGCCACCACGGCGAAGCCGCGGCCCTGCTCACCTGCGCGCGCGGCTTCGACGGCGGCGTTCAGGGCCAGGATATTGGTCTGGAAGGCGATGCCGTCGATCACGCCGATGATGTCCACGATCTTTTTGGACGAGGTGTTCACCTCGCCCATGGTGCTCACCACCTGGTTCACCACGGTGCCGCCGCGCACGGCCACCTGGGATGCCGTGTTGGCCAGCTGGCTGGCGTGGCGCGCGTTGTCGGCGTTCTGGCGCACGGTGCTGGTCAGCTCCTCCATGGAGGCGGCTGTCTGCTGCAATGAGCTGGCCTGCTGCTCGGTGCGCGCCGAGAGGTCGTTGTTGCCCGCCGCGATCTCGGTCGATGCCGTGGCGATGGACTGCGTGCCCGAGCGCACCTCGCTCACGATGTTGGCGATGCTGGTGCGCATGGCCTGCATGCCATGCAGCAGGCTGGACTGGTCGCCCGGTTGCAGGGCGATGTCCATCGACAAATCGCCCTGGGCCATCTGTTCGGTGATGCGGGCCGCGTAGTCGGGCTCGCCGCCCAGCTGGCGCAGGATGCCGCGCGAGATCAGCATGCCCACGCCCAGCAGCAGCACGGCCAGGGCCACGGCACCCAGGCCGAACTTGACGATGCGCTCGTTGACGGTCGAGGTCACCGTGTCCACGTACACGCCCGAGCCCACCACCCAGCCCCAGGGCGCAAAGCCCTTGACATACGAGGCCTTGAGCACCGGGTCGGTGCTGCCCGGCTTGGGCCACAGGTAGAGCACGAAGCCCGCCTCGCGCGCCTTGACCACGTTCACGAACTCCACGAACAGGCGCATGCCCGTGGGGTCCTTGTTGTCCGTGAGGTCCTTGCCTTCGAGCTCGGGGCGGATCGGGTGCATCACCATCACGGGGTGCATGTCGTTGATCCAGAAGTACTCGTTGCCGCTGTAGCGCATGGCGCGCAGGCTGTCCTTGGCCAGTTGCTGGGCCTCTTTCTCGGGCATCTTGCCGGCCTTGGCCTGGCCATGGAAGTGCACGATGAGGCTGTGCGCCGACTCGACGTTCTGGCGCACGCTGCTCTTTCGCTCCTCCATGATGAGGCTGCGCTCCGAGCCGAGCAGGATGGCGGTGATGAGCGCAATGCCGGCAAGTGCGCAGGCAATCAGAAGGCCCATGCGCCTGGCGATCCCCATGGGCCGCCGCTGGGAGGTATCCACCATATACAGCCACCTTCCGTCGTGCGTTGCTGGCAGGCCGGCTGCGGGCCCGGCCTGCCACGGAGCGTGAATGCGCTCCTGGCCCATGCTAGGCAGGGTGTTGCAGGATGTACAGAGGAACAGCCCGCAGTGTTTTCCCGGGTTGCCAGCCTGGGGTTTTGCGAGGTGTAAGCGGGCGCCGCTCGCGGCGAGCGCTGCGCAGGGGCATGCGCAGACCCCCTTAGAATCAGCCCATGTCCTATCTCGTGCTCGCCCGCAAGTACCGCCCCCGCAATTTCACGGAAATGGTGGGGCAGGAGCATGTCGTGCAGGCGCTCACCAACGCGCTCACCCAGCAGCGCCTGCACCACGCCTACCTGTTCACGGGCACGCGCGGCGTGGGCAAGACCACCGTCTCGCGCATCCTGGCCAAGTCGCTCAACTGCCAGGGGCCCGATGGGAATGGCGGTATCACCGCCACGCCCTGCGGCGTGTGCCAGGCCTGCACCGACATCGACAGCGGCCGTTTCGTCGACTACACCGAGCTCGACGCCGCCTCCAACCGCGGGGTGGACGAGGTGCAGAGCCTGCTCGAGCAGGCCGTCTACAAGCCGGTGCAGGGGCGCTTCAAGGTCTTCATGATCGACGAAGTGCACATGCTCACGAACACGGCCTTCAACGCCATGCTCAAGACGCTGGAGGAGCCGCCCGAGTACCTGAAGTTCGTGCTCGCCACGACCGACCCGCAGAAGGTGCCGGTCACCGTGCTCAGCCGCTGCCTGCAGTTCAACCTGCGGCCCATGGCGCCCGAGACGGTGCTCAGCCACCTGACCCGGGTGCTGGCCGCCGAGAACGTGCCGGCCGAGCCCCAGGCGCTGCGCCTGCTGTCGCGCGCGGCGCGCGGCTCCATGCGCGATGCGCTGTCGCTCACCGACCAGGCCATCGCCTTCGGCAGCGGCCAGTTGCAGGAAGCCGGTGTGCGCCAGATGCTGGGCGCGGTAGACCGCTCCTATGTGTTCCGCCTCATCGAGGCCCTGGCCCTGGGCGACGGCAAGACGGTGGTGGAGACCGCCGATGCACTGCGCATGAACGGCCTGTCCGCCGCCTCCACGCTGGAGGAGATGAGCGCCGTGCTGCAGCGCATGGCTGTGTTCCAGGCCGTGCCGCAGATGGCGGGCGCCATCGATGCCGACGACCCCGAGGCCGCCGAGACCGCACGCCTGTCGGCCGCCATGCCGGCCGACGAGACGCAACTGCTGTACAGCCTGTGCCTGCACGGTCGCGGCGAACTGGGCCTGGCGCCCGATGAATACGCGGCCCTGACCATGGTGCTGCTGCGCCTGCTGGCATTCAAACCCCCGGCCGGAGACGGCCCGGCGGAAAAAAAAACTCTGACGCGCGCTGAGCCGGTCATCCCGGCACCCGCGCCAGCCCAGGTCCAGGCCCCCGCGGCGGCCCCTGTGCCGGTGGCAGCGCCCCTGGCGCCTCCCGCAGTGGCGCCCCGGCCGGCCGCCCCCGTGCCGGTGGCTCCTGCCGTCGTGGAGGCGGTGGCTGCCGTGCCTGCCCTTGCCCCAGCCCCCGTGGCCGATCCTGAACCGGCCCCGGCGCCCGCCCCCGCTGCTGTGCAGCAACCTCGGGAGGCTATGGCGCTGCCGGTGCGTACGCTGGACGACTTCGACCGCCAGCATGGCGGCGGCGATGAGGAAGGCAGCGAGGGCGCGGGCGGTGCCGACAACGGCCAGGCACCCGCGGTGGCCGTGCGGCCTGCTGCGGCCGGGGTGATGTCCATCCCCGTGCGCACCATGTCCGCCGAGCCGGGCGAGCGCCTGCAGCCGACCCCTGCAGGCACCTCCTCGCCCACGGCGGCGCGTCCGCCGTCGGCCCGCTACACGCCCACCGAGGAGGGCGATGTCTGGTACACCACCGTGCAGTCCCTGGTGGCGGCCGAGGCCGTCACCGCCCTGGTGCGCGAGCTGGCCCTGCAGTCGCAGCTGGTGGCGCGCGATGGCGCCCACTGGCTGCTGCGTGTGGAGCGCGAGTCGCTGAACCAGCCCACGGCGCGCGAGCGCCTGCGCAGCGCTTTGGAAGCGGCCGGCCATGCCACGCAGATCAGCGTCGAGGTGGGTGTCGTGATCGACAGCCCTGCGCGCCGCAATGCCGCCGCTGCCGCCGAACGCCAGCGCGTGGCCGAAGAGATCGTGATGAACGACCCCTATGTGCAGACCCTGCTGCGCGACCACGGCGCCAAGATCGTGCCGGGCAGCATCAAGCCTGCGTGAAGCGGCACGGCCGTACAGTCAACCAACAATAAACAACATCCTCCATCCAACCAAGGAACCACCACCATGTTCAACAAAGGACAACTCGCCGGCCTGATGAAGCAGGCCCAGGCCATGCAGGACAACCTCAAGAAGGCCCAGGACGAACTGGCCTTCATCGAGGTGGAGGGCGAGTCCGGCGCCGGCCTCGTGAAGGTGCTCATGACCTGCAAGCACGACGTCAAGCGCATCACCATCGACCCCAGCCTGCTGGCCGAAGACAAGGACATGCTCGAAGACCTGGTGGCTGCCGCTTTCAATGCGGCGGTGCGCAAGGCCGAAGAGACTTCGGCGGAGAAGATGGGCAAGCTCACGGCAGGCATGCCAGGCCTCCCCCCCGGCATGAAATTCCCTTTCTGATGCTGGCTACCGAGCGGCCTCCATGCGTCGTTGGGCGGTGCTCGGAATCCTCACGTACTTCAAGTACGTTCCGGTTCCTGTGTTCCGTCCGCCTAGCCTGAAGACCGCTCGCTACGCCCTTGAGGGTGGGGTATGAAGGCTGGGTTTTTGGCGGCTCGTTTCGCTGCGCTCACTCGCTGTTGCGTACATTAGGCCTATGGCTTCTTCATCGTCTATCAATTCCCTCGATGTCCTGATCCAGGCGCTGCGGCGGCTGCCGGGGGTGGGGGTGAAGTCGGCTTCGCGCATGGCGTTCCATCTGCTGCAGCATGACCGCGAGGGGGCGCAGGCCTTGTCGCGGGCGCTGCAGGATGCGGCGGAATCGGTGCACCACTGCGTGCGCTGCCACACCTTCACCGAGGCCGAGGTCTGCAGCACCTGCCTGGACCCGGAGCGCGATGCCACGCGGCTGTGCGTGGTGGAGACGCCGGCGGACCAGTCGGCGCTGGAGCGCACGGGCGCGTTCAAGGGGCTGTACTTCGTGCTCATGGGGCGGCTCAGCCCGCTCGATGGCATCGGTCCCAAGGAGATCGGTCTGCACAAGCTCATGGACCGGGCCAGCGATGGCACGGTGCAGGAGGTGATCCTGGCGACCAACTTCAATGCCGAGGGCGAGGCGACGGCGCATGTGATCAGCGAGGCGCTCAAGGCCCGGGGCCTGCATGTCACGCGGCTGGCGCGCGGCGTGCCAGTGGGCAGCGAACTGGAGTACGTGGACCTGGGCACCATCGCCCATGCGCTGGTGGACCGGCGCTAAGAACCTGTTCAAGAAGAGGGCGTGCGGCTCTTGCGCGCAGGGGCCGCTTAGAATCCTTCCCCACTATCAAATCAATAGCTTGCCAGGCAAGATGGGCGAGCAATACCAAGAAAGTGCAATTCCAATGAACTCCATGCACATGGCGCGCTTCACTGCGGCCTACTGGTGCGTGCTGGTGGCCGTGCTGCTGCCCATGGCGTGTTCCTACCTGGCCAAGAGCGGCGGGCGGGGCAAGTCGCGCAAGGAAGGGGGCTTCGACAACCGCGACCCGCGCGGCTGGCTGGCCCGGCAGACGGGCTGGCAGGCGCGTGCCAATGCGGCGCAGACCAACAGTTTCGAGGCACTGCCCTTTTTCATCGGCGCCGTGATCATTGCGCACCAGCTCGGTGCCGCGCAGACGCTGCTCGACCTGGCGGCCCTGCTGTGGGTGTTTCTGCGCATCTTCTACATCATGATGTATGTGGCGGACATGCCCACCGTGCGCAGCGCGCTGTGGTCGGGCGCCTTCCTGGTGAACATCGGCATCCTGTTCCTCGGATACCACCGCTGATCGGCGGGGAGCGGGCCCCTGGCGGGCCTGGCCGCATGCCTGTGCGAGGCACCGTTTTCGGGGCACTTTTCGGCCTTGGCAGGTGTCACCTACGTAGTAGTCCTCAGGGGTAGTCCCTGATGCCTGATGGGCCTTGCTGAGGCACGATTGTTGCAGTGCAACAATGGGCTTTTTCGCCTTTCTTTTTCCATGCCACCACCCATGCTCAGCCGCCGCGCATTTGGCGCCGTATCCGCCCTCTCGGCGGCCACGGTGTTCGCGCCTGCCGTGCTGTCGCAGCAGGCTGCCGCTCCAGGGCTGGGCCGTGTCACGGTGGCCGTGGGCGGGCAAAGCGTGCTCTACCACCTGCCGCTGGCGCTGGCCGACCTGCTGGGCTATTTTGAGAGCGAGGGCCTGCAGGTCGTGGTGTCCGACTTTGCCGGCGGCGCCATGGCGCTGCAGGCGGTGCTCAACGGCACGGCCGATGTGGGGTCGGGGGCTTACGAGTACACCATCCGCCAGCAGGTGCGTGGCAACCACCTGCGGGCGATGGCCTTGCATGGCCGCGCGCCGCAGATCGCCATGGGGGTGTCGCGCAAGGCGCTGCCGCGCTATGACGAACTGTCGGACCTGGCGGGCCGGCGCATCGGCGTCTCGGCCCTGAGCTCGTCCACGCACCTCATGGCCGTGCACCTGCTGGCGCGTGCCGGCATGCGCGAGCGCGACGTCAACTTCATCGGTGTGGGCGCGGGCGCGCCGGCCGTGGCGGCGCTGCGTACGGGCCAGGTGCATGCACTGTGCCATGCCGACCCCATCATGACCCTGCTCGAACAGAAGATGGACGTGCACATCGTGGGCGACATGCGCACCCTGAAGGGGGCGCATGAGCTGTTTGGCGGCAACATGCCTGCAGGCTGCCTGTACGCCCCCCAGGCCTTCGTCCAAAAGCAGCCGGCGCAGGTGCAGGCGCTCACCAATGCCATCGTGCATGCGCTCAAATGGCTGCAGACCGCGGCGCCGGCCGATCTGATCAAGCTGGTGCCGCCGAGCTACCTGCTGGGCGACCGGGGCCTGTACCTGGCCGCATTCAGCCGTGTGCGCGAGACCTTCTCGCCCAACGGCCTGATGCCCGACGACGGGCCCGCCACCGCACTGCGCGTGCTGGGCCGCACCGGCTCCGACGTGGCGGGCGCCAAGGTCGATCTGGCCCGCACCTTCAGCAACGAGTGGGTGCGCAAGGCACGCCTGAGATACAACGTCTGAGCCTGCGCAGCGCGCCGAGGGGCGGGTGGCACGATTGTCCGAAAAATGCGCTTTCGGGTCGGGAAGATGGCTTACATTGGCCGGCGCTCCGGATGCGTAACCTCCGGATACCCAACCCCAGCCAACAAGGACTGCCTCACCATGTCGTTCACCCTCAGCATCGGCCCGCTCGTCTCCCTGATTGCGGGCATCCTCATCCTCGTCATGCCACGCCTGCTCAGCACCATCGTGGCGATCTACCTCATCGTCATGGGCGTGCTAGGACTGATGGGCATGCACTCGCTTAAGCTTTAAACGGAGTCGCTGAGAAAACCTCCCTGGCGTCGTTGCTCCGTCTTGCCGTACTTTCAGTACTGTCTGCGACGGAGCGCCTAGCCAGGAAGCTTTTTCAGCAACTCTTGAGCGCGGGGTCTGGGCGCGTAAGGCGCGGACTATCACCCGCGAGGCTTTAGCGTTTCTTGACTTTGGACGGCGTACCGCCGCGCTTGGCGGGGGCTGAGGGTGGTGCCTTGGCCGCGCTTTGTTTGCCGCGGGCCTGCACCACGTTGCGTACGTTCGATGAACGCACCTGGGTGGTGGCTGCCGCCACGGCGGCACGCACCGGCAGGTAGACCACGATCTGCTGGCCCAGCTTGAACGCGGCGCTGGCCTTCACGTCGTTCCAGTCGGCCACGTTGCTGGCGCTCAGGTTGTAGCGCTTGGCCACGCTGGCCACAGTTTCGCCCTTGCGGGCGCGCACCGTGGTGCGGCGGGTCACGATCTCGGGGGCGAAGGCCAACTGGCCGTTGTCCGCCAGGTGCGAAGACACGTCCTCGCGCGTGGTCACCGAGCGCGGCACCATCAGCGCCGAGCCCGCCTTGATGAGCATGCGCGGCGGGATGTTGTTCATGCTGCGCAGGTCGGCCTCGCTCATGCCGGTGCGCTGGGCTGCGTCGGCCACCGTCATGGTGGTGGGCACGGACCACACGGTCCAGCTGGCGTACTGGCCTTCGCGGCGCGCTTCGAGGTTGCGCTGGAAGACCTTGGCGTTGTCCCAGGGCAGCAGGATCTGCGGCGTGCCGGCCGCCAGGATCACCGGGCGCTTGTACGAGGGGTTGAGCGCGCGGAAATCGTCCTCGCGGATGCCCGACAGGCTGGCCACCAGCGCCACGTCGATGTCGTGGGTGATGTCCACCGTCTGGAAGTAGGGGTGGTTCTCGATCAGCGGCAGCTCGGTCTTGAAGGCATCGGGGTTGGCCACGATGTTCTTCACCGCCTGCAGCTTGGGCACGTACAGCCGGGTTTCGGCCGGCATGTTCAGGTCGGTGTAGCCCGTGCCCAGGCCTGCCTTCTGGTTCTTTGCAATGGCGCGGCCCACGCTGCCTTCGCCCCAGTTGTAGGCGGCCAGGGCCAGGTGCCAGTCGCCGAACATGCCGTAGAGCTTTTGCAGGTAGTCGAGCGCCGCGCGGGTCGAGGCCAGCACGTCGCGCCGGTCATCGCGAAAGGCGTTCTGCTTGAGGTCGAAATAACTGCCCGTGGCCGGCATGAACTGCCACATGCCCGCCGCCTTGGCGCTGGAGACGGCCTGCGGGTTGAACGCGCTCTCGATGTAGGGCAGCAGCGCCAGCTCGGTGGGCATGCCGCGGCGCTCCAGCTCCTCGACGATGTGGAACAGGTACTTGCTCGAGCGCTCCGTCATGCGCTGGATGTAGTCGGGGCGCGTGGCATACCACTGCTCGCGGTCCTGCACCAGCTCGTGCTGCAGGTCGGGCATGGCAAAGCCGCGGCGTATGCGGTCCCACAGGTCGGCCGGGGCCGACAGCGAGGCCACGCCGCCGCCGTTGAAGGCGTTCACCGCCATGATGGGCTGCAGCGGCCCATTGGGGATGAGTGGCGTGTGCGCGGGGCGGGCAGGGGTCTTGTTGTTGGTGGGGATGGCGGGGCCGTCGGATGCGCCGCCCGCCACGGTGGTGTCGGTTCCGGTGGTGGCGCAGCCAGTCAGCCAGAGCATGCCAGCCAGGCATGCGATGTGCACAATTTTCATCGAAACTCGTTCTTCCATTGGCGCAGGGCAGCCAGCACTGCCACCGCGTCGTGTTGATCGGTCTGCTGGTGGAACCGCTGGGCCGCCTGGCGCACCCCGGACTCGCGCACGCGCAGAAAGGGGTTCACCGCGCGCTCCTGCGCAATGGTCGACGGCAAGGTGGGCTCGTTGCGTGCCCGCTGTGCCTCGCACCAGCCGAGGTAGTGGACCAGATCCTGGTTGCCGGGTTCCACCGCGCGCGCGAATTTCAGGTTCGATAGTGTGTATTCGTGCGCACAGCACACCCGCGTGTTGCCGGGCAGGGCGGCCAGCTGGTCGAGCGAATCGAGCATCTGCGCCGGTGTGCCCTCGAACAGCCGCCCGCAGCCGGCCGAGAACAGGGTGTCGCCGCAGAACAGCGCTGGCGTGCCGTCGCCCAGGTCTGCGCAGTAGAAGGCAATGTGCCCTGCCGTATGGCCCGGCACGTCCAGCACCGTGAAGTGCAGGCCCGCCACATCCACCGTGTCACCGGCGGACAGGCGCACCAGCGGCTCGGGGATCTTCTCGCGCGCCGGGCCGTACACCGTGGCCCCGGTGGCCTCGCGCAGCACGTCCACCCCACCCACGTGGTCGTTGTGGTGGTGCGTGACTAGAATGGCCTGCAATCGCAGTCCCTGGTCGTGCAAAGCCTTCTGAACCGGTGCGGGATCTCCCGGGTCCACGACAATGGCCTGGCGTGCGTCGTGCAGCATCCAGATGTAGTTGTCGGCAAAGGCGGGCAGCGGTAGCAGGTTCATGAGCGATCAAATTATAGGTTTGCACCATTGGTTCGATTCCCCGCCCGGCCGTTACCTGCTGGCCTGGGAGCAGAACCGCCTGGACGAGGCGGTGGCCGACCTCTTTGGCTACCACGCCGTGCAGCTGGGCATGCCGCTGCTGGACGGCCTGCGCACCAACCGCATGCCCAACCAGTGGCTGGTGCTCGGCCAGGAGGCCGCGGACGCCGAAGGCCCGCCCCCGGACGCCAGCCTGCGCGAGGATGGCTCGCCCCGCCAGGGCATTGCGCTGCTGGCCGAACCTGTGGCATTGCCCTTTGCCGAAGCCAGCCTCGACCTGGTGGTGCTGCCCCACACGCTGGAGCTGAGCATCGACCCCCACACCGCGCTGCGCGAGGTGGAACGCGTGCTGGTGCCCGAGGGGCGCGTGGTCATCAGCGGCCTCAACCCCATGAGCCTGTGGGGCCTGCGCCAGCGCCGCGCACGGCTGTACCAGCGTTTTGGCCGCGGCAGCCTCTACCTGCCCGACGTGGGCGAATTCATCGGCTACCGCCGCCTGCGCGACTGGCTGCGGCTGCTCAGCTTCGAGGTGGAGTCGGCGCAGTTCGGCTGCTACCGCCCGGCGGTGCGCAGCAGCCAGTGGATCGAGCGCTTTGGCTGGATGGACCCGCTGGGCGAGCGCTGGTGGCCCATCTTCGGCGCGGGCTACTTCATCGTGGCCGTCAAGCGCGTGCATGGCATGCGCCTGCTCGGCCCGGCATGGCGCACGGCGAAGCAGCGCAACGCCGCCACCGTGCCGGTGGCCCACCGCACACCCTCGCCCCCCGGTACGGCCCATCGGCGGTGAGGCCGCGCTCGCGCCTTTAGACTCCTGGGTAGTGAAGAACAGGAATCGATCTTGAACGAAGTAGTCATTTACACCGATGGCGCCTGCAAGGGCAACCCCGGCCCGGGCGGCTGGGGCGTGCTGCTGCGCGCGGGCACGTCGGAGAAGGAATTGTTCGGCGGCGAGCTGGGCACCACCAACAACCGCATGGAGCTGCTGGCCGTGATCGAGGCGCTGGCCGCCCTGAAGCGCCCCTGCGCCGTCACCCTGTACCTGGACAGCGAGTACGTGCGCAAGGGCATCACCGAATGGATCCACGGCTGGAAGGCCCGGGGCTGGCGCACCGCCACCAAGGCCCCGGTGAAGAATGTGGAGCTATGGCAGCGCCTGGATGCGCTGGTCGCCAATGGCGGCCACCGCATCGACTGGCGCTGGGTCAAGGGCCATTCGGGCGACCCCGGCAACGAGCGCGCCGACCAACTGGCCAACAAGGGCGTGGACAAGGCCCTGGGCAGGATCTAAGCCTGCCAGGCGGGCGGCCAAGGGTTTACCAGCAGCCATCTGTCTCCAAAGCCCCACCGCTGAAATCGCCGGAAGCTGCGGTTTTGGACACACACTGATACATTGGTGGATGGCCCGCAATCCCGGGCCGTCCCACCGATTTCACTGCTGTTGCTGATCCATCCATGGCGTCCAAAACCCGATATCTCGTTGTTGCTGTCGTCGGCATCGCTGCTGCCTCGGGGGCCGCATGGTGGCTTCAGCGCCCGGCCGCGCCGGCGAAGACGGACGCTGCCACTGCACCTGCGGGTGATAGCGGGCCTGCGGGCGGCGCGCGGGGGGCGGGCGGGCAGGGCGGCGCCGGCCGGGTGGTGGCCGTGGAGGCCACGCCGGTGCGCCAGATGGCCTTGCGCGACGACGCCGAGGCCGTGGGCAGCCTGCGCTCGCGCCGCAGCGTGGTGCTGCGCCCCGAGGTCAGCGGGCGCATCACGGCGCTCCATTTCACTGATGGCCAGCGCGTGCGCCAGGGCCAGGTGCTGGTGCAGTTCGACGACCAGTTGCCCCGCGCCCAGGTGCAGCAAAGCCAGGCCGAGCTGTCCATTGCCCAGGCCAACCACAAGCGCAACCAGGAGCTGGTGGCCCAGGGTTTCATCAGCCAGCGCTCGGTCGATGAGAGTGCGGCCAACCTCGAGGTCGCGCAGGCCAAGCTCGCGCTGGCCCAGGCGACGGCCTCGCGCCTGCGCATCCTGGCGCCGTTCGACGGCATTGCCGGTATCCGCGGCGTGAACGTGGGCGACTACCTCAAGGACGGCGCCGACATCGTCAACGTGGAAGACCTCGACGCCGTGTACGTGGACTTCCGCCTGCCCGAGCGCCTGCAGGGCAAGGTGCGCACTGGACAGACAGCGCGCGTGGCCTTCGATGCGCTGCCCGGCGTGCGCTATGCGGCCGTCGTCCAGGCCATCAACCCGCAGATCGACGCCGATGGCCGCGCCGTGGCCGTGCGCGGCTGCATCGACAACCGCCGCCTGCAGCTGCGCCCCGGCATGTTCGCGCGCGTGACCACGGTGTTCTCCGAGCGTGCCAACGCGCGCGTGGTGCCCGAGGAGGCCATCGTGCCCGAGGGCAGCAACGCCTTTGTCTTCAAGGTGGTCGACGGCAAGGAGCCCGGCACCCGCGTGAGCCAGCGCACTGCCGTGAAGCTGGGCGCGCGTGCCCCCGGCCTCGTCGAGGTGGTGGATGGCCTCGCCGCCGATGACCTGGTCGTCACCGCCGGCCAGCAGCGCATCCAGCGCGACGGCACGGCCGTGCGCGTGGTGGTGCTGGGCCAGCCCGAGACTGGCAAGGCCAAGGGCAGCGCCGGGCCCGCCCGGGCGGCATCGGGCGCGGCCAGTGCAGCCGATGCCCCCGCGTCGGCCGCACCGGCGGCGCCCGCAGCCGCCCCCGCGCCGGCCCCCGTGGTGGTGGCTGCCGCCCCCCAGCCCACGCTGGTCGAGCCGCTGCCCGGCCCCAACCCCTGCCAGGCCGCAGTGGCCACCCCGGGCCGTCCGGCCCCTGCCGCTGCCGCCGCACGCCAGCCCGCCTGAGCGACCTGGCACCCTTTCACCGCACCCTGCTGGGCGACCGCCATGCAACTCGCTGAACTCTCGATCCGCCGGCCGGTGTTTGCCACCGTGCTGTCGCTGCTGGTGCTGCTGATCGGCGCCGTGAGCTTCACGCGCCTGTCGGTGCGCGAATACCCCAAGATCGACGAGCCCGTGGTCACCGTGAGCGTGCGCTACGCGGGGGCCTCGGCCGAGGTGATCGAGTCGCAGGTCACCAAGCCGCTCGAAGACTCGATCGCCGGCATCGACGCGGTGGACGTGATCACCTCCATCAGCCGCGCCGAGCAAAGCCAGATCAGCGTGCGCTTTCGCCTGGAGAAGGACGCCGACAACGCCGCCGCCGAGGTGCGCGACCGCACGGCCCGCGTGCGCAACCGCCTGCCCGATGCCGTGGACGAGCCCGTGATCGCCAAGGTCGAGGCCGACGCCTCGCCCGTGATGTGGCTGGCCTTCAGCAGCGACACGCGCACCCCGCTGGAGATCAACGACTTGCTCAACCGCATCGTCAAGCCGCGCCTGCAGACCGTGACCGGCGTGGCCGACGTGCCCATCTACGGTGAGCGCCGCTATGCCATGCGCGTGTGGCTCGACCCCGAGCGCATGGCCGGCTACCGCCTCACCACACAGGACGTGGAAGACGCCATCCGCCGCAACAACCTGGAGCTGCCCGCCGGCCGCATCGAGTCGCAGCAGCGCGAGTTCAGCGTCACCTCGCAGACCGACCTGGCCAGCCCCGCGCAGTTCGCGAACGTGGTGATCCGCACCGTCAACGGCTTTCCGGTGCGCATCCGCGACGTGGCGCGCGTGGAGGAGGGCGCCGCCAGCGACCGCAGCCGCGTGCGCCTGAACGGGCGCGAGGCCATCTCCCTGGGCGTGATCCGCCAGGCCACGGCCAACCCGCTGGAGCTGTCTGCCGGCGTGCGCGCCATGCTGCCCACGCTCAAGGCCGACCTGCCGCCCGACATCGCCATCGACATCGCCAACGACAACTCGCTGTTCATCGACCGCTCGGTGAAAAGCGTCTACACCACCATTGCCGAGGCCGTGGTGCTGGTGGCCCTGGTGATCTTCGTTTTTCTGCGCACGGCGCGCGCCTCCATCATCCCCATCGTCACCATCCCCGTGAGCTTGGTGGGCAGCTTCGCGCTGATGTCGCTGGCGGGCTTCTCGATCAACACGCTCACCCTGCTGGCCCTGGTGTTGGCCATCGGCCTGGTGGTGGACGACGCCATCGTGATGCTGGAGAACATCTACCGCCACATCGAGGAGGGGCTCGACCCGTTTTCGGCCGCCATCAAGGGCGCACGCGAAATCGGCTTTGCCATCGTCGCCATGACGCTGACCCTGGTGGCCGTGTACGCGCCGCTGGCCTTCACGCCGGGCCGCACGGGGCGGCTGTTCGTCGAATTCGCGCTGGCGCTGGCCGGTGCCGTGGTGGTCTCTGGTTTCGTGGCGCTCACGCTGTCGCCCATGATGTGCTCGCTGCTGCTCAAGCACAACCCCCAACCAAACTGGTTCGACCGCTCCATGGAGCGCTGGCTCACGGCCCTGTCGGACGCCTATGGTCGCCTGCTGCGCTGGGTCGTCACTGCGCGCTGGGGTGGCCGCACCGGTGGTGGCGTGCGCGGCGCACTGTTCCAGGCGCGCTGGCTGGTGGTTCTGGCCATGGTGGCCAGCGGCGCTGCGCTGGTGCTGGTCTACCCCGGCATGCGCCAGGAGCTCTCACCGCTGGAAGACCGCGGCACCATCCTGGTCAACGTCACCGCGCCCGACGGCGCCACGCTGGAATACACCAACCGCTATGCGCTGGAGCTCGAAAAGGTGGGCCGCGACTATCCCGAGTTCGACCGCATCTTCGCCAACATCGGCAACCCCACGGTGGCGCAGGGCAGTGTGATTTACCGCACGGTGGACTGGGAGAACCGCTCGCGCAGCACCCTCAACATGGTGCGCGAGCTGCAGCCCAAGGTGGTGGGCCTGCCGGGCGTGAATGCCTTCCTGATCACGCCGCCCTCGCTGGGCCAGCCGTTCCGCGCGCGCCCGCTGACCTATGTGATCCAGACCTCCGACAGCTACGAGAACCTCAACGCCGTGTCCAACGCCATGATGGCCGAGATCGCCAAGAACCCCGGCATCATCTCCCCCGAGGCCGACCTGCGCCTGAACAAGCCCGAGCTGCGCATCGCGGTCAACCGCGACCGCGCCGCCGACCTGGGCGTGAGCGTGGACGTGGTGGCCCGGGCCATCGAGACCATGCTGGGCGGACGCACCGTCACGCGCTACAAACGCGACTCGGAGCAGTACGACGTGATCGTGCAGACCCAGGCCAGCGGCCGCACCACGCCCGAGAACATCGACAGCATCTATGTGCGCGGCCGCAACGACGCGATGATCCCGCTCTCGAGCCTGGTCAACGTCAAGGAAAGCGTGAGCCCGCGCGAGCTCAACCACTTCGGCCAGCGCCGATCGGTCACCATCACGGCCAACCTGTCGCCCGAGTACTCGCTGGGCGAGGCCCTGGCCTTCATGGACGCCACGGCCGCCAAGGTGCTCAAGCCCGGCTACACCACCGATTTGAACGGCACCTCGCGCGAATTCCGCAGCTCGCAAGGGGCGCTGGGCATCGTCTTCCTGCTGGCGCTGGTGTTCATCTTCCTGGTGCTGGCGGCGCAGTTCGAGAGCTTCATCGACCCGCTGGTGATCATGGTCTCGGTGCCACTGTCCATGATCGGTGCGCTGCTGGCGCTCAAGTGGAGCGGGGGCTCGCTCAACGTGTATTCGCAGATCGGCCTGATCACGCTGGTGGGGCTGATCACCAAGCACGGCATCCTGATCGTGGAGTTCACCAACCAGCTGCGCGAGCAGGGCCTGGAGATGGTGGATGCGCTCGTCAAGGCCTCGGCCCAGCGCCTGCGCCCCATCCTCATGACCACGGGCGCCATGGTGCTCGGCGCCATTCCGCTGGCCCTGGCCACGGGCGCCGGGGCCGAGACGCGTTCGCAGATCGGCTGGGTCATCGTGGGCGGCATGTCGCTGGGCACGCTGCTCACCATCTTCGTCGTGCCCACCATGTACACCCTGTTCGCGCGCAAGGCCGTGCCGGGCGCCAACACCGCCGTGGCCGCGGAGCAACCGGCCGAGCCGCTGCATCCGCCGCACGACTACGTGGCGAAGTAGGCCGGCTCGGCCCTAGGCCAGCGGCCGCTCCAGCGCAATGCCGTGCAGCCGCAGCTTGGCATACAGCGTGGGCTTGGCAATGCCCAGGGCCTGCGCCGTGCGGGTCACATTGAAGCGGTAGGCGCGCAGGGCCTGCGCGATGGCCTCGCGCTCTGCCTCGCGCAAACTGCGCACTCCGGCAGGGGCTGACTCCACAGCGGCCGGCAGGTTGGCCGTCGCTGGCATCAGACCCAGCACTGATGCGTCCAGCGTGCCGCCCTCGCTCAGGTTCACCAGCCGCTCCATCGCATTCTCCAGCTCGCGCACATTGCCGGGCCAGGGGTGTTGCAGCAGCGCCGCCAGCACGGCAGCGGGCAGTTCGTGCACCGGCTTGCCCAGTGCCGCCGCGTAGCGCGCGAGGAAGTGCGTGGCCAGCAGCGCCACGTCGGCCGGGCGCTCGCGCAGCGGCGGCAGGGCCAGCGCTATCACATGGCAGCGGTAGTACAGGTCTTCGCGGAATTCCTTGCGAGCCACCATGGCGTGCAGGTCGCGGTTGCTGGCGGTGATGACCCGCGCATCCACGCGCACGGCGCGCGTGCTGCCCAGGCGCACCACCTCGCGCTCCTGCAGCACACGCAAGAGCTTGGCCTGCACATCGAGCGGCAGCTCCGACACCTCGTCCAGAAAAATGGTGCCGCCGCTGGCCGCCTCGAACTTGCCTGGCCGGCCCTCGCGCTGTGCGCCCGTGAAGGCACCCGGCGCATGGCCGAACAGCTCGCTCTCGATCAAATCGCGCGGCAGCGCCGCGCAGTTCACTGCGATGAAGGGGCCGTCGCGCCGCGCACTCGCGTTGTGGATGGCCTGGGCCAGCACCTCCTTGCCGGTGCCGCTTTCGCCGCTGAGCAGCACATTGGCCTGGCCCGCTGCCGCCTTGCGCGCCGCGGCGATGGTGGCCCGCAGCGCCGGGCTCTGGCCGATCATGGTGTCGAAGGTGTGCCGCGCCTGGCTGCCCGCCAGGCGGCCGGCCAGCCGGTGCACGCCGCTGATCTCGCGAAAGGTGTTCACCACCGACAGCACGCGCCCGTCCGCCGCCTTCACAGGCACCGCCGTGTCCAGCACATGCAGCTGAAAGCGCGGGGTGGATATCACGCGCTCGCGGTCGGTGTAACCCTCGCCCGTCAGGAACACCTGCTCCACCATGGTGTCGAAGTCCAGCAGCGAACCCAGCGTGCGCCCCTGCGCCAGGTGGCGCGGCAGGCGCAACTGGCGTGCGGCCTCGGCATTGAGGTGACGCACCACGCCGCCGGGTTCCAGCACCATCAGCCCATAGGGCACATGGTTCACCAGGGTCTGCAGCTCCTCGATGAGCTGGCCCTGGCGTTCCAGCAGATCGTCTGGGCTGCTGTTGGCGGGGGCAGGCAGGGCGGTGGATGGCTTCCTAGTGGGCATGAAGTTGCAATATACAACGTTCAATAGTTGAACGTTTGTTGTAAATAAATTCGCTGCATTGTGGATGTCAACGTGCCTGCACAGGAGAAAGGGCGCACAGCACCGGTGGCATGGTCCTTGCCCTTTGGCAGGGCAATTCCTATCCTGCATCCGCCATGGCCAACGCCCTTTCTCTTGCCCCCTCCCTCGGCGCCGAACTGCGCCGCGCCGCCGCCGAGGTGCCGCACCAGCCCTTTATCCGCATGGCCGCGGGCGAGTGGTCCTACCGCCAGATCGATGAGGCCAGCGACCGCCTGGCCGCGGGCCTGCACGCGCAGGGCGTGCGCGCAGGCCACCATGTCAGCCTGATGCTGCCCAACTGCATCGAGATGGCGATCCTGTGGTTTGCGCTGGCCAAGCTGGGTGCGGTGGCAGCTCCCGTCAACACCTCGTTCCGCGGCGCGGCGCTGGCCGCCGCCGTCAACCTGGTGGAAAGCCGACTGGCCGTGGTGCATGCCACCCTGCATGCCCAATGGGCCGAGGTGCAGCCCGAATTGGCTACGGCCACCCATGTCTTTGTGGTGGGGGAGGGCGCCGCATTGCCCGATGGCTGCCAGCCCTACGCCGTTCTGTGCAGCGTGGAGCCCACCGCGCAGTCTCTGCCGCGCCCCGAGGTGGCGCCCGATGCCCTGTGCCTGCTGCTCTACACCTCGGGCACCACGGGCCGCTCCAAGGCCGCCATGATCGCGCACCGCTTCGTGCTGGCCCAGGCGCGGCTGTTCATCGCGGGGCTGGAGTTGCGGCCCGACGACGTGCTGTACTGCCCCTACCCGATGTTCCACCTCGACGCCACGGTGATGACCATCGTGCCTGCGCTGCTGCTGCGCGGTGTGGCTGCCATCGGCGAGCGCTTCAGCGTCTCGCGCTACTGGGACGAGGTGCGCGCCCTGCAGGCCACCGTGTTCGACTTCATGGGCGCCACGGTCACCATGCTGTGGAAGCAGCCCCCCTCGCCACGCGACCGCGACCACCGCGCCCGCCTGGGCTGGGGCGTGCCCCTGCCGGCGTTTGCGCCAGAATTCGAGCAGCGCTTCGGCTGCCGCCTGGTGGAGCTCTATGGCTCCACCGAGGCCGGTGGTGTCATGTACACACCCCTGCACGAGCCGCGCCGCACGGGTTCGTGCGGCAAGGTGGACCCTGCTTTCAGTGCACGGCTGGCAGACCCACAGGGCTTCGACGTGCCCGTGGATCAGCCCGGCGAACTGCTCATCCGCCCCGAGCAGCCCGGCCTGCTCATGCAGGGCTACTACGGCATGCCCGAGGCCACGCTCGCTGCGTTCAAGGACCTGTGGTTCCACACCGGCGACCTGCTGCGCCAGGATGCCGATGGCTACATGTACTTCGTCGGCCGCTCCAAGGACATCGTGCGCCGCCGCGGCGAGAACATCTCGGCCGCCGAGGTCGAGATGGGCATCGAGACCCACCCCGACGTGCTCGAAAGCGCCGTGTTCGGCGTGCCAAGCGACATGACCGAGGAAGAGGTCATGGCCTGCGTGGTGCTGCGCCCTGGCTGCCGCCTCACGCCTGCCGACCTGGCCCGGCACTGCAGCGAACGCATGGCCCGCTTCATGGTGCCGCGCTACCTGCGCCTGCTGCCCGCACTGCCCAAAACCCCCACCGACAAGGTCGAGAAATTCCGCCTGCAGGCCGAAGGCATTGCGCCGGGCACCTGGGACCGCGAGGCGGAGGCGCCGCGTTCCACCTATTGATCAACCATTCATCCATTCGTCGAAGAAAGCGAGACACCGTTCATGAGCTTTGCAATTCACACCATCGAGGGCGCCGTCAGCATCGTCACCCTGCAGCGTCCCGAGCGCCTCAACGCCATCAGCGGCACGCTGCTGGTGGACCTGCACGCCGCCCTGCAGGCCGCGCAGAACGAGCCTGCCACGCAGTGCATCGTCTTCACCGGCGCGGGCCGTGCGTTCTGCGCGGGCGACGACCTCAAGGAGTTCGGCGAACAGTCCGAAAGCCCCGCCGCCATCGCCGAGCACTGCGAACGCATCCAGCAGATCACGCGCGACATCATGTTCGGCCCCAAGCTCGTCATCGGCGCCGTGCACGGCTATGCCGTGGGCGGCGGCTTCGAATGGGTGCTCAACTGCGACATGGTGGTGGCCGCGGACACCCTGGTCTGCTTCTTCCCCGAAATGGCGCTCGGCCATTTTGTCACCGGCGGCGTCACGCACCTGCTGCCCCAGGCCCTGGGCCACCAGCGCACGATGGAACTCATCGTGCTGGGCGAGCGCCAGAGCGCCGCAGACCTCAAGGCCCTGGGCCTGGTCAACCGCGTGGTGCCCGCCGACCAGATGCTGTCCACCGCAATGGCCCTGGCCGCCGAGGCGGCCACCCGCTCGGCCGGCGCCACGGCACGCCTCAAGCGCGTGCTCACCTCGGGCCTGGGGCCACGGATCGAAGAGGCGCTGGTGGCCGAGAGCAAGGCGGCGAATGCGTGCTTTGCGGACCCGGACACCGCGCAGCGGATCGCGGTGTTTGCGCAGGGGCGGCTGTGATGCTGCGCAAGCTTGGTTGAACCACGCTGTCAGTCCAGCAACGGCACCAGATCCGGATCCCCCTTGGCCATCGCGCGCTGGTACGCCGGCCGCTCCCCGATGCGCTGCAGGTAGGCGCGGATGTTCGGGTAGGGCTTGAGGTCCAGTGGCTGGAACAGCCGCATGGTGGTCAGCGGGAACACGCTCATCACATCGGCGGCCGTGAACTCCTCGCCTGCCAGCCAGGTCGCTTCGCCCAGGCGGGCCTCCACCAATGCCAGCACCCGTTCCAGCCGCACCTGGGCGTTCTGCTGCACCGGGTGGTCTGCAGACAACTGGGAGCGGCTCACCGACATCATGCGGCCGATCAAGGGCATGAGGTTGCCGTTCGCGAAATGGAACCAGTACAGGAACTGCGCGTAGTCGGCATGCTCGGGCCCCAGCTTCAGGCGGTCACCGCCGTGCTTGACGATGATGTACTCGACGATGGCGGCCGACTCGGCCAGCAGCAGGGGGCCGTCCTCGATGAGTGGCGCCGCGCCCAGCGGGTGCAAGGCCTTGAGTTCTGGCGGCGAGAGGCGCGTGATGGCATCGCGTGTGTAGTGCACCAGGTCGTAGGTTAGGCCCAGTTCTTCGCAGAGCCAGACGATGCGTTCGGACTGGGAATGGCCCAGGTGGTGGATCTTGAGCATGGGGTGTCTTGGATGTGGGTTCGGGATAAGAATGGTCAGGCGGCGCCGCGCTCGTGCCCGCGCACGGCGGTCGGCGCAAAGCCGAAGCGCTGGCGAAAGCGCACCGCAAAGCGCGAAGGCGATTCGTAGCCCACCGACAGCGCGATGGACGACACCGGCTGCGTGGTGGCCTGCAGCAGCGTGAGCGCGGTGGCCATGCGCGCGTCCACCAGCAACTGGGTCAGCGAAGCGCCTTCGGCCACCAGGCGGCGGCGTAGCGTGGCCTCGGACACGGCGAGCGCGCTGGCGATGCGGCCGGCGGTCCATTCGGTGTCGAGCCGGCCCGTGATGAGGGCGCGCACCTTCGCGGACACATCGGCATGCGCTTGCGGCGCGCGCAAGGCCATGCCGTGCTGCTCCAGCAGCCAGTGCAGCACCTCCAGCACGCGCAGGCGCGCAATGGACACCGGCAACGCGGCATCGGGTGCCAGGGCCTGGGCAGCGCGCTCGAAGGCGCTGGCCAATGGTGCTGCGACCTTGGGCAGCAGGCGCACGCTGGCCTGCTGCTGCTCCAACTGCGCGGCGCACGCCTGGTAGCCGGGGTCTTCGAGCAGCGCGGTGTCGAACACCAGCCAGCGGGCTTCGTAGTGCTCCACGCCCTCGGGCACGGCGTTGGTGAAGTCCACCGTCTGCTGCCCTTCGATCACGATGGCCTGCCCGGGCCGGGCGCGGGCCGATGCACCGCGCTCGGAGCGCACGGTCTTGGTTCCCTGGTCCACCAGGATCAGCGCGGGCTGGTCCATGCGCATGCGCAGGATCTCCAGCCCGCGCCCCTGCAGCACATGGGCTGCCATGCCCACGCCGGGCAGGGCGTGGATGCTGCGGGCCTGCGGGGTTCCGTCGTCCTGGGTGTGGCGTGGGTGCATGGCGGTTCCGTGCTCCGTGGTGGCTATCAGCGTGCGCCCATGGCGGTGAAGCTGGCCTTGCCCACCGTGTGGGCGCCGGCCATGAAGGCCAGCAGCGCCGGCATGGCCGTGGGCGGCAGGTCCAGCCGCGGTACATCGAGCGCGGTCACGGTGAGCACGTAGCGGTGCGTCTCACCGGGCGGGGGCAGGGGGCCGACGTATCCGGGCACGCCCATGTCGGTGTTGATCTCCAGCGTGCCGGGCGGCAGCGGTACGGTGCCCGCCACGCCCGCGCCGCGCGGCAGTGCACGGGCGCTGGCGGGGATGTTGGCCACGGCCCAGTGCCACCAGCCCGAGCCGGTGGGTGCATCGGGGTCGTACATGGTGACGATGAAGCTTTGCGCGCTGGCCGGCACGCCCTGCCATTCGAGCTGCGGCGACAGGTTGTCGCCCGGGCCGCTCATGGCGCTGGCGGCAAACTGCGCGCGGGCCACGCGGCCGTCGGCCATGTCGGGGCTGTACACGGTGAAGGAAGATTGGGTGCTGAAAGGCATGTCGGTTCCTGGTGGTGGGTGTGGGGAAAGTCTAGGTTCCGAGGTGCTTTCAAAGGGTGCCGCGCCAATCGCATTCTGTGCCAATCCGATCAAGCGGATGTCCTACAGGCCGCAGCTTGCAGGCGCGCCGTGAACGCGACACACTGGCCGTTTTTCCCACACCGGAGACCTGCATGCCCGCCGCCAAGAACACCGTCTGCATCTGGTACGACAGCGAGGCCGAAGCTGCTGCCCACTTCTACGCACAGACCTTTCCGGACAGCAAGGTGACGGCCGTGCACCAAGCACCCTCGGACTACCCCGGCGGCGGCAAGAAGGGCAAGGTGCTCACCGTCGAATTCACCGTGGCGGGCATCCCGTGCATCGGCCTGAACGGCGGCCCGCAGTTCAAGCACAGCGAAGCCTTCTCGTTCCAGATCGCCACCGACGACCAGGCCGAGACCGACCGCCTGTGGAATGCCATCGTCGGCAACGGCGGGAAGGAGAGCCAGTGCGGCTGGTGCAAGGACCGGTGGGGCATCAACTGGCAGATCACGCCGCGCGTGCTGACCGATGCGATGGCCCAGGGCGGCGACGTGGCAGCGCGGGCATTCCAGGCCATGATGCCGATGAAAAAGATCGATGTGGCGGCGATAGAAAAGGCGGTTCGCGGCTGAGCCTGGCGGCCTGAAGGTCCGCCAGCCGCACCGAAAAAAATAATTCCCGGTACGGTTGACGGGCAGCGAAACACCACGCCATAATCCGCCCCGCAGCCGCTTGCCGGCCTGTCGTAAGCGTTACCGTCATCCAACGCGTCCTTTGTCGAGAGGAGCCCAGTAAGGGCGTGTCTCGGCGTTCTAAAGGCGCGCTTTCATGACGTCACGCATACCTGTTTCTTCTTCCCCTTCCTCCCCGTCTTCTGCTGTTCCACCCGTGCGCCTGCTCGGTGCGGCGCCCGTGTCCTCTTCGCTTTTCGCGGGGCTGGCCCCCGTGGTGCTGGCGGTCTTTCTCGGATTTCTGTCCATCAGCGCTCCGCTCGGCGCCCTGGCGCTGCAAGTGGGCCACCAGCTGGGTTTCGGCGCGGCCACCGTCGGCTGGGCCATTGGCCTGCAGTCGCTGGCCACCCTGCTCACGCGCCACCAGGCCGGCACCTTGTGCGACCAGCGCGGGCCGCGCTTTGCCGTGCTGCTGGGCCTGCCTCTCACGGCCTGCGCGGGCCTGGCCTATGTGCTGGCCGGCCTGCTGCCCCTGGCGCCGGTGGCCAGCCTGGCGCTGGTCCTGCTCGGCCGGCTGGTGGCGGGCCTGGGTGAAAGCCTGTTCCTCACCGGCCTCATGAGCTGGGGCATCGCCCGCGTGGGACCGGCGCGCACCGGATCGGTGATGTCCTGGGTGGGCATTGCCATCTATGCCGCACTGGGCCTGGGCGCGCCGCTGGGGCTCGCGGTGCAGCCGTCCTTCGGCTTTGCCGGCGTGGGCGTTGTGGCACTGTGCACGCCGCTCGTGGCCTGGGCCATTGCGCTGCGGCTACCAGCGGTACCGGGCTCTGCCGGGCAGCAGCGCGTGCCTTTCCACCGCATGCTGGGCCTGATCTGGCGGCCGGGCCTGGTGCTGGCACTGGCCACTGTGCCTTATGCGGCCATGGCGGCCTTCCTCACGCTGGCCTACGCGGCCCATGGTTGGCCGCATGCGGGCACCGCGCTGCTGGGCTTCAGTGCGGCCTACATCCTGGTGCGCCTGGTGGGTTCGGGCCTGCCGGACCGCTTTGGCGCCACGGCCGTGGCCGTGGGCTCGCTGGCTTTCGAGGCCGTGGGCCAGTTGCTGGTCTGGCAGGCCGCAAGCCCCGCCATGGCCGTGCTGGGGGCCACGTTCACGGGGCTGGGTTTCTCGCTCGTGTTCCCGGCCATGGGCGTGCTCGCCACGCGCTCGGTGCCGCCCGAGCAGCGCGGCCGCGCGGTGGGCAACTTCATCGCGTTTGCCGACATTGCGCTGGGCGTGACCGGGCCGGTGGTGGGGGTGGCCACGCAGTGGTTTGGAATCGGCTCGGCATTCCTCGTGGGGGCGGTTGCCACCTGTGTGGCGCTGGCCTTGCTGGCTACCGTGCGCTTGGGGCGCAGTGCGCAGTGACTACGCTGCGTCCACCGACGTGGAGCGCCGCTCGATCATGCGGAACCCCAGGTCCACGATGGGCTGCTCCACCGTCTCGCCATTGCAGCGCGCCAGGATGAGCTGGGCCGCCAGGCGGCCGATCTCGGGCCCGTCCACATGCACCGTGGTGATGGAGGGCAGCATGTGCGCGCCGAATTCGGCGTTGCCGAAGCCCACCACGGCCAGGTCCTCGGGCACGCGCAGGCCGCGCGCCTGGGCCTCCACCAGCACGCCGTGGGCCAGGGTGTCGGAACTGCAGCACACGGCCTCCAGACCCGGTTCCTGGTCCAGCAGTTCGGCCAGGGCGCGGCGGCCCAGGGCCAGGCTGCTGGGCGCGGGCACCACGGCGGTGGGCACATCGCTGCGGCCCAGGGTGGCCAGAAAGCCTTCGCGCCGCAGCATGGCGCGGTGGTCGCTGCCGGTGGCCACGCCCACCTTCTTCCAGCCGCGCGAGAGGAAATAGCCGCCCACCGCACCGCCCACCTTGAGGTGCGAGAAGCCGATCACCATGTCCACGGGCCGGTCGCTCAGGTCCCAGGTCTCGACCACGGGAATGCCCGATCGCACCAGCCGCTCGCGCGCCTTCTGCGACTGCACCAGGCCGGTCATCACGATGCCGTCGGGCTGGCGGCTGATCATGGTGTTGAGCACGGCCTCCTCGCGCTCGGCGTCGTAGTTGGTCTGCCCCACGATGACCTGGTAGCCCCCGGCGGCCAAGGCCGAGGTGAGCGTCTGCACGGTAGGCAGGAACTGCGACACCGACAGCGCCGGCACGATGGCTGCCACCATGCGGCTGCGCTTGGACTTGAGGCCCCCGGCCAGCAGGTTGGGGATGTAGCCCGTGGCGTCCACCGCCTCGCGCACCTTGGCAATCGTCTTGTCCGACACCACGCCGGGGTTGCTCAGCGCGCGCGATGCGGTGATGAGCGACACGCCCGCGACCTTGGCCACATCGTGCAGGGTGACGGGTTTGTGGTGAGGGGAGGGGGTGCTCATGGACGGGTACGGCAAAGCCAGGGCAGGGCTGGCGCAAAAGATGGAGAAGAAGCGAAGCCCGTACCCTACCAAACTTCCAGGTGCCTTCCGGTGTTGGCAGCCTGGGCGGGGTTCCCCGTGGCGGGTCTGCAGATTCCGCGTATTTTTCGGGTTGACTGCACAAAATGACAACGATATCATTTGCGCCGAACGGTAGCAAAGGCACTTTAACGAAGGCTCTGGCCTTCAGAAGGATGGGGCCACTCAATGGAGTGGCCTCATTTGCCAAAAATGACAACGTTACCATTTTGCAGGAAAGCACGGCTTTCCCTTCCGGACGAGCTGCCCGCCCATGGGTGATGGCCGCAAGACCGTTTACCAACAAGGAGACAACGCATGAAAAAGACACTCACCGCCCTGTGCTTCGGCCTGGCCGCACTCGCATCGCATGCCCAGGCCTGGCCCGACAAGGCCGTCACTCTGGTGGTGCCGTTCCCGCCGGGCGGCTCCACCGACCAGGTGGCCCGCGCCGTGGGCCCGCTGCTCACCAACAAGCTCAAGCAGTCCTTCCTCGTGGAGAACAAGGCCGGGGCCACGGGCACCATCGGCGCCACCTTCGTCAAGCGTGCGCCGGCCGATGGCGCCACCTTCCTGGTCACCTCGCTGGGCCCGCTGGTCATCACGCCGCACTTGCTCAAGGGCATGCAGTACGACGCGCTCAAGGACTTCGACCTGATCACCGTGGCCGTGCAGTCGCCCAATGTGCTGGTCGTGCCCACCAACTCGCCGCTCAAGTCGGTGGCCGACGTGATCGCCCACCTCAAGGCCCACCCCGGCAAGATGACCTTTGCCTCGGCCGGCAACGGCTCCAGCGACCACCTGACGGCCGAGTTGTTCTGGCAGCAGACCGGCACCACCGCCATCCATGTGCCCTACAAGGGCGGTGCGCCCGCGCACACCGACATCATGGGCGGGCAGGTCGATGCCTCGTTCCAGAACGTCAACTCGGTGGTGCAGTACATCAAGGGCGGCAAGATGCGCGCCCTGGCCGTTACCAGCGCCGCACGTTCGCACGTGCTGCCCGATGTACCCACCCTGACCGAAGCCGGCGTGAAGAACGTGGAAGTCACCTCCTGGCAGGCCATCGTCGCCCCCAAGGGCCTGCCGCCTGCCGTGCGTGAAAAGGCCCACGCCGCCTTTGCCGAAGCGCTCAACGACCCCAAGGTCAAGGACCAGTTCGTCGGCATCGGTTTCGAGATGGTGGTCAACACGCCGGCCCAGTTCGCGGAATTCCAGAAGAAGGAATACGCACGCTGGAAGACGGTGATCGAGACCGGCAAGATTTCGATTGACTGATGTGTCGTCGGCCCCAAGGCGCAGCCTTGGGGCCTCTGTTTTCCTGTTCTTCCTTTGCCCCTCCCATGACTGCCTCCACCCCTTCCGCCGCCGGCGATTCCATCGCCTGGGTCCGCATCTCCTCGTGCTACCTGCCGCTGGCCAACCCGATCAGCGATGCCAAGGTGCTCACCGGCCGCCAAAAGCCGATGACCGAGATCGCGATGCTGTTCGCCGAGATCGAAACCACGGATGGTCACAAGGGCCTGGGGCTGAGCTATTCGAAGCGCGCGGGCGGGCCGGGGCAGTTCGCCCATGCCAAGGAGATCGCGCCCGCGCTGATCGGCGAAGACCCGAGCGACATCTCGCGCCTGTGGACCAAGCTGTGCTGGGCCGGCGCCTCGGTGGGCCGCAGCGGCATGTCCACCCAGGCCATCGGCGCCTTCGACGTGGCTCTGTACGACCTCAAGGCCCGCCGTGCGGGGCTCTCGCTGTCCAAGTTGCTGGGCTCGCAGCGCGACTCGGTGCAGTGTTACAACACTTCGGGCGGATTCCTGCACACGCCCATCGAGCAACTGGTGGTGAACGCGGGCGCCTCCATCGAGCGCGGCATCGGCGGCATCAAGCTCAAGGTGGGCCAGCCCGACCGGGCGCTGGACATAAAGCGCGTGGAAACCGTGCGCAAGCATCTGGGCGAGCAGGTGCCGCTGATGGTGGACGCCAACCAGCAGTGGGACCGCCCCACGGCCCAGCGCATGTGCCGCATCTTCGAAGAATTCAACCTGGTGTGGATCGAGGAGCCGCTCGACGCCTACGACTTCGAGGGCCACGCCGCGCTGGCCGCGACCTTCGACACCCCCATTGCCACCGGCGAGATGCTGACCAGCGCCGCCGAGCATGGCGAGCTGATCCGCCACCGCGCGGCCGACTACCTGATGCCCGACGCGCCGCGCGTGGGCGGCATCACGCCCTTCCTCAAGATCGCCGGGCAGGCCGAGCATGCCGGCCTGAGCCTGGGCCCGCACTTCGCGATGGAGCTGCACGTGCACCTGGCCGCCGTGTACGCCACCGAGCCCTGGGTGGAGCATTTCGACTGGCTGGAGCCGCTGTTCAACGAGCGCCTGGAAATCAAGAACGGCCGCATGCTCGTGCCCACGCGCCCCGGCCTGGGCCTGAGCCTGAGCGAGCAGGCGCGTGCCTGGACGCGCGAAGTGGCCGAGGTCGGAACGCGGCCCTGATGCGCCGGCGTTGGATTGAGAAAAACAGCACAGAGAACAACCCCCATGACCGATAGCACCGCATCCACCACGACCCCGGCGCGGCCGCCCCTGCACATCAAGATGGACGAGCGCGACAACGTCGCCATCGTCGCCAACGACGGGGGCTTGCCCGCGGGCACGGTGTTCCCCTCGGGCCTGACCCTGGTGGACAAGGTGCCCCAGGCGCACAAGGTGGCGCTGGTGGACATTCCCGAAGGCGGCGAGGTGCGCCGCTACAACGTGCCCATTGGCTATGCCTTGAAGCCCATTCCCGCGGGCAGCTGGGTGCACGAGCGCCTGCTGCGCATGCCCGAGGCGCGCGAACTCGAAGGCCTGCCCATCGCCACGGTCAAGCCCGAGCCGCAGCCGCCGTTGGAGGGCTACACCTTCGAGGGCTACCGCAATGCCGACGGCTCGGTGGGCACGCGCAACATCCTGGCCATCACGCAGACCGTGCAGTGCGTGGCGGGGGTGACCGAGTTCGCGGTGCAGCGCATCAAGTCCGAGCTGCTGCCGCGCTTTCCCCACGTGGACGACGTGGTGGCGCTCGAGCACACCTACGGCTGTGGCGTGGCCATTGATGCGCCCGATGCGGTGATCCCCATCCGCACGCTGCGCAACATCTCTCTCAACCCTAACTTCGGCGGCGAGGTGATGGTGGTGAGCCTGGGCTGCGAGAAGCTGCAGCCCGAGCGCCTGCTGCCGCCCGGCAGCATTCCGCTGGTGGATGAACGCAACGTGGCCGACACCGGCGCCAGCGCCGAGACCCCGCTCGACGTGGTCTGCCTGCAGGACGATGCGCACGTGGGCTTCATGTCCATGGTCGACTCCATCCTGCGCCAGGCCGAGCTGCACCTGGAGCGCCTGAACGCGCGCCGGCGCGAGACCGTGCCCGCCAGCGAACTGGTGGTGGGTGTGCAGTGCGGCGGCAGCGACGCCTTCTCGGGCGTCACGGCCAACCCTGCCGTGGGCTACTGCACCGACCTGCTGGTGCGCGCCGGCGCCACCGTGATGTTCTCCGAAACGACCGAGGTGCGCGATGGCATCGACCAGCTCACCTCGCGCGCATCGTCGCCCGAGGTGGCCGACGCCATGATCCGCGAGATGGCCTGGTACGACGCCTACCTGCAGCGCGGCCGCGTGGACCGCAGCGCCAACACCACGCCCGGCAACAAGAAGGGCGGTCTGTCCAACATCGTGGAAAAGGCCATGGGCTCCATCGTCAAGTCGGGCAGCTCGCCGATTTCGGGCGTCATCGCTCCGGGCGAAAAGCTCAAGCAAAAGGGACTGATCTACGCCGCCACGCCTGCCAGCGACTTCATCTGCGGCACGCTGCAACTGGCCGCGGGCATGAACCTGCATGTCTTCACCACCGGCCGCGGCACGCCCTACGGCCTGGCCGAAGTGCCCGTCATCAAGGTGGCCACGCGCGACGACCTGGCGCGCCGCTGGCACGACCTGATGGACATCAATGCCGGCACCATCACCACGGGCGAGAAGACCATTGCCGACGTGGGCTGGGAGATGTTTGAGCTCATGCTCGACGTGGCCAGCGGCCGCAAGAAGACCTGGGCCGAGCAGTGGAAGCTGCACAACGCCCTTGTGCTCTTCAATCCCGCACCAGTGACCTGATTTCTTTCATTCATAACCACAACAGGAGACAAGAGAGATGACGACAACCCAGAACCAGGCCCGCCGCCAGTTCCTCAAAACGGCGGCCGGCACCGGTGTGGCCGCGCTCAGCGGCCTGGCCGGCGCACAGGCCTTCGACTTCAAGCCCAACCAGCGCTACCCCGACCCGTCGGTGTTCATCCTGGACCCGAGCTTCACCAAGTACCGCATCTACAGCAGCACGGTGGAGCAGTTGGGCACGGGCATGCGCTGGGCCGAGGGGCCGGCCTACTTCCCCGAAGGCGGCTACCTGCTGCTCAGCGACATCCCGAACAACCGGCTGATGAAGTACGACGAGAAGACCGGCAAGTTCTCGGTGCACAAGACCAACGTCAACTATGCCAACGGCAATGTCTGCGACCGCCAGGGCCGGCTCATCACCTGCGAGCATTCGGTCACGCGCCGCGTGACCCGCACCGAGAAGGATGGGCGCATCACCGTGCTGGCCGACCGCTTCGAGGGCAAGCGCCTGAACGCGCCCAATGACATCGTCGTCAAGTCGGACGACAGCGTCTGGTTCACCGACCCCATCTTCGGCATCAACGGCGAATGGGAGGGCTCGCGCGCCACGCCCGAGCAGGCCACGACCAACGTCTACCGCATCGCGCCCGACGGCAAGCTCACTGCGGTGATCACCGACCTGGTCAACCCCAACGGCATCGCCTTCTCGCCCGACGAGAAAAAGCTCTACGTGGTGGAGTGGAAGGGCACGCCCAATCGCAGCATCTGGGCCTACGATGTGTCGGCCGACGGCGCCACGGTGTCCAACAAGACCAAGCTCATCGATGCCGCCGGCCCCGGCGCCTTCGACGGCTTCAAGGTCGACCGTGACGGCAACCTGTGGTGCGGCTGGGGCTACACCGGCGCCGTGGCGGCCGAGCCCACTGACATCGGCGGCGGCATGAAGGCCCACCTGCCCACGGGTCGCTCCGATGAGATGGATGGCGTGAAGGTCTTCAACCCCGAGGGCAAGCCCATCGGCTTCATCCGCCTGCCCGAGCGCTGCGCCAACCTGGCCTTCGGCGGGCCCAAGCGCAACCGGCTCTACATGGCCAGCAGCCATTCGTTGTACGCGCTGTACGTCGAGTCGCACGGAGCAGTCTAAGAAGGTGCGAACGAACCCGACATGCCCGCTCATGCCGCCAAAACACGTGTGATTGTCGTTGCAAATGCTCGCCATAGCACGGGCTATGGCTGTGCTTTGCGCCTAGACCACACGCGTTTTGACGACCTGCTCTGGCACGCCGGGTCCATTCACACCTTCTAGGTCCACACTATCGGTTTTACCTACCTAGGAGTCATTGCGTGTCCTCTCTTCCCGCACAGAAAGTCGCTCTCGTCACCGGCGCCGGCAGCGGCATCGGCCGTGCCGTGGCCCGGCAGCTCGCCAAGGATGGTTTCTTCGTCGTGGCCACCGGCCGGCGCAGCGAACTGCTCGATTCCCTGGTGGCAGAAGTACAGGCAGAGGGCGGCAAGGCCCTGGCCGCCGTGTCCGACGTGCGCAAGCCCGAGAGCGTCGACGCGCTGTTCCAGACCGTCGAGAAGGAGTGCGGCCGCCTGGACGTGCTGTTCAACAACGCCGGCATCGGCGCACCCGCCGTGCCCATGGACGAGCTGCCCGTAGAGAAGTGGCTCGACGTGGTGAACACCAACATCACCGGTGTGTTCCTGTGCGCGCGCGCGGCCTTCGGCCTCATGCGCCGCCAGTCGCCGCAGGGCGGGCGCATCATCAACAACGGCTCCATCTCGGCCCACACGCCTCGGCCCTACAGCAGCCCCTACACGGCCAGCAAGCACGCCGTGCTGGGCCTGACCAAGTGCCTGGCGCTCGATGGCCGCCCGTTCAATATCGTGGGCTGCCAGATCGACATCGGCAACGCGCTCACCGACCTGGCCGCCCGCATGGGCAAGGGTGAAGGCGTGCGCCAGGCCAACGGCACCATGTCCACCGAGCCGCTGATGGACGTCAAACACGTGGCCGAGGCGGTGAGCTACATGGCCGGCCTGCCGTTGTCTGCCAACGTGCTCAACATGACCGTCATGGCATCCAACATGCCATTTGCCGGGAGAGGGTGAGCATCCCCCTGAGGCGCTTCGCGCCTTCCCCCTTCTCTCGAATTGCTGCGCAATTCGGGAAGGGGGACGCAGCCCGTGCGGCGGGGCGGCCCTTGCACGGCTGCCTGGTCTAGCCCGTGCTTCATCGAGGTGCGGTTGCGAAGCAAGCCTGTATGGCTGTTTGGAACGTAAGTCCCTTTAGCCTGACGTTGGCGTGTTATTGGCGCCTGCCGCCTTGGCCTTGCTCTGGGCCAGGGCGCGGCTTTCCTTCTTTAGCCCCGTGGACACAGGGCACACGCTCTGCATGAAGCCCGTGAGCGTATGGGCCAGGTTGTCGCGCAGCAGGCTGTAGTAGACGAACTGGCCGCGCTTTTCCGAGGTGACGAGGCCCGCGTTCTCCAGCACCTTGAGGTGCTGCGAGAGCGAGGGCTTGCTCATCTCGAAGCGCGCGGCGATTTCGCCCGCGGACAGCTCGGTCTCGGACAGGTAGGCCAGGATCTTGCGCCGAGGGGTGGACGCAAGCGCTTCGAAGATCTTTTCCATCCGCACATTCTAGCCAGTCGGGTGGTGAAATTATTTAATTAAATATTTAGGTATTTAGCTAAATAAAAGTATGATGATGGCAAAGGAGAAGACCATGGCCCCCACCCCCCGTTCCCCCGCCACCGTCTACTACAACAGTGCTTGCCCGGTATGCGATGCCGGCATCTGCGCCTTGCGCGAGCGGCTGGCCGCCGACAAAGAGGTGCAGTGGGTGGACGTGCACCAGCACCCCGAGGTGCTCGGCGCTCTGGGCCTGGAGCTCGAAGCGGTGCGCGAGCGCCTGCATGTAGCCGATGGCGATGGGCGCATGCAGGTGGGCGCCGACGCCGTGGCCGCGGCCCTGCGGCGCGTGCCGTGCTGGGGCTGGCTGGCCGCACCGCTGCGCTGGCGGGGTGTGCGCCGCATCACCGACCTTGCCTACAACGCCTTTGCACGCCGGCTCTACCGCTGGAACCGGGCCCAAGGCCATTGGTAAGCGGTAAGCCGATCGATCTTTCCCATTTTTCCAAGGAGCAGCACCATGGTCCGCCGCAATTTCGACGCCGCCGAGCTCGCCAAATTCCAGCAGCTGGCCGAGCGCTGGTGGGATCCGCATTCCGAGTTCCGCCCGCTGCACGAGATCAACCCGCTGCGCCTGCAGTGGATCGACGAGGCGGTGTCGCTCCCCGGCAAGCGTGTGCTCGATGTGGGTTGCGGCGGTGGCATCCTGGCCGAGTCCATGGCCCGGCGCGGGGCCGATGTGCTGGGCATCGACCTGGCGGACAAGCCGCTCAAGGTGGCCAGGCTGCATGCGCACCAGACCAGCGTGCGCGTGGCCTACCGCGCGGTGTCGGCTGAGGAGTTGGCGGCCGAACAGCCGGGAAGCTACGACGTGGTGACCTGCATGGAGATGCTGGAGCATGTGCCCGATCCGCGCCAGGTGATCGAGGCCTGTGCGCGGCTGGTCAAGCCCGGTGGCTGGGTGTTCTTCTCGACCATCAACCGCACGCCCTTTGCGTGGCTGATCGCGGTGTTCGGGGCCGAGCGCGTGCTGCGTCTGCTGCCCGTGGGCACGCACGATTGGCGCAAGTTCATCCGCCCGCACGAACTCACGGCCCATGCCAATGCGGCCGGCCTGGCCCTCCAGGATGGGCGTGGCCTGGGCTACAACCCGTTCACCCGCAGGTTCCGCCTGCACCGCGCGCTGCGCGTGGGCTACCTGCTGGCCATGAAGAAGAACAAGAAAGAAGGGGGCTGAAGAAAGTCAGCCGGCAACGGCCTGCAGGGCCTGCTGCACATCGGCCGCCTGCTGCGGGCGCACCAGGCGCTCCACTTCCTTGCCATCCTTGAGGAAGACCAAGGTGGGCCAGAGCTTCACGCCGAAGGTGCGGCCCAGGCGCTGGCCCGGGCCATCCTCGACCTTGATGTGGGCGACATCGGCCCGGTCCTTCAGCGCCCCTTCGATCAGCGGCTGGGCACGCTGGCAGTGGCCGCACCAGGGCGTGCCGAACTCGACGACGGTGGTGCCGGCCAACTGGTCCACTTCATCGCGCGACGGGGGTTGTACAAGGTGTTGGGCTGCGTAAGGCATAGGGGTCTTGTCCGGATGGGGCTTGGCCTAGCGTAGGCCACCGTGGCAAGGGTAAGCGAGAGGCGATCACCGCATGGTCATGTCAGTTATTGATGACACGTGATTCCCGCAGTGCCTTTGAAACTGGCGCGGCCGAAGCCAGTGCCCCCGCGCAAGGGCCGCCCCGCCGCGCTGGGGGCTTCCCCCTCCGGGGGAAGGCGCGAAGCGACTCAGGGGGGCGCTACATCACCCCGTCAAACACCATGACATCCACCGCCTCGCCGACCGCCACATCGCCCTGGCCATGGTGCAGCACGATGAGGCCGTTGGCCTGCACCATGGAGCTGAGCACGCCCGAGCCCTGGTTGCCGGTGGTGCAGACCTGCAGGCTGCCGTCGGGCGCCGTGCTCACGGTGCCGCGCTGGTACTCGGTGCGGCCGGGCTTCTTGCGCAGGGCCTCGGTGCAGGTGGCGCGCATCAGGGGTACGGGGCTGTGGCTGCTGCCCATCATGCGCAGCAGGGCGGGGCGTACAAAGGCCAGGAAGGTGACCATCACGGCCACGGGGTTGCCGGGCAGGCCGAAGAGCACGGCATTGCGGCCGCCCGGCGCGTCGCTGGCCAGGCGCCCCACGGCCATGGGGCGGCCAGGGCGCATGGCGATGCGCCAGAAGGCCACATCGCCCAGCTGCTTCATCATGGTGCGCGTGTGGTCGGCCTCGCCCACGCTCACGCCACCGCTGGTGATGATGGCATCGGCCTGCTGCGCCGCCTGGCGAAAGGTGGCTTCCAGCAGGGCGGGTTCGTCGCGCACCACGCCGAGGTCGATCACCTCCACGCCCAGCCGCGTGAGCAGGCCGAACACGGTGTAGCGGTTGCTGTCGTACACCGCGCCTTCGCGCGGGCCCTCGCCCAGGCTCAGGATTTCGTCGCCGGTGGAAAAGTAGGCCACGCGCAGGCGGCGGTACACCGCCACCGTGGGCAGGCCCAGGCTGGCCAGCAGGCCCAGCGCGGCCGGCGTGAGCGGCTCGCCCTGGGCCAGCGCCACGCTGCCTTCCCGGATGTCCTCGCCCTTGAAGCGGCGGTTGTCGCCCGGGCGCAGCACGTCGGCGGCGATGGTGATGTGGCCGTCCGCCCCGGTGGTGGTGAATTCCTGCGGCACCACGGTGTCCAGGCCGGCCGGCATGATGGCGCCGGTCATGATCTTCACGCATTCGCCCGTGGCCACCGTGCCTGCCCAGGCCTTGCCGGCCAGGGCCGTGCCCACGGGGCGCAGCGTGAGCGGCTGGCCCGGCACGAGCTGGGCACCGGCCAGGGCATAGCCGTCCATGGCCGAGTTGTCGTGCGGCGGCACGCTCATGGGCGAGACCACATCGCTGGCCAGCACGCGCCCCAGAGCGTTGAACAGGGGCAGGGTTTCGGTGCCCTGCACCGGCTGCACCAGGCGCGCGAGAAAGGCGTTGGCGTCGCCCACGCTCAGGGCCTTGGGGTCGTAGCCCTGCAGTTCGGCGGCAATCTGGGCAAGGGTCTTCATGGGCGGTTGGATGGTGTGCCGGCCTCCAGTGCATGCAGCTCGGCCAGGGTGTTGGCATTGAAGAAGGCCTGCGGGTCGTCGCCCGGCGCGTTGAACGGCACGATGGCGCAGGCATGCTGGCCGGTCCATGCATCGATCTTGCGGCCACCGGCCTGGGTGAAGGCCGAGAGGCTCTCCAGCAGCTCCACGCGCAGCAGGCAGAACACGGGCTGGGGGCGCACGGCCACGTGGCCGCTGCCATCGGCCTCGGGGGCCGCCGCCATGGCGATGCTGGCACCCGCCTGCTCGGCCGCAGTGGCCAGGCGTGCCGCCAGGTCCAGCGGAAACAGGGGCGTGTCGCAGGGCACGGTCAGCATCCACGGCGTCTCGCAGCGCTCCAGCCCGGTCATGAAGCCGGCCAGCGGGCCGGCGTAGTCGGCCAGCCCATCGGGCCAGACCGGGGCGCCAAACGACTCGTAGGCCGCCAGGTTGCGGTTGGCGTTGACCATGGTGGCCCCGGTCTGCAGCTGCAGCCGCATCAGTGTGTGCAGCGCCAGCGGCATGCCGCGAAAGCCCTGCAGGCCCTTGTCGACCCCGCCCATGCGGGAGCCGCGGCCGCCAGCCAGCACAAGGCCGGTGATGTCCTGGATGTCAATCATGGTGGGGGATGGGCGCGGGCAGCCTCGGCCCCGCGCATGCAAACAAGTGAAAAAGAGGCCGGCGCCGCATCATCCGCCGATGTAGCTCATCTCCACCCGGCGCGGCCCGGGTGCGGCGTCGGCGGGCAGGCTGCTGCGCAGCTCGGAGTAGCGGTCGCCGCGCTGTTGCCAGATGGGGGCGATGGCCGAGGCAATGGCCTCGTCGCTCGCGCCGCCGCGCAGCAGGCTGCGCAGGTCATGGCCCTGGGTGGCGAACAGGCACAGGTAGAGCTGGCCCTCGGTGGACAGGCGTGCGCGGTTGCAGTCGTGGCAGAAGGCCTGGGTTACGCTGCTGATCACGCCGATCTCGCCCAGCGCCGGGTCGTGCCGGCCGCTGGCGTCGGCATAGCCCCAGCGCTCGGCGGTCTCGCCGGGGCTGGCCGGGTCGAGTGGCACCAGGGGCAGGTGGGCGCGCAGGCGCGCGATCAGCTCGGCCGAGGGCAGCACCTCGTCCATGCGCCAGCCATTGGTGGCGCCCACGTCCATGTACTCGATGAAGCGCAGCGTGGTGCCCGTGCCGCGGAAGTGCCGTGCCATGGGCAGGATCTCGTGGTCATTGGTGCCGCGCTTGACCACCATATTGACCTTGATCTGCGACAGGCCGGCCGCATGCGCGGCTTCGATGCCCGCAAGCACGTCGGCCACCGGAAAGTCCACGTCGTTCATGCGCCGGAACACGGTGTCGTCCAGGCCATCGAGGCTCACGGTCACGCGGTTCAGCCCGGCCTCCTTGAGCGCGCGGGCCTTGCGCACCAGCAGCGACCCGTTGGTGGTGAGCGTGAGGTCGGGGGGCGTGCCGTCTACCGTGCGCAGCGCCGCGAGCTGTGCCACCAGCGCTTCGAGGTTCTTGCGCAGCAGGGGCTCGCCCCCCGTGAGGCGGATCTTGCGCACCCCATGCGCCAGGAACAGCCGCGCCAGGCGCGTGATCTCCTCGAAGCTCAGCAGCGCACTGTGGGGCAGGTAGGGGTAGTCCTTGTCGAAGACTTCCTTGGGCATGCAATAGCTGCAGCGGAAGTTGCAGCGGTCCGTCACGCTGATGCGCAGGTCGCGCAGCGGGCGCCCGCGCGTGTCCACCAGGTGGCCCGTGGGCGCCTGGGCATGCAGCGGCACCACCGCCTTCAGGGCGGCGATGCGCTGGTCCACCAGGGGGATCACACGTTCGGCCATAGGGCCGATTTTGCCGCAGTTGCGGCTGGTGGCATGCTGCACTGCAGCTTGCCCCCGAAATCCGTAGGGGGCTGTTGCCGGACTAGACGCAGCGGCCGCCGTCTACTTCGATGCACACACCGTTGATGAACGAGGCCTCATCGCTGGCCAGGTAGAGCGCGGCGTTGGCCACATCGAGCGCGGTGGAGAAGCGGCCCAGAGGGATGGTGGCCAGGAACTTGGCGCGGCGCGCATCGTCCACCGGGCCGCCCGCGAATTCGGCCGCCAGGCCGGTGTCGGGGTTGAACACCGGGTTGATGCAGTTCACGCGGATGTTGTCCGGGCCCAGCTCGGCCGCCATGGACTTGCTGGTGATGATCACCGCGCCCTTGGAGCCGTTGTACCAGGTCAGGCCCGGGCGCGGGCGCAGGCCCGCGGTGGAGGCGATGTTGATGATGCTGCCGCCGCCCACTTTGCGCAGCGCCGGCACGGCGTGGATGGCCGACAGGTAGATGCTCTTCATGTTGATGGCATAGACCTTGTCGAACTCTTCCTCGCTCACTTCGAGCATGGGGCGGTTGCGGTGTGTCCAGCCGGCGTTGTTGACCATCACGTCGAGCCGGCCGTACAGGCGCACGGCTTCATCGACCAGGGCCTTGACCTGGGCCGAGTTGGTCACATCGGCCTTGAAGAAGGCGGCCGTGCCACCGGCCGCGGTGATCTCGGCCACGACACGCTGGCCGCCGGCTTCGTTGATGTCGTTGACGATGACTTTGGCGCCCTCGGCCGCGAGGCGCTTGGCGATGCCCTCGCCAATGCCGTTGCCGGCGCCGGTGACGATGACGGACTTGTTCTGTGCACGCATGGAGTGTCTCCCTGTCTTTGGAAAATGGGGCGGTAAAAAAGGGGGCGAATAGGCTCAGCGCTCGGCAGGCGGGGTTGCCGCCTCGGCCTTGGGGGCCGGGACAGGCACGCGGCCATAGAATTGCGGAAAGTGTTCCTTCACGCCGTTGCCGTTGAAGTCCCAGCCCGTGCACTGGCCCAGGTGGCGCGGCGGGTCGCCATTGGCGGGCGGTGCGAACACGGCCGTGACGGACTGGAAGGCGGCCGTGGCCAGGTTGAACAGCAGCTCGCGCAGGTGGGTGCAACTGGCCACGCCGCCCAGGTGCTTCTGGATGGCCTGGCGCCAGCCCCGGGTCATGCCGCAGCCCACCATCTGCTGCAGCGCGGCCTGGGCCAGCGGGCAGTCCTTGAGCGGGTGGGCGTCCATGGCCACCTCGATGGCCTGCACCACGAGCTGGCGGTCCACCGTGACACGCAGCCGCATGTGGTGAATGGGCTCGCCCGCACGGCGCATGCCCTCGCCGCGGTGCACGGGGGCATCGTAGGCCTTGCTGTCGTGCAGCTCGCCTTCGATGTCCCACAGGCCATCGTCGCGTTCGAAGCCCTGGTAGGTCACGCGCCGGACATGCCGGGCGGTGCGGGGGGCGGGGGGGCTCAGGGGCATGGAGAAAAAAGAATCGTCGCAAATCGCGCTGTCCCGCGGCAAGCGCGGGACAGCGGGCTCGTCAACCGTGCTTGATGGCCACGGTCTTGAGCGTGGTGAAGCCGTACAGCGCCTCGAAGCCCTTCTCGCGCCCGTAGCCGCTGGACTTCACGCCGCCGAAGGGCAGCTCCACGCCGCCACCGGCGCCGTAGTTGTTGATGAACACCTGGCCGCTGTGCACGCGCTTGGCCATGCGGAACTGGCGCGCGCCATCGCGCGTCCAGATGCCGGCCACCAGGCCGAACTGGGTGGCATTGGCCAGCTCCACGGCATGGTCTTCGTCCTGGAAGGCCATGGCCGAGAGCACGGGGCCAAACACCTCTTCCTGCGCCAGGCGGTGCTGCACCGGCACGTCGCGCAGCAGGGTGGGGGCCTGGTAGAAGCCGCCTTCGGGCGATTCGTCCACCACCACGCCCTGGGCCACCATGGGGATGCCGGCCACCTGTGCGTCCGACAGAAAGTCCCACACGCGCTGCTGCTGGGTCTGGCGGATCAGCGGGCCCACGTCCAGATCCATGGCCGCGGGGCCCACGCGCAGGGCCTCGAAGGCCTTGCCCAGGCGTTCGAGCAGGGATTCGTAGATCAGCGAGTCGATCAGCACGCGCGAGCCGGCGCTGCAGGTCTGGCCCGCGTTCTGCACGATGGCGTTGATCACCACGGGCACGGCGGCATCGAGGTCGGCATCGGCGAAGATGATCTGCGGGCTCTTGCCGCCCAGCTCCAGCGTCACGGGGCAGTGGCGCTCGGCCGCCACCTGCTGGATCAGCGTGCCGATCTTGGGGCTGCCGGTAAAGCTGATGTGGTCGATGCCCGGGTGGCGCGCCAGCGCGTCGCCGACCTCGTGGCCGTAGCCGGTGACGATGTTGATCGCCCCTGCGGGGAAGCCCACCTCGGCCGCGAGCTGGGCCACGCGGATCAGCGACAGGCAGGCGTCCTCGGCCGGCTTGACGACGCAGACATTGCCCGCGGCCAGGGCACCGCCCACGCTGCGGCCGAAGATCTGCATCGGGTAGTTCCAGGGGATCACATGGCCCGTCACGCCGTGCGGCTCGCGCCAGGTGAGCACGCTGTAGCCGTCCAGGTAGGGCAGGGTTTCGCCGTGCAGCTTGTCGCAGGCCCCGGCGTAGAACTCGAAGTAGCGTGCCAGCGCCAGCGTGTCGGCCCGCGCCTGCTTGGTGGGTTTGCCGCAGTCGCGCTGCTCCAGCGCGGTCAGCTCGTCGGCATGCTCGAGCACCTTGGCCGACAGGCGTTGCAGCAGGCGGCCACGCTCGGCCGGCGCCAGGCGCTGCCAGACGGCGTTGTAGCACTGGCGTGCCGCGTGCACCGCCGCGTCGATGTCGTCGGCATTGCTGCGCTGGATCTCGTCGAAGGGTTGGCCGTCGGACGGGTCGATCACGGGCAGCGTGCGGCCCGACGAAGATGGCACGGAGGCGTTGGCGATGTAGTTCAGTTGCATGATGCTGCGATTGTGCCCGGAAATGCAATGTGTGCTTAGTATTTTAGCGGGCGGCGAGGCTGGGTGATAACCCGCAGATACCGGCTGCTATCGTTTCAGTAGCAGGTGGCGCGCAGCGCCGCCAGGTCCAGGATCTCCACCTCGCCGCGGTGCACGCGCACCAGGGCCCGGGCCTCCAGGTCCTTGAGGATCTGGTTGGTGGTCTGGCGCGAGATCGCCAGCATCAGCGACAGCTGCTCCTGCGAGATGCCGATCACCCGGCGCGACTGGCCTTCGGCCGTCCACTGGCCGTAGCCCTCGGCCATCATCACCAGGCGGCGCGCCAGCCGCTGGCCGGCGGGCAGCAGGGCCAGTTCCTCGATGGCCACGAACGCCGTGCGCAGCTTGTCGGTGAGCAGCAGGGCCAGCGCATGCCAGTGCTGCGGGTGGGCCGTGAGCCAGGCCTGCAGGGGCTCGTGCGGTATCTGCAGCAGGGTGCTGGCCTCGGCCGCATGGGCATCGTGCGTGCGCGCCGAATTGTCGAAGACCGAGATCTCGCCGAACCAGTGCGGGGGCTCCAGCCGCGTGAGCATGGCGGCCCGTGCCTCGTCGGCCCGCCCGCCCGTGCCCGAAATGTTGATCGCGCCGCGCACGACGGCATACAGGCCGCAGGGCGCATCGCCGCGCAGAAACAGCACCTCCCCGGCCGCCAGCTGGCGCAGGTGGGCCATGGCGAGCAGGGGCTGGGCGAAATCGGGGGGCAGGTGGGCGAACCAGCGGCCGGTCTGGAGCACGGGGAGGTGAGCGGCGGGGTCGGTCATGCAGGCGGGGCGAGACGGGCGGGGAAAGGGGGCAGGGCGTTGTGTCGGCTTTCCGACAGACTGTGGCCGGGCATCGGGCGAGTATGGATGCTGCTCAAAACAATACCAGGAGACACCCATGAAAACCCTGATCGACCACCTGGCCCAATACGCCGACTACCACCGCGACCCGCGCAACATCCACACCCACTTCGTGGGCGTGCCCATGATCATGTTCGCCGTGGTGATCCTGCTCTCGCGCCCGGTGTGGCTGCTGGGCGGGGTGCCCGTGGGCCCGGCCCTGGTGGCGGCCATCGCGGCCAGCGTCTTCTACTTCCGGCTCGATACGCGTTTCGGCCTGGTGATGGCCGCGCTGCTGGCCGCCATGCTGGCCGGGGGCCAGTGGCTGGCGGTGCAGGGCACGACCCTCTGGCTGGCCACGGGCGTGGGCCTGTTCGCCGTGGGCTGGGTCATCCAGTTCGTGGGCCACTACTACGAAGGGCGCAAGCCCGCCTTCGTGGACGACCTCGTGGGCCTGATCATCGGGCCCTTGTTCGTGGTCGCCGAGCTGGGCTTCCTCATGGGCCTGCGCAAGGATGTGCAGCACGCCATCGAGCAGCGCAGTGGCCCCGTGCGCCTGCGCACCGGCCCCGCCACCGTCTGATCCCGCGCTTCTCCGATCGTTGATTTTTTGCCCATGGCACTGCGTGGCGGTGCCGTGGGCTTTTTCACAGGAGCGCGGCCGGCCCATGGCCGCGTGCATATCCCATGAGTTTTGTATCCATCCTGCCCACGCTGCTGTTCATCGCGCTGGGCCTGGTCATGTTCGGCCTGGGCCTGTCGCTCACCGTGGCGGACTTCAAACGCCTGCTGCAGTACCCTCGCGCCGTGCTGCTGGCCCTGGTGCTGCAGGTGCTGGTGCTGCCTGCGGCCTGCTATGGCCTCATCGTGCTGCTCGGCGTGCCGCCGCTCTACGCCGTGGGGCTGATGCTGCTGGCGGCCTCGCCGGGCGGCGTGTCGGCCAACCTGTTCAGCCACCTGTTCGGCGGCAATGTGGCGATGAACATCTCGCTCACGGCCATCAACACGCTGCTGTCCATCGTGAGCCTGCCGCTCATCACCAACTGGGCCATCGCCACCTTCGCCAAGACCGGCCAGGTGGTGCCGCTGCAGTTCGGCAAGGTGCTGGAGGTGATCGTGATCGTGCTCATCCCCGTGGTCGTGGGCATGTGGGTGCACCGGCGCGCACCGGCCTTCAGCGCACGCATGGAAAAGCCCATGAAGCTCTTCAGCGCCCTGGTGCTGGCGGCCTTTGCGCTGATCGCCATCGCCAAGGAGTGGGCGGCGCTGTCGGCCTCGTTCGCCGACATCGGGCCGGCCGTGCTGCTGTTCAATGCGCTGAGCCTGGGCGTGGGCTATTTCCTGCCGCGTGCCCTGGGCATGGACAAGTCCATGGCCACGGCCATCGGCTTCGAGATCGGCATCCACAACTCCACGCTGGCGATCTTCATCGCGCTCTCGGTGCTGAACAACTTCCAGCTCGCGCTGCCGGCGGCCATCTACTCGGTCAGCATGTACATCATGGCGCCGCTGTTCGGCATGCTGGTGCTTCGCAGAATGGGACAGAAGAACCGCTCATGACCTGCCTTCCACGCTGTTGCGCATGGCGGTCTGCGCGACGGCGTCCAGGGCCACGTCCACCACGGGCTGCTGGCTGAGCACCTGCAGGCTGCCCTGCTGGATGCACCGGTCAAGCAGCCGCAGCGTCATCGACTGGGTGCGGCCGGACGCGTTGGTGAAGAGGAAGAAGGTGCCGTGCGAGCCGACCCAGGACAGCTGGGTGCGCTCCCACTGGCCTGCCACCAGCAGATTGACCCAGCTGCCGACGGCCAGCGTGGGTCTGGCGGGTGCATCCGCCGGGGTGGGGGCCGGCAGGGGTTCCAGTTCCCCAGGCACAGAGGGCTGCAAGTCGTCCATGAAGCCGGAATCCTGGGCTTCCGATGGCGCGACCCATGGCTCTTCATCGAGGAGCAGGTCCGGCGGTTCCACAGGCTCCGCATCGGGTGGCAAGACGGGGGCATGGGGTGGTGCGGCGGGCTTGGGCCCGCCCTGGAAGGCCTGCTGGTGCAACTGCATCAATTGCCCGAAGACCGCTTCGGTCCTGTCCGCGGGGTAGTCGATCAGTGCCAGGCCATCGCGCAGCCGGGCCAGCAGCTGGGGAATCAGGCGCGCGAGTTCGCCGGTGTGCATGCGGGTCAGCTCGGGCTGCGCGCTCCAGACCAGGATGCCCACCAGCTCCTGGTAGCTGCCCGGGTCGGCGCTGCCGGTCTTGTCGGCCAGGCGCGCCTGGGCCATGACCTGGGCCCAAGGGCCGAGCAGGAACTGGGCAATCTCGCCGGGAATGTGGTCGATCTGCGGCAGCAGCCGGATTTCGCCGGATATCTGGGCCGCCAGCAGATGGCGCTGCTCCGCGTGCTGCAGCGCCTCGATGGCGCGCTGGCGCTCCTGTTCGCGCGCCTGCTCGCCGCCTGCCCATTGCGCGTGCAGCTGCTGGCGGACCTGCTCGAAGTCGTCGGCGCTTTCGATGGTGGCCGAGGCCAGCGGGCCGGCAAGGTCCATGAGGGAGCGCATGAAGTGCTTGAAGCCGGGGGCCTCGGCCCCGTTGAAGGCCATGGCGTGGTCGGTGATGTCCTGCAGCAGACGGCGCGCGGGGTGCTCCTTGTTGCTGAAGAACCGTGGGTCGGCCAGCGCCAGCTGCATCAGGGCGGGCTCCAGGGCGCGCACGAACTGCTGCACGGGCCACGGCAGCCGGCTGTCGCGCGCGATGTTGTCCACCATCAGCGCGACGACCTCCATGCTGAGGGCGTCCCCCAGCCCTGCGGCGCGCCGCGGCTCCGGGCCGCTGCCCGGCTGGGCGCGCTGGCTGCCCAGGCGCTCCATCATCTGGCCGACCTGGTTCATCTCCTGCAGCGCCTCGAAGGCGGCGGGCACGGTCACGGCGAAGTCCGTGGCGGGCGGGTCGATCTGGGGAAGCCCGGCCGGGCCGTCGAATTCGCGTGCAAAACGCTCCGCGAAGGGCTCGTCCGCCGCAGCCGGAGCCTGTGCAGGCGCGGCCTGGCCGCTGAACTCGCCGATCAGCAGGCGGCGCAGCCGGTCGAGCGTGAGCAGCGGGTCGCCGGGGCCTGCCGCTGCGGGTAGCCCCAAGTCCATGCCCATGCCTGTTTCGGCCCCGAACCCGGGGGATGCGCCATCGCCGGCCGGTGCCACATACACCACCTGGCCGTCGGCCTGGCGCATGGCATAGCCTGCGGGCTGCACGCCGCCTAGCTTGAGCCGATCGATCTGCGCCAGGTAGAGCTGGCGCAGCTCCGTGCCCAGCGCCTTGGCCATCTGCGCCATCCAGTCGTTGCGCATCTGTGCGCTGACCTGCATCTGCGACACCACAGCCTGCAGCGCCTGCAGGAAGACTTCGGGGCGCAGAGGGTTGTGATCGGGCTGCACCTTTTGCAGCCCCCGGGCTGCGCACACCAGGGCGTCGAGGTCGGCCAGCGGCCCCTCCACGGCCGATGCCAGGACCTGGGTGGCACGGGCGCGCTCCACGCTTTCGGTGATCTGCGACTCGTCCATCAGTTCGAGCTGGTCGAAATGGATGGTGAACAGGGAGCGCGAGGGCTTTCCCTCCCCTGGCGCCGCGGTCTGCTGTTCCAGGGCCTTGAGCAGCGCGCCGGGGTAGCGCTCGCCCATCACGGAGGTGAGCCGCATGAGCTGCTGCTGGGCTTCGAGCATGGCCTGGTGCTCGCCGGAGGTGCGGGCCTCTCCCTGGCGCAGTTGCAGGGACATGCGCGCCGCCTCGGCGACGCGCTCCATCAGCTGCCTGGAGTCGGCCAGCACGCTTTGGACGATGCGCTGGTACTGCGGGGCGTTGCCGTCGCGCGGGGCAGTCGGTGCGGAGTGTGTCAAGGCCATCTTCTCTGGGAATACCGGAATGCCCGAGATGTTACGCGGGCTTGCTGCCCAGGTTCCAGATTCTCAAGCAGATCGGCCAGAACCCGGTCTTGTCCAGGCCAGCAGCGCCACCGTGCACACGGTGCCCAGCGCCACCAGCGCACACAGCTGCGGCAAGGCGGCCACGAGGGGCGCACCCAGCTGGTTCAGGCGCAGCGAGGCCTGCACGCCCGAGGTGCTGGGCAGCAGCCAGCGCAGCCACTGCAGTGCCTCGGGCAGGGCTTCCACGGGCCACGAGAAACCGGCCACGAAGGCGATCGGCAAGGTGGTGAACAGCAGCACCTGCAGCGCACGCTCGCGGTTGCCCACCCACAGGCCGACCAGGGCCCCCAGGGCCGCGATGGCTGGCACGTAGCAGGCCAGCAGCGCCAGGGCGCCCAGCGGGTTGCCGCCGCGCGGGTAGTCGTGCAGCAGGAAGATCCAGCCGAAGTAAAAGGCGCCGCTCGCCCAGCCCAGCGTGCACAGCGCCAGCAGCCGGCCCATCCAGGTGCGGGCCCGGGCCCGGTGCCGGCCGGCTTCCACCCAGGTGCCGGTGAGCATGGCCGCGCCCATGAGCAGCGTCTGCTGCAGGATGAGCAGCGCCACGGCGGGCACGACGAAGCTGCCGTAGCCCTCGGTCGGGTTGAACAGCGCCACCATCTGCAGCTGCACCGGGTTGCGGCTTGCGGCGGCCTGCTGCGCGCTCTGGCCTGCAGCCTGCAGCTTGCGGATCTCGATGCCGGCGGAAACGGTGCCCACGGCCTCGGCAAAGCCGTACTGCACGGCCTTGTTGAGCAGCGCATAGGCGCCATTGCCTTCCACGCGGACCAGGGCTTCCTCGCCGCGCACCACGCTGCGCTTGAGGTCGCGCGGCAGCAGCGCATAGCCCTCCACTTCGCCGCGCCACAGCGCCTCCTGCGCCTCGCGCTCGCAGGCGGTCACCAGGCGCACCTCGATGCGCGGGTCGGCCTCGGCAAAGCGCGTGATCTGGCGCGACAGGCTGCTGCCGTCCATGTCCACCACGGCCACGGGCACGCGTGTCAGCACCTCGTCGGTGTAGAACCAGGGGTAGAAAAAGCCGTACAGCACCGGCGCGGCCACGAGCAGCAGCAGCACGCCCTTGTCGCGGCAGATGGCGGTCAGCGCCTGCAGCCAGGCACCAAAGAGGTTCGATGGCTCGGCCAAAGGTTCGTAGCGTGCGTCCATCACCGTCCTCCCCAGCTCTGCGGCTTGCTGCGCGCCAGGTGCAGCGCCGCGCTGCCGGCCATGAGCAGCAGGGCCGTGGCCAGCATCAGCGCCACCACGGTGGGGACACTGGTGCGCAGCGGCGCGCCCATCTGCAGCTGCTCGATCTGCAGGCGGATGTAGTGCGTGTAGGGCATGGCCTCGGCCCAGGCGCGCGCGCTGGCCGGCATGCCCGCCAGCGGAAAGCCCACGCCGCTGAACGCGAACGCCGGCGCCGCGAAGAAGCCTGCGCCCGACAGGGCGGTGCGCAGCGAGCGCGTGAGGCCTGCCAGCGCCGCGCCGGCAGCGACCGACACGGCCATCAGCAGCGCCAGTCCCGCCGCCACCCAGGCCAGATTGCCCGGCGGATGCCAGCCCCGGCCCCAGGTGATGCACACCAGCGCCAGCAGGGCCACCAGGGTGAGCGATGCCCAGGGCAGGGCGAGCTTGCCGAGCAGGGCCCCACCGGTGCGCAGCAGGCTGCCGCTCGCGCCCAGCCATTCGCCCAGCGTGCGGTCGCGCAGCTCGCGGCCCACGGTCCAGGCGCCGGCCGTCATGGCCAGGATGTGCAGCAGCGCCGGGATCAGCGCCGCGCCCAGGAACTGCTCGTAGTTGGTGGACACGTTGAACAGCGCCAGCAGCTGGGTGTGGATGGGCTCAATGCTCACGCGCACGGCCTTGGCCGGTTCGCCGCGCTTGTTGCGCGCCGCCATCTCGATGCCGGCCGACAGCGTGCCCACAGCGGCGCGCACGTCGCGCTGCAGCACGCCCGAATGCGTGCCCAGCTGTGCGTTGTGCAGCAGCGTGACCTGGGCCGTGCGGCCCTGCTTCACGGTGAGCGACAAGTCGCGCGGGATGGTGACGACGGCATAGACCTCCACACTGCGCAGCGCGCGCTCGGCCTCGGTCGTGTTGGCGTAGTGCTGCACCACCTGCAGGCCGGGTGTGGCGTCGAGCATGCGCACCAGCTGGCGCGACAGGGCCGAGTGGTCGTCGTCCAGCACGCCCACGGGCAGGTGGCGCGGAATGCCGGCCGAGAAGATCCAGCCCATGAGCAGCACCGCGAGCAGCGGCACCCAGGTGACCATGGCCAGGTCCCAGGGGCTGGCGAGCAGGCGACGCGCTTCGCGGCGAAAGCTGTGGACCAGGGAATTCATGGCGTGGTCAAGAGGCAGGGCGTTGCGCGCTGGCTCATTGCACCAGCACCGTCATGCCGGGGCGGGCGCCTTCGATGGGGGCGGCCGGGCGGGCGCGCACTTCGAAGGTGCGCACGTCGAAGCCCTGGCCGGCGCGCGTGGCGCGCCAGGTGGCAAAGTCGGGCAGGGCGGCCGTGTGGTAGACCTTGAAGCGCACGGGCTTTGCGGTGCTGCCCAGAGCGGGCAGCGTGGCCTCGAACTCCTGGCCGATGGCAAAGCGCTGCAGGCGGTCCTCGCGCACGTTCAGTACCACCCACTGGTCGGCCAGGTCCACCACCGTGACCACGGCCACGCCCTGGGGCGAAAGCTCACCGCTGCGCGCCAGCACCTTGGCGACCTCGCCGGCCACGGGGCTCTTGAGTTCGGTCTCGGCCTGGGCGGCCTGCACTTCGGCCACCACGCCCGCCACCTGGCGCGCCTGGGCGCTGGCGGCGTTGCGGTCCTCGGGCCGGGCGCCGGCGCGGGCCAGTTCGTACTGCGCCTTGGCGGCCAGGGCCTGGTCGCGCGCGGCCTTGTGGTTGGCCTCGGCCTCGTCGCGCTTCTGTGCCGCTACCAGGCCCTCACGGGCCAGACCGTCCACGCGGCGGTAGGACGACTCGGCCAGCTCGGCCGCCGTCACTGCGCGCTGCCAGGCCAGGCGGGCCATCTCCACCTCCTGCGGGCGGGCGCCATGCTGGGCCTTGTCGGCCACGGCCTGGGCGGCCTCCTGCGCGGCGGTGGCCTGGGCCAGCTTGGCCTGCACCTCGGGGCTGTCCATGCGAATCAGCGGGGCGCCCACGGCAATCTGGTCGCCCTCCTTCACCAGGATCTGCGCGATGCGTGCCGTGACCTTGGGCGCGATATCGGCCTCGCGCGCCTCCATCTGGCCCTGGAAGACCTCGGGTGCCGGCTGGGAGGCTTTCCACAGGCCATAGCCCACGAAGCCGGCCGCTGCCACCAGGGCCACCGCGCCCAGGGCCATGGCAGGCTTGCTGCCCCGGCCGTTGTTCTTGTTGCTGTTGCTGCTGCTGGTATCGCTCATGTTCAATCCACCTTCACATCGGCACGCGCCATGTATTTGCCAAATTCATCGGAGAGGCCGCAGGCTTCGAGCAGCTCGGCCAGGGCCTTCACGTAGTCGTGGGCGGCCTGGGCCCGCTCGGTCTGCGCCTTGGCCTGGTTGACCTGGGCGTCGATCAGGTCCAGCGTGGTGCTGGTGCCGGCCCGCAGGCCCGAGCTGCGCAGGCGCAGCACCTCGTCGGCCAGCTCCAGCCCGGGCTGCAGCGCGAAGTAGGCGCGGCGCGCCTGCTCCAGCGCCTGCCAGCGCTTTTCCACCAGCAGCGCAATGTCGTTCTGTGCCTGGGCGCCGGTGCGCTCGGCCTGCTCGATCTGGCGCGAGGACGAGGCCGCCAGCGCGTCGCGGTCGATGGAGTCCCACAGCGTGAAGCGCACACCGATGCCGGCCACCCAGTCGGCGTCCCGGCCGGTCTTGAGCTGGCGCTGACCGAAGGCGAAGACCTGGGGCTTGCGCAGGGCCTCCTGCGCGGCATGCAACTGCTCGGCCTGGCCCTTCTTGGCGGCCACCTTGGCCAGGCCCGGGTGGCGCTGCAGGGCGGCATCGACGAAATAATGCAGGGGCTCCACCGGCTGGCCCAGCACGAACAACGGGCTCGTGGGCGTCACGCGCTCGCTGGCCTTCACCGTGCGCGTCAGCGCCGTGGCGGCCAGGTCGGCATCGTCGCGCGCCTTGCGCGCGTTGCGGCGCGCCTCCTCCAGCGCAGCGCGCGCCTGCAGGCGCTCCACGCGGGCGATGACACCGGCGTCCAGCATCTTCTGCGCGGCCGCGTCGTGCTGCTCGATGGTGGCCAGTGCCGACTCGCGCAGCCGGGCCGCCTGCTCGGCCAATTGGGCGCCGAAGTAGCGCTGCACCAGCACCGTGGTGACCTCGTGGCCGGTCTTGTCGGCGTCGGCCTGCACCTCGGCGGCCTGAGCCTCCACCAGGCCGCGCGCCGCATCACCCGCGCCGCCCATGTAGATCGGCCAGATGCCCGAGACCGAGGTGCTGGTGTCCGATTTGTGGCGGTTCAGGGTGTAGCTGGCCGGCAGGTGGGGCAACTGGGCCAGCGAGCCGGCCAACTGCGGCGGCAGCTGCTGCAGCACGCCCGGCATGGCCTGGTTCACGGGGTTCAGGTCGAGGTCCAGGTTGGCGTTGTAGGCATATGCCGCGCCGCTCAGCGAGACCACCGGGCCGCCCAGGCGTGCCAGGGCCTGGCGGCGCAACTGGGCGCTTTCGACCGCGCTGCGCGATGCGGCGAGCTGGTCGGAGCGCGCCGTGAGCTGCTCCAGCGCGGTGTTGAAGGCCATGGGCTGGGCCTGTGCAGGCCCTTGCAGGGCGAGCAGGGCCAGCGCGGCTGCGGCGTGCAGCGTGGGCATGCGAAGGCAAAAGCGGGGCCTGCCGGCCGCCGTGTGCGGCCGGTTCGTGGTGTGCAAGGTCATGGTGTCGTTGGGTGGTCGGGGGCTCAGCGTGCGCCCACCGGGGTGTAGGCATCGCGGTGGTCGGCGAGCCAGCGCTCGGAGCGGTCGCTGCCATGCTGGCTGGGGTGGAAGTCGCGCCGCAGGTAGGCGCGCCAGGGGCTCCAGCTCTCGCGCACCAGGCCGCCCCGGCCGAACAGCACGCGCGCCGCACTGGTCCAGGTGCGCCAGCGCCACAGGGTGCCGTCGCGGCGCAGGTTGCCCACGGTCTGGCGCAGCACATCGCCCAGGAACACCAGCGTGATGCGGCGGAACCAGGTGATGCGCCAGGCATGGTCGCCGCCCAGGGCCTGGTAGATCTCGAAGGCCGTGCTCTTGTGCTCTGCCTCTTCGGCGCAGTGCCATTGCCACATGGTGGCCAGGCGGGGCTCGGCGCCTTCCAGCACCTGTGGATGGGCCAGCAGCCACTCGGCCAGCAGGGCGGTGAAATGCTCGTTGGCGGCGGTCACCGCCAGCGGGTGGCGCACATCGGCGCCGTCGAAGAGCTTCATGCGCTCGGCCGCACGCGGGCCCCAGGTGTTGACCAGACCCTGCATGTCGAGGTGGCCGTTGAACAGTGCATGGATGCGCCGGTGCGTGGCCTCCTGCCCGATGAAGCCGCGCACCTCGTCGGCGTACTGCGCCTGCCGCTCGGCGGGCAGGGCCTTGTGGCCGTTGCGCACGGCGTCGATGAAGAACTGCTCGCCCACGGGGAAGCTCATCGACAGCGCATTGAAGAACGCCGTGCGAAACGCGTCGCCACCGCACCAGTGGCGTTCGAAGGGCGCCGTGAGGTCGATGAGCAGGCGGCGGACGACGAGTTCGGTCATGGCAGGCTCCCAGGATGAAAAGGTGTTGGTACGTTGTGGTACCAAGCGCCTATGATGCGACTGGAATGTGGTACTGTCAAGTACCTTTTCGGATATTCCCTGGAATCCATTCCCGCAGCCATGACCGAAGCCCCGACCGTTGCCAGCCCCTCCACCGTGCACCGCTCCCGCCTGCTGGAAGGCATGGCACGCGCCGTGGCCGCGCGCGGCTATGCCGACACCACCATCGCCGACATCGTGCGCGAGGCCAGCGTCTCGCGCCGCACCTTCTACGAGAACTTCGGCGACAAGGCCGAGTGCCTGATCGCGCTCTACGAGGTCGCCAGCGGCAACGCCATCACCGTGCTGCGCAACGCCATCGACCCGCACAGCGAGTGGCAGACGCAGGTGGAGCAGGCCCTCAAGGCCTACTTCGGCGTGCTCGAACGCAACCCCGTGCTGCTGCGCACCCTGTTCGTGGAGATGCTGGGCCTGGGCCCCGCAGGCCTGGCCGCGCGCCGCCGGGCCAACCAGCAACTGGCCGACCTGATGCTCGACGTGGTGAACAACCGCCCGGGCGAACGCCTGCGCAAGGCCCCACTGCAGCCCAAGATGGCCATGGCGGTGGTGGGTGGCATCAACGAGATGGTGCTGCAGTCCATCGAGGAGGGCCGCGCCAGCGACCTGCAGGAGCTGGTGGAGCCCGCAGCGATGCTGCTCAGGGCTGCGATCTCTGCGGAGTTCTGACCTCCGCGCCTGCGCTGGGGTGGAGGTGGATCGACCTCACGGCCTCGTCCACGATCTGAGGTGCCCGGCCGACGTAGTGGGCCGCATCCAGCAGCTGTGGCCTGTCCTTCACCAGCGCGCCAAACACCTCGTGGCCCAGCAAGGCTTCCTGCAGCGGGCTGTGGGTTCTGTGGGCCGTGTCAATGACCTGCTTCATGGCGGCATGTGCGGTGTGCTTGCCCAGTTGCCCGGCCAGCGCGAAGGTCAGGGCTTCCGACAGGATCATGCCCCGGGTGCGCTGCAGGTTGGCCGCCATGTTCTGCGGCAGCACCACCAGCACGTCGAGCAGTCTTTCCAGATGTGCCAGCAACTCCGCCATGGCCACGCACATGTCCCGCAGTACATCGCCGTGCTGCGCGGAATCGCGCTCATAGTCGACGCCAATCCATTCCATCAGCGGCTGCAGGCGCGCGCCGACTTCGCGGGAACGAGACACGACTTCGATGCACAGCGAGGGATTGGATTTGTGCGGCATGGTGGAGGAGCCCACGGCACCATTGGCCTCGCGCAGCTCATCCAGGTCGTCGCCGCTGAGCAGGAAGATCTCGTGGGCGACGTGGCCGCAGGTCCTGGCGGCCAGCGCCACCGCGCAGCCGAACTCCGCAAACCGGTCGCGGCTGCCTTTCCAGTCGACCGTCTCGGGCTCGGCCAATCTCAGCTCGGCCATCACCTCGCGTTCGATGTGCGGCCCTTGCTCGCCGAAAGCCGCATAGGTTCCCACGGCCCCGCTCAGGATGCCCGTCCGGTACCTGTCCAGCCAGGCCTGCAGCCGCGCTATGCTGCGGCCATGCTCGGCCAGCCAGGTGGCCACCTTCATGCCGAAGGTGAAGGGCAGGGCATGGCGCCCCAGGGTACGCGCCACCATGGGCGTGGCCCGGTGTTCGGTTGCCAGCGCTGCAAGGCGTTGCTCCACACTGCGCAACTGGCCCACCAGCAGGCCACCGGCCTGCTGCAGCTGCTGCACCAGCACGGTATTGAACAGGTCTGCCGTGGTCGCGCCGTAGTGCAGCCACTCGCGGCTTTCGGGCAAGAGGCGCGTTGCCCAGGCTTCGAGAATGGCCACCAGCGGATGTCCGAGGCGTTCGCGCTGGCGCGCCCATTCGTCCTGAGGGAAGTGGCGCCAACTGGCGCGGCGGGAGATATCGTCGGCAGCCTCCTGGGGAATCAGGCCGCGCCGTGCCTGGACCCGCGCCAGGGCCGCCTCGAAGGCCAGGATGTGCGCAATGCTGGATCGCGCCGAGAACACCGCCAGCTGCGCCTGGCCTGGCCGTGTGGCCGCCACCTCGTCGGAAAGACAGATCATTCGCGGGCGCCTTGGCTCAGCGTTCGAGCCTGACGGTTGCAGCGACCTTGCGGTAGCGCGCGTCCTCGCGCTCCAGCAACTGGGCGAACTGGGCCGGCGTGCCACCCCCGACGCGGAACCCCAGCTTGCCCAGGCCCTCGCGCACCTCGGGCTTCTGGAGGGTCTCACTCAGCGCTGCATGGATCCTGGCAACGACGGGGGCTGGCACCTTGGCGGGCGCCAGCAGGCCCAGCCACGCATCGGTGGTGAAGCCCTTGACCTCGCGCCCCTCGTTGATGGTGGGCAGGTCCTTGAGGCGCTCGTCGCGCTTCAGGCTCATCAGCCCCAGGGATTTGAGCTTGCCCTCCTGGATATACCCGACCGCGGACGGCAGGGTCACCACGGCCAGATCGATCTGCCCGCCCAGCAGGTCCGCATTGAGCGGGGCTGCGCCTTTGTAGGGCACCGTCACCCAGTCGATCTTCGCCTGGCTGGCCAGCATGGCGACGGCAATGTGCTGCAGGGTTCCCACGCCCGGGATGCCGACGTTCACCGACCCGGGGTTCTTGCGCAGGTGGGCGAGCAGCTCATCGACCTGCGTGGCGGGCACCTTGGGGTTGGCCACGAGCACGAAGGGCGTCACGCCGATCTCGCCGATCGGTGCCAGGTCCTGGTGCTTGTAGGCCGTGCCCGGGTTGGTGATCGGGGCCAGCACTACCTCGTTGATGGTGCCGGCCAGCAGGGTATAGCCATCGGGGGCCGAGCGGACGACCTTCTGTGCCGCGATGGCCCCCGAGGCGCCGGCCACGTTGTCCACGACCACGGTCTGGCCCAGAAGCTGCCCCAGGTGCGTGGCGACCAGCCGTGCTGCGGCATCGGTGGCGCCCCCTGGCGGGAAGGGCACCACCAGGTTCACGGGCTTCGAGGGGTAGGCCTGTGCCATGGCCATGCCAGCGCACATTCCCAGGCTCAAAGCCAATGCAGCCACCTGCACAAGCCTGCGGCGGGTGGATCGGTCGTGAACGGAGGGTGAATCGGGGTGGCGCACGCGGTCTCCTTGCTTGTTGGATGGATGGTGGATTCTTCGCATTCGACATCAAGGCAGCAATGCACGGATTGCCATGAGCTATAGGTAAAATTTATATCTGTCTTCCCGTGTACCTACATGGCTTCCTCATTCGCAGACTCCCGTGCTTCCCTGGCCCGCCGCCTGGTGCACTACGCGCATCCGCGCCAGTTGAATCTGGTTGTCCGCATTGCCGAACTGGGTGCCATCCAGAAGGCTGCAACCGCCCTGGGCATGAGCCAGCCCTCCGCCACCCAGGCTCTCAACCGTGTCGAGGAACTGCTGGGGGTCGTGCTTTTCGACCGGCATGCGCGAGGCGTGCGCCTCACCCGGGAGGGCGCTCTTCTGATGCCTGGCCTCAGGCGGGCGCTTGCTGCGATGGAGGCGCTGGGCCATGACGCCGCGAACGTACAGCACGGCTCCAATGGACTGGTGAGGATTGCTGGAATCACCGCCGCGACTGCGGCCGTCGCAGCCCAGGCGATTCCTGCTCTGTGTGCGGCCCATCCTGATCTCTGGATCGACTACCGCGAGACCGATGCGGCGGCCATCGCCGCTCTGTGCCAGGAAGAAGGCGCCGACATCATTCTGTGCCGTGCGTCCGTCGACGTGCCGCCAGGTTACGCATTCACCCCGCTGCAGCAGGACCGGCTGGGCATCTACAGTGCCAGCGACCATGCGTTGGCCAGGCGCCGGACCCTCAGCCTGCGACACTGTGCGAGAGAGACTTGGCTGCTGCCTCCCGAGGGGTCACCGCCGTTCCATGCGTTTCAGCACCTGTGCGAGCAGTGGGGCATGCGCCCGCCGCTGGCCCGCATCGGAACCCGCACCATTGCGCTGAGTGTGGCTGCGGTGCTCCGCCTGAAGCTGCTGTACGTGGGGCCGGACAGCCACATGAAGCCGTTTGTGGAGGCGGGGCAGCTCAAGAGGCTGCCGCTGCAACTGCCCGATGCGCTCGACGCCATCGGCATGCTGTGCAGCAGCACGCGCCGCTCCGATGCCGCTCAAGTGGCTGCGCAGTACCTCATGCGATGGGCTGGTGTGTGAGCGGGTCCTCAACCTCGTTGGCGATCTCGATCAGGTTCTCGTCAGGGTCGTAGATATAGACCGAGCGCAGGCGGTGCTGCGCGCCCGTGGCGCCCACGGGCCCCTGCACCACGGCCACGCCTTCGGCGGCCAGGTGCGCGAGCACCTCGTCCAGTGGCGTGCGCGTGAGCAAGCACAGGTCGCCCGAGCCCGCCGTGGCGTGGCGCACGTTCGGGTCCACCACCGTGCCCACCTCGTGCAGGTTGATCTTCTGCGTGCCGAAGTGCAGGGCGTGGCGCCCCGGCTTGAACTCGCGCGCCTGCATGCCGAGCACGCGCTCGTAGAAGGCGATGGTGGCCGGAATGCTGGCGACGGTCAGGACCACATGGTCCAGCGATTGCACGGTGAGGGGCATGGTGGCGTAGGGGGCGTTGCGGCAAATAAAAAGGCCCGCCGAAGCGGGCCGTGGCTGCATGGGCAATGGCTGCAGGGTATCAGCCCTTGTGGAAGCTCACCACCAGCGGCACGATGAGCAGCGCCACGATGTTGATGATCTTGATCAGCGGGTTGATGGCCGGGCCGGCCGTGTCCTTGTAAGGGTCGCCCACGGTGTCGCCGGTCACGGCGGCCTTGTGCGCCTCGCTGCCCTTGCCGCCGTGGTGGCCGTCCTCGATGTACTTCTTGGCGTTGTCCCAAGCGCCGCCGCCCGTGCACATGGAAATGGCGACGAACAGGCCGGTGACGATGGTGCCCATGAGCAGGCCGCCCAGGGCCTTGGGCCCCAGGGCCAGGCCCACCACGATGGGCACGACCACGGGCAGCAGGCTGGGGACCACCATCTCCTTGATGGCGGCGCTGGTCAGCATGTCCACGGCCTTGCCGTACTCGGGCTTGCCCGTGCCGTCCATGATGCCCTTGATGGTGCTGAACTGGCGGCGCACTTCCACCACCACGGCACCGGCCGCGCGGCCCACGGCCTCCATGGCCATGGCACCGAACAGGTAGGGGATCAGCCCGCCGATGAACAGGCCCACGATGACCAGTGGGTCCGACAGGTCGAACGAGATGGCCTTGCCATAGGTCTCCAGCTTGTGCGTGTAGTCGGCGAACAGCACCAGCGCGGCCAGGCCGGCCGAGCCGATGGCATAGCCCTTGGTCACGGCCTTGGTGGTGTTGCCCACGGCGTCCAGCGGATCGGTGATGTCTCGCACGCTGCTGGGCAGTTCGGCCATCTCGGCAATGCCGCCGGCGTTGTCGGTGATGGGGCCGTAGGCATCGAGCGCCACCACGATGCCCGCCATGCTCAGCATGGACATGGCCGCCACGGCGATGCCATACAGGCCCGCGAGCTGGTAGGCCGCCAGGATGGCCAGGCAGACAAAGACCACGGGCCAGGCCGTGGAGCGCATGGACACGCCCAGCCCGGCGATGATGTTGGTGCCGTGGCCCGTGGTGGAGGCCTGCGCGATGTGCTGCACGGGCGAGTACTGGGTGCCGGTGTAGAACTCGGTGATCCAGACCAGCGCGGCCGTGAGCACCAGCCCCGTGGCGCAGGCGCCGAACAGGCGCATCTGGCTGCCGCTGGCCATGATGGCGTTGTCCGGCATGATCCACATCGTGACGAAGTAGAACGCGATCAGCGAGAGCACGCCCGCGATCGCCAGGCCCTTGTACAGGGCCGGCATCACGTTCTTCATGCCCGGCGAGGCCTTCACGAAGAAGCAGCCGATGATGGAGGCCACGATGGACACGGCGCCCAGCGCCAGCGGGTAGACCACGGCGTGGCCGGGGGCCTTGGCCACCATCAGCGCGCCCAGCACCATGGTTGCGATCAGCGTCACCGCATAGGTCTCGAACAGGTCGGCCGCCATGCCGGCGCAGTCGCCCACGTTGTCGCCCACGTTGTCGGCGATCACGGCGGGGTTGCGCGGATCGTCCTCGGGGATGCCGGCCTCCACCTTGCCCACCAGGTCGGCCCCCACGTCGGCGCCCTTGGTGAAGATGCCGCCACCCAGGCGCGCGAAGATGGAGATCAGCGAGGAGCCGAAGGCAAAGCCGATCAGCGGGTTGAGCGCCTCGGCCAGCATGGGCCCCGAGGTGATGCCCCGCGACAGCACCCAGTAGAAGCCCGTGACACCCAGCAGGCCCAAGCCCACCACCAGCATGCCGGTGATGGCGCCGCCGCGAAACGCCACATCGAGCGCGGGGCCGATGCCCTGCGTGGCGGCCTGCGCCGTGCGCACGTTGGCGCGCACCGAGACATTCATGCCGATGAAGCCGCAGGCGCCCGAGAGAAAGGCGCCCAGCACGAAGCCGAGCGCGGAGGTCAGGTCCAGAAAGGCGCCGATGAGGATGGCCAGCACCACGCCGACGATGGCAATGGTCTTGTACTGCCGGGCCAGGTAGGCCGCTGCGCCAGCCTGGATGGCGGCGGCAATTTCCTGCATGCGCGCGTTGCCTGCATCCTTGGCCAGAATCCAGCCGCGGGCCCAGATGCCGTAGGCCACCGCAATCAATCCGCAAACCACTGCCAGTATCAGAGGGGACGTCAGCGCTGAGTTGTCAGCCATTCATTTCTCCTTGGTTTTTCAGTTGCACGGAAAGGAAACACAACGCAGGCCGGTAGTGCTTCCGCTGCGTTGCTTCCTCGTGCTCCTGCCGGAGTCGATTGGCCAACAGACCCAATTTACAGGCAAACAGGGGTTTGCAAGCGGGCAGAAAGGGGCATGCGCCTAAAATCAGGGTTAATCCCGACGCTCTGGGCCTTGAACCGGGCTCGCGGGTTATCGTTCCAAACCACTCTCCAAAGACATGTCCCTGAACCACGTACCCCCAGGCAAGAACGCCCCAGACGCCTTCAACGTCGTCATCGAGATCCCGATGAACGCCGACCCGATCAAGTACGAGGTGGACAAGGAATCGGGCGCGATCTTCGTGGACCGCTTCATGACCACCGCCATGCACTACCCCACCAACTACGGCTATGTGCCGCAGACCCTGTCGGGCGACGGCGACCCGGTGGACGTGCTGGTCATCACCCCCTACCCGCTGTTCCCCGGCGTGGTCGTGCCCTGCCGCCCCATCGGCATCCTGATGATGGAAGACGAAGCCGGTGTGGACGGCAAGGTGCTGGCCGTGCCCACCGACAAGGTGCTGCCCATCTACACCCACTGGCAGAAGGTCGAAGACGTGAACCCGATGCGCCTGAAGGCCATCAGCCACTTCTTCGAGCACTACAAGGACCTGGAAGCCGGCAAGTGGGTCAAGGTGCTGGGCTGGGAAGGCCTGGACGCCGCCAAGAAGGAAATCATGGACGGCATCGCCAACTTCAAGGCCAAGAACAACGCGGCCTGAGCGCCCGGACGGGCAGCCTCGCTGACCGCCCGCTGAAAGAAAAGCATGCATGCCTTGGCGGGCTGCATGCTTTTTTCATGGAAACCCCGCACTGTGCAGTGCCCCCGCCGTTGCTAGACTGGGCAAAGCCAGGGTGTCGGCGCGGAATCCTGCGCCCGCCCCGGCAGCAATGGCCATGGCCAAGGGGTGTTATGAAGATTTCCGACGTGCGCATCGGGCTCAAGTTGGGGGTGGGGTTTTGCGCCCTGGTGCTGCTCACGGCCCTGCTGGGGGCGGTCTCGCTGTTCCAGCTGTCCCGCATCCACCACAACGCGCAGGAGATCGCGAGCAACCTGCTGCCCAGCGTGGGCTACACGGGCGAGCTGCGGGTGCTGATGAACCGCATGCGGCGCTCCGAAGCCGGCATGATCACCGCACGCAGCACGGCCGAGGTCCAGGCCTTCGCCGAACAGATGGCCGCGCGTGCCAAAGACCTCGAGCGCGTGGAGGCGCAGTACGAACCGCTGGTCAGCCCGGGCGAGGAGCGCGATGCCTTCCAGTCCTTTCGCACGCGCAAGGCCGCCTACTACAAGCTGCAGGCCAACCTGATCGAGGTCGCCAAGGCGGTGGACTTCAGCACCAACGACACCCTGGCGCTGAGCGCCGATGCCCTGTCCGGGCTGTTTGCCGGTGAATCCGAGACCGCCTTCGTGGCCGCCGCCGAAACCCTGGGCCAGTTGCAGAAGATCAACTCGGCGCAGGCCGACAAGGAGCAGGCCGAAGTGTCGTCGGTCTTCCAGGCAGCCCGTTTCTGGGTGCTGGGCACGCTGGCAGCCTGCGTGGCACTGGCCTTGGTGCTGGGCGTGTCGATCACACGCTCGGTCACACGCCCCGCGGGCCAGGCCGTGGATGCCGCGCGCGCCATTGCCGAGGGCGACCTCACGGCGGCCATGCCGGCCCACGGCAAGGATGAAATGGGCCAGTTGCTCTCGGCGCTGGAGGACATGCGCCAGAACCTGGCCCGCGTGGTCACCGGCGTGCGCGGCAACGCCGAAAGCGTGGCCTCGGCCAGCGCGCAGATTGCCTCGGGCAACAACGACCTGAGTGCCCGCAC
>NZ_JBYSYM010000012.1:31480-192227 GCF_058783375.1 Acidovorax sp. FW305-C-20-28 | reverse complement strand
CAGCGAAGCGAAGGGTCGCAGACAGCGGGGCGCTGTTTCTTTGCCTACTTTCTTTTTGCGCAAAAAGAAAGTAGGTGTGCCGCCGGGCGCACATCCCGGCCTCCGCCCTGAAAACAAGCACACCCCATCAGAGCGAAGCGGCAACTCAAAAAAGTCAAAACCGACGCGTCATAACGATATGCGCAATCCCCGCCTCCTCATAAGGCTCCCCGACCACAGCAAACCCAGCCCGCCGATAAAACCCCTCCGCGCTGCTCTGCGCATGCAACTGCACCTCCCGATCCCCCCGCACCCGTGCGGCCTCGACCAGCGCATCGAGCACCATGCGCCCCCAACGCGTGCCCCGCACCGACCGGTCCACCGCCAGCCGCCCAATGCGCCCCACACCCGGTGCCTCCTGCAGCAACCGGCCCGTGGCAATCGCCTGGCCCAGGCGGTTGTAGACCACCGCGTGGCGTGCCGTGGCATCAAGCGCATCGGCCTCGATCTCGGCCGGGATGCCCTGCTCGGTCACAAACACCGCCGTGCGCAAGCGGCCCGCGTCGCGGCCCAGCGCGTTCCAATCGCCGGTCTTGACCTCGACCAAGTCCTCGCCGGCCTCGAAGCCCGTGATGATCTGGCGCAGCACCTCGGGCACGGGGCGCGATTTCTGCGCCACCGGGTCGGCGAACACGTAGACCAGCTCGCCCGAGACCAGGAGGCGCTCGCCGCTGAAGATGCCAGCTTCGAACAGGCACGAGGAGTTGCCCACGCGCGCGCAGCGCATGCCCACATCCAGCGTGTCGTCCATGCGCGCCGAGGCGTGGTATTCGAGGCCCGCCTTCTTCACAAACATCTCGCCCTGCAGCGCATGCATGCTGGCGTCGTAGGGCAGGCCCAGGGCGCGCCAGTACTCCGACATGGCGTTGTCGATGTACATCAGGTAATGGCCGTTGAAAACGATCTTCTGCATGTCCACCTCGGCCCAACGCACGCGCAGGCGGTGGAAGCAGCGGAAATCACGGCGTTTGGGTTGTTGGGCCATAAGTAAAAAACGTCTCACTCCATGTGGAAAGCGGTACGCAGCGCGCGCGCCGCGTCGGCGTGGGCCTGGCGCGCCTCGGGGATCGCGCGGCCCATCTTGATGAATTCGTGCGTCACGCCACGGTAGATCTCCAGGTCCACCGCCACGCCCGCCGCACGCAGCTTGTCGGCATAGTCGACCCCCTCGTCCACCAGCGGATCGCACTCGGCCAGGCCGATCCAGGCGGGCGCGATGCCCTCCACATCGTCGGCATGCAAGGGCGCAAAGCGCCAGTCGTTGCGTTCTTCGCGGGTGGTCACATACTGGCCGAAGAACCAGGTGATGGCCGGCTCATCGAGCACCAGGCCGCTGGCAAACCGGCTGTGCGAAGGCGTGTCCTGGTGCGCCGCGCAGCCCGGGTAGATGAGCAGCTGCAGCGCCAGCGCCAGGCCCGCATCGCGCGCCAGGATGGCGCTCACCGTGGCCAGCGTGCCGCCTGCGCTGTCGCCGCCCACCGCCATGCGCGCAGGGTCAGCGCCCAGGCGGGCGGCATTGGCGTGCAGCCAGGCCAGCGCATCCCAGGCGTCGTTGCTGGCCGTGGGAAAGCGGTGCTCGGGCGCCAGCCGGTAGTCGAGCGAGACCACCATGCAGCCCGCCAGCCGCGCGAGCTCGCGACACAGGATGTCGTGCGTGGCGATGCTGCCGATGGTGAAGCCGCCTCCATGCGTGTACAGCAGCACGGGCAAGGGTGTGCCGACCGAGGGCGCGTACAGGCGCACGGGCAGTGCATGGCCATCGCGCGCGGGGATAGTGAAGTCTTCCACCCGAGGCAGCACGGCTTTAGGAATCTCGAGCACGTCGGCACCGGCCGCATAGGCCTTGCGCGCATCCTGAGGGGTGCGGGTGTACAGCGGCGGGTGGCCCGCGCACGCCATGCGCTCGAGCACGCTGCGCATCTGGGGGGTCAGGCGGTTGGCGTGGATATGCAGATCGGTCAACGCGAGAACTTTCTCAAGGACAAAAAGGAAGGGCCTACTTGAAGGTCACGCGCACCGGCGCGGCACCCGGCAGGCCGTCGTAGGTGGCCGTGACCTCCAGGCCGGCCTTGGGCGGCAGCAGCGGCGAGAACGAGCCCAGGCTCACCAGGTCGCCTGGCTGCAGGCTGATGCCCTCTTTCTGCAGGGCGGCGGTCAGCCAGGTGACGGCGTTGAGCGGGTGCTCCAGGATATCGCTGCCCTTGCCACCACCCAGGCGGGCCCCGCTGCCATCCGTGAGCGATACATTCATGTCGGCCAGTGCCTTGAACAGGGCATGGCGTTCGGCCCGGTAGGGCGGCACCGGCAGCGGCGTGCCCGCAACACCCAGGCGTGCACCCACGTTGATGGCCGTGACACCCGCGCCATTGAGCTGGGGCGGCGCCTGCACCATCAGGTCGGGCAGCTCGATGAAGGGAATGACCTGGTCGATCGCATCGAGCACGTCCTCGGGCGTCTTGGCATGGTTGATGGCGGCGCTTTTCACGCGCACCAGCATGTCGGCCTCGTACAGCGCGCGGGCGCCAAACGCCGCTTCCACGCTGGCACCGCTTGGCAGCACCATGCCCTCGTAGAGCTTGCCCCACACGGGCTTGTCGGTGTTGAAGCGCTTTTGCACCGCCGGGTTGGTGAGCCCTGCCTTGTAGCCCACGACCTTGCCCATGCGCTGCGCCAGCAACTGGTTGAACTTGCCGCGTGTGCAAGCGCCATCGGCGTCCGAGAGGTTCACCGGGTTGGGCGCCGGCGTGCGCGCCACGTAGTGCGCAAGCAGCTCGGCGGCCTGCGCGTCGGTCAGGCAATCGGCCTGCACCGCTGTCACGCACGTGACGAACAAAGTGGCGGCCATGAGGGTTTGCTTCAGGGTCATCGGTGTCTCCCAGTTGTACATTGTTCAGAACCTGCCAGATATCGTAAACGCATCCTTACAAAGCCATGGCCTTCATCTACTACGTCACCCAGATCCAGTTCGAGTTCGGCGCCGTGAAGCTGCTGCAGCAGGAATGCGCGCGCGTGGGCATCACCCGCCCGCTGGTGGTGACGGACCCCGGGGTCAAGGCCGCGGGCGTGCTGCAGAAGGCACTCGATGCGCTCACGGGCCTGCCCGTGGCGGTGTTCGACCAGACCCCGGCCAACCCGACCGAGGCGGCCGTGCGCGCCGCCGTCGAGGTGTACCAGCGCGAGGGCTGCGACGGCCTGATCGCCGTGGGCGGCGGCTCGGCCATCGACTGCGCCAAGGGCATTGCGATTGCGGCCACGCACGAGGGCCCGCTCACGCACTACGCCACCATCGAAGGCGGCTCGCCGCGCATCACCGAGCGCGCCGCGCCGCTGATCGCCGTGCCCACCACCAGCGGCACCGGCAGCGAGGTGGCGCGCGGCGCCATCATCATCGTGGACGACCACCGCAAGCTGGGCTTTCACTCCTGGAACCTGGTGCCCAAGACGGCCATCTGTGACCCCGAACTCACGCTGGGCCTGCCGCCATCCCTCACGGCCGCCACAGGCATGGACGCCATCGCGCACTGCATGGAGACCTTCATGTCGGCCGCCTTCAACCCGCCGGCCGACGGCATTGCACTGGACGGCCTCACGCGCGGCTGGGCCCACATCGAGCCCGCCACGCGCAACGGCGGCGACCGCGATGCGCGCCTGCAGATGATGAGTGCCAGCATGCAGGGCGCCATGGCCTTCCAGAAGGGCCTGGGCGCCGTGCACTCGCTCAGCCACAGCCTGGGCGGCGTGAACCCGCGCCTGCACCACGGCACGCTCAACGCCATGTTCCTGCCCGCCGTGGTGCGTTTCAACGCCCAGGCCGAATCGGTGCAGAAGGACCGGCGCCTGGAGCGCATAGCCCATGCGATGGGCCTGGCCGGCGCGGACGACATCCCCGAGGCCATCCGCGACATGAACGCCCGCCTGGGCCTGCCCACGGGCCTGGCGGCCATGGGTGTGAACGAAGGCATGTTCGACGACATCATCAAGGGCGCCATGGCCGACCACTGCCACAAGACCAACCCACGCATCGCCACGCCCGAGGAATACCGGGACATGCTCGCACAATCGCTGTAGTGCCGGGCGGCCCGGCACGGGCCGCTGCGCCCTGCGCAAACGCGCCTCTCGCGCCCTCCCCCATCCGGGCGGGGTGCGGGCTGCGCCCGTGCGGCTAAACTGCTGCACTGTCAAACAATAATTAACAAAGTAATTAACGAGCCGGCGCGGCAAGGCGCCAGGCTCCGTTGCCACTGCTGAGCGAGGCGGCATGCATGGTGGGAGTGCATGGCTGGCGCGCAGGCCGGGCCTTTGGCGCGCCACCCGAAACGGGCTGGCGCCGGCCGATGGCGATGCTGCGCGCGCTCTTTCCTTCATCCATTCCATGAAATGACGGGCTGATCCATCCATGCGCGCAGAAAAATTCAGGGCCTGGCTGACGCAGGGAAGCACCCCCCGGCTGTACCTCGCGATCCTGGCGATCATCGTGGTCGTCGTGGCCGTGCGCTACCAGCAGCTGGTGTCCCTCGAAGAACAGGAAGCCCACGACCGTGCCGCTGCAGAGCTTGCGCGCGTGGGCGACGCCCTGCTACCCGCACTGGTGGCGCTGGACTCCATCCATGCGGAGGCCGCCGCCCGCGTGCTGCGCAGCGCGCCCGAGCGCTTCGGCCGCACCACCCTTCGGTCCCTGCAATGGCAGGTGCCGGGCCAGCCCCCCATCCAGTGGACCGCGCCTGCGATGGCCATGGAGGCCCCCGCCTGGTTCGCCCGCCTGCTGGACATCGCGCCCCCCGAACAACGCTTCGGCCAAGTGTTCACCGACGGGCGCACCGGCGTGCTCACCGTCACCGCCGACCCGGGCGTCCTGGTGGACCGGGTGTGGAAGACCGTGGTGGTGCAGGCGCGCATCTCGGCGCTGAACATCTTCACCATCCTGTTCCTGCTGACCCTGATCCTGCGCGCCAATGCCCGCATGCTGCGCCGCCTGACCGAGGCCACGGACCGCTTCCGCCAGGGCCACCTGGACACGCGCATGGAGGCCAAGGGCACCCTGGAATCGCGCGCCGTGGCGGGCACCTTCAACGACATGGCGGGCAAGGTGCAGTCGCTGGTGCACTCGCTGCGCGAGACACAGCAATTGCAAAGCGAGCAGCTGCACTTCACGCGCCAGCTCATCGACGCCCTGCCCCTGCCGGTGTTCGTGCGCGAGGCGGACGGCACCTTCGTCGACGCCAACCGCGCCTGGCAGCGCCTGTTCCAGACCGGCGACCCCGGCCTGCCGGGCCAGGGCCTGTTCCCCGGCCTCACGGCGCCGCACCTGCTCTCGCCCGCCCAGTCGCGCCAGCTGGCCATGTCGCAGGACAACGAGGTCCTGGTGCAGCCCCCGGGACACATGGCACGCACCATGGCCTACTATGAAGCGCCCTTCACCAGCACGAACGGCACCGTGGCCGGTACCGTGGGCACGCTGGTCGACATCACCGAGCGCAAGCGCGCCGAGCAGGCGCTGCGCAACGAGAAGGACCGCGCCCAGGTCACCCTCGCCTCCATTGGCGATGGCGTCATCACCACCGACCTGGCCGGCTGCATCGAGACCATCAACGAAGCCGCCCAGCTCATGACCGGCTATAGCGCCGAGCAGGCCATCGGGGCCCTGCTCGACGACGTCTTTCGGCTGTACGAGGAGCCGGCGAGCCAGGCGGCCACCCGGGCCACCGGCGATGCCTCCATGGCGGCATCCACCCGCCCGGCCATGCAGGAAGTGCTGCTGCACCGCTCGGGCGAGCGCTATGCCATCGAGTACACGGCCTCGGCCATTCGCCAGGGCAGCGGGCGTGCCTCGGGCTGCGTGCTGGTGTTCCGCGACGTGACCGAAGCCAGCCACCTGCGCCACCAGATCTCCTGGCATGCGCGGCACGACGGCCTGACGGGCCTGCTCAACCGCACCTCGCTGGCCGAGCGGCTCACGCATGCCCTGTTCGTGACGGGCCGCAGCCCCACGCTGCTGGCCGTGTGCATGCTCGATCTGGACCATTTCCAGGCCATCAACGACACCCACGGCCACCGCATGGGCGACCGCCTGCTCAAAGAGGTGGCCCAGCGCCTGAACAGCTTTGCCACCGGCAGCAGCGCTGCAGCGCGCCTGGGTGGCGACGAGTTCGTTCTGCTGCTCAACCACCAGACCGACGTGCCCGCGATCGAAGAGCAGGTGCGCCAGCTCATGCAGCAGCTGGCCGCACCCTATGCCATCGACGACCGCGTGCTGCACACCACGGCCAGCGTGGGCGTGGCCGTGTTCCCGCAGGACGACGTGAACCCCGACACCTTGCTGCGCCAGGCCGACCAGGCCATGTGCCAGGCCAAGCGCTCGGGCCGCAACCGCATGCACCTGTTCGACGTGCAGCTCGACCATGCGGTACAGACCCAGCACTCGCGCCAGACCCGCCTGGCCCAGGGCTTGCAGGCCGGCGAGATGCGCCTGTACTACCAGCCCAAGGTCAACCTGCGCACCGGCGAGGTGTTCGGCATGGAGGCCCTGCTGCGCTGGCAGCACCCCGAGCAGGGGCTGCTGGGCCCCCAGCATGTGCTGCCTCTGCTGGAGGACCCCGAGGTCGTGGCCGAACTGGGCGAGTGGGTGCTGCGCGAGGCCCTGTCCCAGATGCGGCAATGGAGCCTGGCCGGCCTGCAGTGGGAGGTCAGCGTGAACATCGCAGCCCAGCATTTCCAGCGCGCAGGTTTCGTGGACCGGCTCAAGGAGCTGCTGCTGACCTGCCCCGAGGTACCGCCCGCCCGGCTGGAGCTGGAGATCCTGGAGTCCGCCGCGCTGCAGGACATGCAGTACATGCGCAGCATGATGCACAGCTGCCAGGCGCTCGGCGTGCGCTTCGCGCTCGACGACTTCGGTACCGGCTTCTCATCGCTGTCCTACCTCAAGCGCCTGCCGGCCGAAACCATCAAGATCGACCAGTCCTTCGTGCATGGCATCCTGCACGACGAGGACGACCTGACCCTGGTCAACGCCATCGTCACGCTGGCCCGGGCCTTCAAGCGCCATGTGATTGCCGAGGGCGTGGAAACCCCGGCCCATGGCGCGAAGCTGCTCGCGCTGGGCTGCGAACGCGCCCAGGGCTTCGGCATCGCGCCCCCCATGCCTGCACACGAAGTGCCGGCTTGGACCCGGGCCTACGAGCAGGCTGCAGGCCTGCAGCGGACCGCGGCGCCAGCGCCCACGCGCTGAAAAGTCTTCAGAGGGGGCGCAATACGGCCATGTCGGGCCGGTGCAGCCATTCGGCGAACTCATCGGCCAGTTGGCGGCTGGCGGCCGTGGCCGCCAGCCAGGCCTTGGCCCGGGCGGCACTGTCAGTGCCGTAGTGCGTGAAGTCGTTGCGGTCGGGCAGCTTGCTGTTGGGCAGCGCACGCACCCAGTCGGGGTTGGGCGAGAGCACCACCATGGAGTCGAGCGCACCCGTGGAATGGTGGCGCCACTTGAGCCCCTTGTCCAGCCAGCCAGGCACCACCTGCTGCTGGAAATGCGGGTACAGCACCAGGCCGCCGCTGGCCCGGGCCGCGCCCTCCACCACCTGCGCCACGGGCGTCTGGTGGTAGCCCAGGTGCAGGTGGTAGTCGGTGATGCCGCCATCCCAGTAGGCACCGCGCGGCGCGCCCGGAATGTCGTGCACGGCCTGCAGCACGAAGGGGATGGAACAGCTGGCCTGCAGTGCTGGCATGAAATTGTGCGGGGTGAGCCCCACCTGGCGCGTGCGGAAGTCTGCCGTGCTGAAGGGCAAGGCCGCCCCGGTGGCGGCGCCGTCCTCGGGCGAGGAGAACACCACCCGCTCCAGCCAGGCACCCAGCGCCTTGCGGTGCAGCGTGTTGCTCACGAAGGCCCCCAGGTAGCCGAGCGGCGTGCCCACCCGGTGTTCGCGCGCCAGCACATGCCGCCCGCGCGAGGTGACGATGTGCAGGTGAAAGCGCGGGTGGCTCAGCACTTCCTCCACCCGCCCCCCATAGAAGGCCTGCAGGTTCTGGCCGAAGCGCTCGCTCACGTGCGAGGCCGCAGGGCGCTTCTTGCCCGGGGGCACTTCATAGCTCTGGTGGATGTAGTCGTGCTCCAGCCGCTCGAAGGCGGCCACCGACGACTGCAGGCAGGCCGTCGCCATGCGCCAGGCACCAATGGAGGCGCCCACCAGGTGCACCGGCTGGCTGGAACGGGGAAGCCATTCGCCAAAGACAAACCGGTCCAGCGGGCCGAGGATCAGGCCCTTGGGGCCGCCGGCCGCCGCAGGGATCACGCGCACATCGCCCGCTTGCAGGCCGTGCTGTTCAAGGTGCTGGCGGGCGCGCGGGCCCGCATGGATGCGCAGTGCTTTCATGCCCTGCATTGTCCCAGAGCCAGAACCCGGGCTCAGACCACGTAATCGGCGGCAGTCTCGGGGCGCACGTTCCAGTCGATGGGATCCTGCTGCAGCACCATGTCGATGTCCAGGCCCAGCACCAGCCCCACCTCGCCCGGGAAGGAGACGGCCAACTCGTTCTCGTTGAGCCCGGCCTCGCGCGCCCGGGCGCGCCACGAGGCCAGGTGGATCACACCGGCCAGCGGCTCATAGGCCTTGTTCTCGAACGGCGCATCCTGGTACTGCAGGGCGTCGACCACCACCTCGGGCAGTTGCCAGCGCCGCGCAAGGCCGGCCGACACCTTGCCATAGCAGTAGCCGAAGATGCGCTGCTCCACCTTGGCACGGCGCATGTCCAAGGGCGGCACCAGGCCGTTGACCGAATGGGCCTTCTCGGGATCGGCCAGGTGGATCACGAGCTCGCCCAGGCCGTGCAGCAGGCCGGCGGTGTAGGCTGCGATCTGGTCATGGTGCACCAGACCCGCGAGCGAGCGCGAGAGCTTGGCGGTATTGAGGCTGTAGCGCCAGAACTGCTGCATGTTGACCCCGGGCACGGAGCGCGAGGTGGTGCCCAGCGGCGCCGAGGTGACCAGACCACGCAACTGCGCCGTGCCCAGCAGGGCCAGGGCCTGGGGAATGCCGGCGATCTGGCGCGGCATCTGGAAGGCGGGGGAGTTGGCCAGCTCCAGCAGGCGCGCTGCCAGGGCCGGATCGGTGCCGAAGAGCTGGTTCATGCGCCGCAGGCTGGGCTCGGGCTGGGCCAGCTCGCTCATGAGCAGGGCCACCGTGCGCGGCAGGCTGGGCAGGGCTGCCGGCTGTGCCAGCAGTGCATTCAACTCCATGGGTGATCGGGCGTCTGGTGGGACAAGCGCCGATTATGGCGCTGCCCGCAGCCCTCGCCCATCACCCATTCTTGCCATGCAGTCTTACCTGCACGGGCGGTTCCTGTGGCCGTACCAACGGTCGGCCGCCGTGTGGCGTCAGCGGCCCTTGGGCTGTTGCAGCTTGGCGAAGGCCGAGGCCATGGCCGACTGCTGCGCCGGCTCGGGCGCACGGCGCCCGCCCTGCTGCTGGTGCCCGCGCCCCGCGCTCTCGAAGCGGTTGTCGCGGTAACCGCCGCGGTCGCCGCCCTGGCGCGGGGGTGCATCGCCGAGCTTCATCGACAGGCCGATGCGCTTGCGCTCCACGTCCACCTCCATGACCTTGACCTTGACGATGTCGCCGGTCTTGACCACCTCGCGCGCGTCGTTGACGAACTTGTGCGCCAGCTGGCTCACGTGCACCAGGCCGTCCTGGTGCACGCCCAGGTCCACGAAGGCGCCGAACTGGGCCACGTTGCTCACCGTGCCCTCCAGGATCATGCCTTCCTTGAGGTCCTTGATGTCTTCCACGCCGTCGTTGAAGCGCGCCACCTTGAAGTCCGGGCGCGGGTCGCGGCCCGGCTTCTCCAGCTCGCCCAGGATGTCCTTGACCGTGATCACACCGAACTTCTCGTTGGCGAAGAGCTCGGGCTTCAGGGTCTTGAGCATGTCGCTGCGGCCCATGATCTCGGCCACGGCCTTGCCGGTCTTCTCCAGGATTTGCTCGACCACGGGGTAGGTCTCGGGGTGCACGCCCGTCATGTCCAGCGGGTTCTCGCCGCCGCGGATGCGCAGAAAGCCCGCGCTCTGCTCGAAGGTCTTGGCGCCCAGGCCGGCCACGTCCATGAGCTGCTTGCGGCTCTTGAAGGCGCCGTTGGCTTCGCGCCAGCGCACCACGGCCTTGGCCACGCTGGCCGACAGGCCCGATACGCGGCTGAGCAAGGGCACGCTGGCCGTGTTCAGGTCCACCCCCACGGAGTTCACGCAGTCCTCGACCACGGTGCCCAGGGTGCGGGCCAGTTCGCTCTGGTTCACGTCGTGCTGGTACTGGCCCACGCCGATGCTCTTGGGGTCGATCTTGACCAGCTCGGCCAGCGGGTCCTGCAGCCGGCGCGCAATGCTGGCGGCACCGCGCAGGCTCACGTCCACGTCGGGCATTTCCTGCGAGGCGTATTCGCTGGCGGAGTAGACCGAAGCGCCGGCCTCGCTCACCACCACCTTCTCGATCACGCGCTCGGCCTTGGCGGCCAGCTTGATCAGGTCGGCCGCCAGCTTGTCGGTCTCGCGGCTGGCCGTGCCATTGCCGATGGCGATCAGGTTCACGCCATGCTTGTCGGCCAGCTTGGCCAGCGTGTGCAGCGAGCCCTCCCAGTCGCGGCGCGGCTCGTGCGGGTACACCGTGGCGGTTTCCACCAGCTTGCCCGTGGCGTCCACCACGGCCACCTTCACGCCGGTGCGGATGCCCGGGTCCAGCCCCATCACCACGCGCGGGCCGGCCGGCGCGGCCAGCAGCAGGTCGCGCAGGTTGTCGGCAAACACCTTGATGGCGACCTTCTCGGCCTCGTCGCGCAGGCGGGCGAACAGGTCGCGCTCGGTCGACAGGCTCAGCTTCACGCGCCAGGTCCAGGCCACGCACTTGCGCAGCAGGTCGTCGGCCGGGCGGCCGGCATGGCTCCACCCCAGGTGCAGGGCGATCTTGCCTTCGGCGATGCTGGGCTTGCCCGGCTCGGGCTCCACCGGCAGCACCAGCTTGCCTTCGAGGATCTCCAGCGCACGGCCGCGGAACACGGCCAGCGCACGGTGAGAGGGCACGCGGCCGATGGGCTCGTCGTACTCGAAATAGTCGCGGAACTTGGAGACCTCAGGATCGTTCTCGTTCTTGCCGTCGATCTTCTTGCTGCGCAGCAGGCCCTCGGCCCAGAGCCACTCGCGCAGCGACTGCACCAGCACGGCGTCTTCGGCCCAGCGCTCGGACAGGATGTCGCGCACGCCGTCGAGCACGGCCGGCACGGTGGAGAAATCGGCGCCGGTCTTGCCGTCGTCCAGCACCTCGGGGGGCTTGGTGAAGGCCGCGGCCTCTGCCGCAGGGTCCAGCGTGGGGTCGGCAAACAGCTTGTCGGCCAGCGGTTCGATGCCGAATTCGCGCGCCATCTGGCCCTTGGTGCGGCGCTTTTGCTTGAACGGCAGGTAGATGTCTTCGAGCTCCTGCTTGGTCGGCGCGGCGGCAATGGCGGCGCGCAGCGCGTCGGTCAGCTTGCCCTGCTCGTCGATGCTCTTGAGCACGGCCACGCGGCGGTCTTCAAGCTCGCGCAGGTAGGACAGGCGCGCCTCCAGCTCACGCAGCTGGATGTCGTCGAGCCCGCCCGTCACTTCCTTGCGGTAGCGGGCGATGAAGGGCACCGTGGCGCCCCCGTCGAGCAGTTCCACCGCTGCACGCACCTGGGATTCACTGACTTTGATTTCTGCGGCCAACTGCCGGACGATCTGCTGCATGGGGGCAAACTCTCTGAAACTCGAAAAAATACGCGAAGCGCGCGAGTTTGCCACAGGCACTTCTGGTAACAGGTACAGGGCCTCGTCCCCGGAGCGGAGCACAATCGCTTTTCCCGGGAGCATGCATGGACACCGTACCGCTGACAACACTGCAGGACATGGCGGCCTTCGCCCTCTCCTCACCCACGCTGGCCGCACAGGCACGCAGCTTGGCCGTGGGCGCCAGCCTGCACTTCACGCCCGATCAGATCGCGGACCGCAGCCCGGTGCAGCAGGCGCTTGCCGCGCACCTGTCCATGCCCTTTGTGGTGCGTCGCATCGCCCTGGCCGATATCCCCGCCGAGTATGGCCTGCAGGAAGGTGACTTGGCCCCGGGCACGCAGGCCTTCCTGGTGGCCCCGCAGGCCGAGCCCGGCAACGCCCAACTGGCCACCCTCGATCCGCAATAACCCCGCAGCGCCGCAGGCCGGGCCCATGCACAATGGGCCTTGCACCGACGACACGGCCCTTTGCCCCTGATGACGCCCCTTTCCTTTCCCATCCGCACGGAATGCCCGCCCGGCGCCTGTGTCTGCGAGCGGGACGCGCTGATGCAGGCCCCGGGAGGCGACACCCGCATCCTGCAGCTCACACAGGCAGAAGAGAAAAAACTAATCACCCGCCTCGAAAACATCACCAGCCTGGCCGACCTGCGCCGCATGCAGGAGCGCATGGAGCAACAGCTCGGCATCCGCATCACCGTCACCCCGAGCCCCAACGAAGTGCGCACCCTGCGCGGCATCGCCATCCTGGTGCACGAGCAGCGCGGCCTGTGCCGCAAGACGCGCCAGTCCATACCGGCCGCGATCAAGAAGGGCATGGACCAGCGCCCCGAGATTGCCTACGAGCTGCTCGACGAGGGCGGACTGTTCGCCAGTTCCTGACGCCCGGATCGGCAGTTGCGGCCCAGGATGGCGCTACCATCCTGCCATCCCCCGCCTCTTCTGTTCCCCCCGTTTGTCCCGGAGTCCCCATGGCCGCTGCTGAATCAGGCACCGAACTCGTCAAAGTCGTCGTGCTGCTGGCCGCTGGCGTCATCGCCGTCCCGCTGTTCAAGCGGCTGGGCCTGGGCTCGGTGCTGGGCTACCTGGCCGCCGGCCTGGCCATCGGCCCGTTCGGGCTGGGCTTCTTCAGCGAAGCGCAGACCATCCTGCACGTGGCAGAGCTCGGTGTGGTGATGTTCCTCTTCGTGATCGGGCTGGAGATGCAACCCACGCGGCTGTGGAACCTCCGGCGCCAGATCTTCGGCCTGGGCCTGGCCCAGGTCGTGGTCTGCATTGCGCTGCTCACCGCCACGGGCGTGCTCGCAGGCCTCGCAGCCCCGGTGGCCTTCATCGCGGCCTCGGGCTTTGTGCTCTCCTCCACCGCCATCGTGATGCAGTTGCTCGACGAGAGCGGCGACACTTCCACCCCGCGCGGCCAACGCATCGTCTCCATCTTGCTGCTCGAAGACCTGGCCATCGTGCCGCTCTTGGCCATCGTGGCGTTCCTGTCGCCCGCGCCGGCGGGCGAGGCGGTCTCGCGCTGGGTCACCGTGGGCGTGGCCCTGGCGGCCGTGGTGGGCCTGGTGGCGGTGAGCCGCTGGCTGCTCAACCCCTTGTTCAGCGTGCTGGCGCGCGCCAAGGCGCGCGAGGTCATGACCGCTGCCGCCCTGCTGGTGGTACTGGGCGCGGCGCTGGCCATGCAGTGGGGCGGCCTGTCCATGGCCATGGGGGCCTTCGCCGCCGGGGTGATGCTGTCCGAATCCACCTTCCGCCACCAGCTCGAGGCCGACGTGGAGCCCTTCCGCGGCATTTTGCTGGGCCTGTTCTTCATGGGCGTGGGCATGGCGCTCGACATCCCCCTGGTGCTGCAGAACTGGCCCCTGCTGCTCGGCGGCGTGCTGGTGTGCATGGCTGTCAAGGGCATCGGCGTGTACGCCGTGGCGCGTTTCACCAAGGCCGCGCATGGCGAGGCCCTGCAGCGCACCATGCTCATGGCCCAGGGCGGCGAGTTCGCCTTCGTGCTGTACTCGGCCGCCGCCACGGCCGGCATCGTGGAGGCGCGCATGAACGCCGTGCTCACGGCCGCCGTCATCCTCTCCATGGCGCTCACGCCGCTGGCCGTGCTCTCGCTGCGCTGGCTCATGCCGCCCGAGCCCGCGCAGAACATGGATGGCATCGAGGCCGCCGACGACTTGAAGGGCACGGTGCTCATCATCGGCTTCGGCCGCTTCGCACAGATCGCCAGCCAGTTGCTGCTGGCGCGCGGCGTGGACATCGCCATCATCGAGAACGACACCGACATGATCCGCGCGGCCTCGCACTTCGGCTTCAAGGTCTACTACGGCGATGGCACGCGCCTGGATGTGCTGCACGCCAGCGGCGCGCACCACGCCAAGTCCATCCTGGTGTGCACCGACGATGCCAAGACCACCACCCACATCGTGGAGCTGCTCAAGCACGAATGCCCGCTGGTTCCCGTGCTGGCGCGTGCCTTCGACCGGCAGCACGCCATCGAGTTGCTGCGCCTGGGCGTGGACTACCAGATGCGCGAGACCTTCGAGTCGGCCATGGGCTTCGGCATGCAGGCGCTCGCAACCCTGGGCGTGGACCCCGAGGAAGTGGCCGAGGTGGCCGACAGCATCCGCGCGCGCGACGCCGAACGCCTGCAATTGGAACTGGCCGGCGACAAGGACGGTGCACGCCAGTTCTTCCAGGGCAACAAGTGGATCCCCACGCCCCTCACCCAGCCCCAGCGCGAGGGCCGTGCCCTCAATGAGGAAGCGGCCGATGCCATCGAGGAGCCGCTGCAGCCTGCCGCAGCCACGCCGCTGGCATGAGCAACAGCATCCAGGACGACCTGTTCGGCGGCCCTCCTGCTCCGCCACCGCCCCCTCCTCCTGCGCCAGCACCCTCCGCTGAAGAGGCTGCTCCCAAGCGCAAGAAAGGCATCGGCGTCGCCGCCCAACCGCAGGACGAGGCCCTGCACGCACTGGCGAAGCAGTTGCCCACCAAGCTGCGCCTGGGCACCTCCACCTGGACCTACCCGGGCTGGAAGGGCCTGGTCTGGGAGGGCGAGCACTCCGAGGCCCAGCTCTCCAAGAACGGCCTGCCCCTCTATGCCCAGCACCCGCTCTTGCGCACGGTGAGCATCGACCGCAGCTTCTACCGCCCGCTCACCGTCAGCCAGTACGAGCACTTTGCCAGCCAGGTGCCCGACGACTTCCGCTTCGTGGTCAAGGCCCCGAGCCTGGTCACCGATGCCCTGGTGCGCAGCGAGGACGGCCGGGGCCGCGAGCCCAACCCCGCCTTCCTGAATGCCGACCTGGCGCGCACCGAGTTCGTCGAACCCGCGCTGCAGGGCCTGGGGCACAAGGTAGGGGCGCTGGTGTTCCAGCTCAGCCCCCTGCCCATGGACCAGCTCGACCGCCTGCCCGAGGTGCTGCAGCGCCTGCGCGCCCTGCTGCTGGCCCAGCCCAAGGTGGCCCCCATCGCGCCCGATGGCATTCTGGCCGTGGAGGTGCGCGACCCCGAATGGGTGCGCGAGCACTGGATCGGCCCCGACTTCGCCGCCGTACTGCGCGAGGCCGGCGCCACCTACTGCATCGACCTGCACCCCAAGATGCCGCCGCTGGCCGAGCAACTGCCCATGCTGCGCGCCCTGTGGCCCGGCCCCCTGGTCTGCCGCTGGATGCTCAACACTGTGCACGGCCCCTACGGCTATGAAGAGGCGGAAAAGCTCTACGAGCCCTTCGACCAGGTGCACCACCCCGACCCCGAGAACCACGCGGCGCTGGCGCGCCTCATCACCGGCGTGACCGGCGCGGGCCAGAATGCCTATGTGTGCATCAGCAACCATGCCGAGGGCTCGGCGCCCCGCACCATCCGCACGCTGGCCGAACGCGTGGCTGCCCAACCTCCAAAGGCCTGATCAGGCCTTGACAGCAACCGGCACCGGATCGCTATGCCCTGCCAGCGTGATCCAGGCTAGCGCCACACCCACCAGGGCGCCTGTGGCCATGCCCACCACCATGGGCAGGGGCTTGCCATTGGCGAACAGGCCCACGATGCCCATGGCGGCGGCACCGGTGAGCATCTGCAGCGTGCCCAGCAGCGCCGACGCCGTGCCCGCGATGGCGCCGTGCTTTTCCAGCGCCAGCACCGAAGTCGTGGGAATCACCAGCCCCATGAGCGCGCTGGCCACGAAGTACAGGCCGATCAGCACCGCCAATTGGTCGCCGCCGAGCAGGTAGTAGCCGAGCATGGCCACCATCACGGCGCCCGAGCCTGTGGCCGCCACCTTGACCAGGCGCACCAGGCCAAAACGTTCGCCCAGCGCAGCCGTGAACTGCGAGGTGCCGATGAAGGCCGCCGCGTTGACCGAGAACGCCAGGCTGTACTGCGTGGGCGTGAGTCCATAGTGGTTGATCAGCACGAAGGGCGAGCCCGCCAGGTAGACGAAGAAGCCCGCCATGGCGCAGCCGCCGATGAAGACCAGGCCCAGGTAGTGCCAGTCGCGCAGCAGCAGGCCGTAGGCGCGCAAGGCCCCGCCCAGGCTGCTTTCCACGCGCTCGGCCGCAGGCCGCGTCTCGCCCAGGCTGGCATAGACCAGCGCCAGACCGGCCACGGCGGCCAGCGCCACGGCCCAGAACACACCGCGCCAGCCGGCCAGCGCGATCACGCCGCTGCCCGCCAGCGGCGCCAGGATGGGCGAGACGCTGAACACCAGCATCAACAGCGACATCAGCCGCGCCGCATCGGTGCCCGTGTGCAGGTCGCGCACCACGGCACGCGGAATGGCCATGCCTGCCGCCGCGCCCAGGCCCTGCACGAAGCGCAAGGCCACCAGGGTTTCGATGTCGGTGGCCAGGGCGCAGCCCACGCTGGCCAGCGTGAACAGGGCCAGGCCAAAGTACAGCGGCGGCCTGCGGCCCACCATGTCCGACACCGGGCCGTAGAACAACTGGCCTGCGCCCAGCGAGAGGAAGAAGGCCGTGAGGCTCCACTGCACCGCGCCCACCGAAGCGCCCAGGCTGGCGCCGATCTCGGGCAGCGCAGGCAGGTACATGTCGATCGCGAACGGCCCGATGGCCGAGAGCAGGCCCAGGATCAGGGCCATCTTGAAGAAACCGGAAGATTGCATACCCGCCATTGTCGCGGCTGTTTGTAAAGACCCTTTACAACCTGCAAAACGGGTTTCAGGGTAGGCAGGTTCCTGAATCAGTCGGGTTGGGATTCCACCCGGTTGCCACCAAGCTGCCGCGCCCGTGCCAGGGCGGCACTGGCGGCACGCACCAATTCATCGTGGCGCTGGTCACGCACCGGAACCATCTGCGCCACCCCGCCGCCGATGCTGACACGGCCCATGGCAGTCCCTTCATGGGGCAGCGCCAGCGTGCGCACGGCGACCACGGCCGCCTCGGCCAGGCCCTGCGCCTCATCCAGGCCGGCGCCCGGCAGCAGCAGCGCGAAGGCATCGCCCGCAAAGCGCGTCACCAGGCTGCCCGGGCGCTCCTGCAGGAGCTGGGTGAAGGTAAGGGCCAGGGTCTTGAGGCAGGCATCGGCCGCCAGGTGGCCGTGGCGGTCCATGAAGTGGCGCAGCGCATCCACCTCCAGCAGCACCAGGGCCACGGGCGTAGCGGCGCGCTGGGCACGCTCCCAGGCCTGCTGCAGCACATGGTCGAACTGGCGCCGGTTGCCCAGGCCGGTAAGGCTGTCGGTGCGGTCCATGGCATCGATGCGCTGCTGCGCCTCGGCCAGCGCGCGGCTGCTCTCCTGCAACTGGGCCTGCAGCATGCGGTGTTCGGTCTGCAGGCGCGCCAGGGCCGAGGAACTGGCCTGGGCAGGCACGGGGCCCGAGGGCACCGAGGTACCGCTGTGCACGATCTTCCACTCCGCGCCTTCGAGGCGGAACACCAGCACCAGGCGCGCCAGCGGCACCTGGCCGGCCGGGGTGCCGCCTGCGTCCGGGCCACGCACATGCACCAGGGCCGTGGCCGAGACCACGTCTTCGGCCAGGTCCTGCAGGCACAGGTCCAGCACTTCGATGCGCATGTGCTGCGGCACCAGCGCAAAGTCCTGCAATATGGCGGCCACCCACTCGCTGCGCGTGTGCACCAGGCGGTCGCTGCGGCTCGCATAGCCGCTGAACTGGGTGCTCAGGCGCGCGATCAGTCGCTCGTCGCGCGTGGAATACAGCGCGATGTAGTCGTCGAACAGTTGGCGGATGAGGGTCTGGCGATCCGGTCGCATCGGTACGGTTTCCTCGTCAGGGCATCCTGGATGTTGAAAAATGAGAGCACCCGCAGCACAGACCGCAAGGGCGCGACGCACTGTAGCACCCCAACACCGGCACGGGGTGCACACTGCGCCCACTTCATGCGAACATCGGCCGGTATGACGCACCTTCCCTTTGGCCGCAGCACGGCCCTGGTCCTTGCCTGCCTCCTGGTCCCGTTCGCTGCCCAGGCGCAGGCCGCCGCCGATTCGGGCGTGGCCCTGGCGCTCTCGCCCGATGGCAGCCTGGTGGTGGACACCCGCGCCAAGCTGGCCTGGCCGCGTTGCGTGGAAGGCATGCAGTGGAACGGCAAGACCTGCACCGGCACGCCGCTGGAGCTCGACTATGCCCAGGCCCAGGCCCATGCCCAGGCACGCTGGAAGGCCGAGAACCAGCCCTGGCGCCTGCCGCGTGCGGCCGAGCTGCGGCGCCTGGTCGACAAGTCTGCGCGCACACCCGGGCTCGACACAAGGCTGTTCCCTGCCGCACCGTCGGGCTGGCACTGGGCCGCCAACACCAACGTCCAGGGCGGCCTGGCTGGCAACCAGTACAACTACGGCAACGTGGAGAAGGCCCAGCGACAGGGCCAGGGTGGTGAAAGCCTGGACTCCACGCGCGTGAACCAGCGCTATGCGGTGGACCTGGAGACCGGCGACATCCGCTCCGACGCCGCCAAGTACAGCAAGCTGCACTTCCGCCTCGTGCGCACTTACACCGCCGACTAAGGCCTCCGGCCCCATTTTTACGGCTTTTTTACGGCACGGACCGCAGTCTGTGCCCTGTTTTTACGCGCGCATCCCGAGACTTCTCCTATCGCTCAACTGGAGAAGCACACCATGGATTTCGTCTACATCGCGGCAGCCGCGGGCCTGTGGGGCCTGACCGCGTTGCTCGTGGCCGGCTGCCGCCGCCTGGCCCCTTCGTCGGCAGGAGAACGCACATGATCGCTGCCGAACTGCTCTACGGCCTCGGCGGCCTGATCGCCGTGCTGCTGCTCGCGTACCTGGTGTATGCACTGATCTGCGCGGAGCAATTCTGATGATCATGAGCACCGCCGCCTGGGCCCTGCTGGGCTCGTTCCTCGTTCTGCTGATGGCACTGGCCTGGCCCCTGGGCCGCTGGCTGGCTGTGCTGGCCACAGGCACACCGCCGGCATGGATGCACAAGGCCGAAGCCGGCCTGTACCGCCTGGCGGGCGTGGACCCGCAACACGGCATGGGCTGGTCGCACTATGCCATCTGCCTGCTGGCCTTCAACGGCGTGGGCGTGGTCTTCGTCTATGCCCTGCAGCGCCTGCAGGGCCTGCTGCCGCTCAACCCGCAGGGCATGCCTGCGGTGTCGGCGGACTCCTCGTTCAACACCGCCATCAGCTTCGTCGCCAACACCAACTGGCAGGGCTACGCGGGCGAGGCCACCATGAGCTACCTCACGCAGATGGTGGCGCTGGCGGGCCAGAACTTCCTCTCGGCTGCCACCGGCATCGCCGTGGTGTTCGCGCTGATCCGCGGTTTCACGGCCCGCTCCAGCGCCGCCCTGGGCAATTTCTGGGTGGACATCACGCGCATCACCGTGTGGCTGCTGCTCCCCCTGTCGCTGGTGCTGGCGCTGTTCCTGGCCGGCAATGGCGTGGTGCAGAACTTCAATCCCTACACCGAAGTCACCACGCTGGAGTCCACCAATTACCAGCAGCCCGCCGTCGACGACCAGGGCGCGCCACGCCTGGACGACAAGGGCCAGCCCGTGATGCAGGACCTGAGCACGCCCACCCAGACCCTGGCCATGGGCCCCGTGGCCTCGCAGGAGGCCATCAAGATGCTGGGCACCAACGGCGGTGGCTTCTTCAACGCCAACTCGGCCCACCCGTTCGAGAACCCCACGGCCTCAACCAACCTGGTGCAGATGCTGGCCATCTTCCTGATCCCGGCCGCACTGTGCTTTGCCTTCGGCCGCTGCGTGGGCGACCGGCGCCAGGGCCTGGCGGTACTGGCCGCCATGGTGGTGCTGTTCGTCGCGGCCGTGCTGGCCATCCTGCCTGCCGAGCAGGCCGGCAACCCCTTGTTCACGCCGCTGGGCGTGGACCAGGTGGCCAGTGCCGCCCAGGCCGGCGGCAACATGGAGGGCAAGGAGACGCGCTTCGGCATCACCGCCTCGGGCCTGTTCACCGTGGTCACCACGGCCGCATCGTGCGGGGCCGTGGCTGCCATGCACGACTCGCTCACGCCGCTGGGCGGCATGGTGCCCCTGGTGCTCATGCAACTGGGCGAGGTGGTCTTCGGCGGCGTGGGCTCGGGCCTGTACGGCATGCTGGTCTTTGCCATCCTGGCGGTGTTCATCGCCGGGCTGATGATCGGCCGCACGCCCGAGTACCTGGGCAAGAAGATCGAGGCGCACGAGATGAAGCTCGCCTCGCTCGCCATCCTGGCCACCCCGCTGCTGGTGCTGCTGGGCACGGCCCTCGCCGTGGCCACGGGCCCCGGCACCGCAGGCATGCTGCAGGCCGGCCCGCACGGCTTCAGCGAGGTGCTGTATGCCCTCAGCTCGGCCGCCAACAACAACGGCAGCGCCTTCGCCGGCCTGTCGGCCAACACGCCCTTCTACAACGTGTTGCTGGGCGTGGCCATGTGGCTGGGCCGCTTTGCCGTGATCGTGCCGGTGCTGGCGATTGCCGGTGCCCTGGCCGCCAAGAAGCGCCTGCCCGTGACGGCCGGCACCATGCCCACCCACGGCCCACTCTTCGTGGTGCTGCTGATCGGCACCGTGCTGCTCGTAGGCCTGCTCAACTATGTGCCGGCACTGGCCCTGGGGCCTGTGGTCGAGCACCTCATGCTGGGAGCCGCATCGTGAACCGCACCCAACCCCATACCGCACCTTCCCTTTCTGCAGGTACCCCTGTGACGCAACCCCAACCCGCCCAGGGCCTGATGGACAAGGCCTTGCTGCGCCCCGCCCTGCGCGCCGCCTTCACCAAGCTCGACCCGCGTGTGCAGTGGCGCAACCCCGTGATGTTCGTGGTCTACGTCGGCAGCCTGCTGACCACGCTGCTGTGGCTCAATGCCCTCGGGCAGCCGGACGCCGGCTTCGTGCTCGCCGTGGCCGTGTGGCTGTGGTTCACGGTGCTGTTCGCCAACTTCGCCGAGGCGCTGGCCGAGGGCCGCAGCAAGGCCCAGGCGGCCTCTCTGCGCACCCTCAAGAAGAGCAACTGGGCCAAGAAGCTCAAGGAGCCCCGCCACGGCGGCGCCTGGCTGCCCGAGCAGGCCGAAAACCTGCGCAAGGGCGACGTGGTGCTGGTGGAAGCCGGCGACATGGTGCCCATGGACGGCGAGGTCATCGAAGGCGTGGCCTCGGTGGACGAATCGGCCATCACCGGTGAATCGGCTCCCGTGGTGCGCGAATCGGGCGGTGACTTCTCCTCCGTCACCGGCGGCACGCGCGTACTGTCGGACTGGCTGGTGGTGCGCGTGGCCGTGAACCCCGGCGACTCGTTCCTCGACCGCATGATCAGCATGGTCGAGGGCGCCAAGCGCCAAAAGACACCCAACGAGATCGCGCTCAACATCCTGCTGGTGGCGCTGACCATCGTCTTCCTGGTGGTCACCGTGACGCTGCTGCCCTACTCGCTCTACAGCGTGCAGGCGGCCCAGGCAGGCACGGTGGTGAGCCTCACGGCCCTGGTCTCGCTGCTGGTGTGCCTGATCCCCACCACCATCGGCGGCCTGCTGTCGGCGGTGGGCGTGGCCGGCATGAGCCGCATGATGCAGGCCAATGTGATCGCCACCTCGGGCCGCGCCGTGGAAGCGGCCGGCGACGTGGACGTGCTGCTGCTGGACAAGACCGGCACCATCACCCACGGCAACCGCCAGGCCAGTGCCCTGCTGCCTGCACCCGGCACCACGCAGGCCCAGTTGGGCCAGTGCGCGGCCCAGGCCTCGGCCGCCGATGAAACGCCCGAGGGCCGCAGCATCGTGGCACTGGTGCAGGCCAGCGCCGCTGTGGAAGCACTGGCGGGCGAAGTCACCTCAGTCGCCTTCACCGCCCAGACGCGCATGAGCGGCGTAGACGTGGCCCTGCCTGACGGCAGCGTGCGCCAGCTGCGCAAGGGCGCGGTGGACGCCGTGCGCCGCTACGTCGAAGCCATGGGCGCGCAGATGCCCGCCGAGGTGCTGCGCGCGGCCGACGAAGTCTCGCGCCGCGGCAGCACGCCGCTGGCCGTGGCCGACGGCAGCCGCGTGCTGGGTGTGGTGGAGCTCAAGGACATCGTCAAGACCGGCATCCGCGAGCGCTTCGCCCAACTGCGCCGCATGGGCATCAAGACCGTGATGGTGACCGGCGACAACAAGCTCACGGCCGCCGCCATTGCCGCCGAGGCGGGTGTGGACGACTTCCTGGCCGAAGCCACGCCCGAGGCCAAGCTCGCGCTGATCCGCCAGTACCAGGCCGAAGGCCGGCTGGTGGCCATGACCGGCGATGGCACCAACGACGCGCCCGCCCTGGCCCAGGCCGATGTGGCCGTGGCCATGGGCTCGGGCACGCAGGCCGCCAAGGAGGCCGGCAACATGGTGGACCTCGATTCCAACCCCACCAAGCTCTTGGAGGTGGTGGAAACCGGCAAGGCCCTGCTCATGACGCGCGGCTCGCTCACCACCTTCTCCATCGCCAACGACGTGGCCAAGTACTTCGCCATCATCCCGGCGATCTTCGTGAGCACCTACCCGCAGCTCGGCGCGCTCAACGTGATGCAGCTGGCCAGCCCGCAGTCGGCCATCTTGTCGGCCGTGGTCTTCAACGCCCTGGTCATCGTGTTCCTGATCCCGCTGGCGCTCAAGGGCGTGCGCTACCGCGCCGTGGGTGCGGCAGCCCTGCTGCGGCGCAACCTGGCCATCTACGGGCTGGGTGGCCTCATCGTCCCTTTCGTGGGCATCAAAGCCATAGATCTGCTGATCACCGCCATTGGCATGGCTTGAAAGACAACCGCTATGAAAAACCCCATTCTCCGCCCCACCCTGGTCCTGTTCGCCGCGCTCACGCTGGTGACCGGCGTGGCCTACCCGCTGCTCACCACCGGCATCGCGCAGGCGGCCTTTCCTCGCGAGGCCAATGGCAGCCTGGTCATGAAGGACGGCAAACCCGTGGGCTCCGAACTCATCGGCCAGAACTTCACCGCCCCCGGGCATGTCTGGGGCCGCCCCTCGGCCACCGGTCCCATGCCCTACAACGCCAGCGCCTCGGGTGGCTCCAACCAGGGGCCGCTGAACCCGGCGCTCAAGGAGGCCGCGGCGTCGCGCGTCGCGGCACTGCGCGAAGCCGATCCCGGCAACACCGCCCCCGTGCCCGTGGACCTGGTCACGGCCTCGGCCAGCGGGCTAGACCCGCACATCAGCCCCGCCGCCGCGCGCTACCAGGTGGCACGCGTGGCCAAGGCCCGGAACCTGCCCGCCGACAAGCTGGCCGCCCTCGTGGAAGCGCGGGTGGAGCTACCATGGCTGGGATTCGTGGGCGAGCCGCGTGTGAACGTGCTGCAGCTGAACCTGGCGCTCGACGCGCTGCGCTGAGCCATGGCTGGCGATGAGATGCTTGCGGCCCTGTGCGCGGTGGCCGTGCTGCTGGTGCCGCTGGTGCTGGCCTGGCTGATCGTGGCGCGCGGGCCCAAAGCCCGCCGACCGCCCACCCGACTGGAACCCTGATGGCCTTGCACAGCGACAGCCGACCCGACCCCGACGAACTGCTGGAGAACCTGCAGCGCGAAGCACAGCAGGCCGCGCGCGGGCGCCTGCGCGTCTACTTCGGCGCCAACGCGGGCGTGGGCAAGACCTACGCCATGCTCAGCGCGGCCCAGCGCGCACACCAGGTCGGCACCAACGTGCTGGCCGGCGTGGTGGAAACCCATGGCCGCAGCGAGACGGCCGCGCTGCTGCAAGGCCTGCCGCGCCTGGCCCAGCGCGAAGTGCCCTACCGCGACCGCACGCTGAGCGAGTTCGACCTGGACGCCGCCCTGGTCCGCAAGCCTGCCGTGCTGCTGGTGGACGAGCTGGCCCACTCCAACGTCGAGGGCTCGCGCCACCCCAAGCGCTGGCAGGACGTGCGCGAACTGCTGGACGCGGGCATCGACGTCTGGACCACACTCAACGTGCAGCACCTGGAGAGCCTGAACGGCGTGGTGGGCGCCATCACCGGCATCCGCGTGCACGAGACCGTGCCCGACACCGTGCTCGACAGCGCCGACGAGGTGGTGCTGGTCGACGTGACGCCCGACGAGCTGCTGCAGCGCCTGCAGGCCGGCAAGGTCTACCTGCCGCAGCAGGCCGAACGCGCGGCAGAGAATTTCTTTCGCAAGGGCAACCTGATCGCGCTGCGCGAGATGGCGCTGCGCCGAACGGCCGAGCATGTCGAGGACGACGTGCGCAGCTACCGCATCGAGCAGTCCATCACCCCAGCGTGGAACACCGATGGTGCCATCCTCGCCTGCGTGGGCCCGCAGGAGGGGGCCGAGCAGACCGTGCGCACCGCTGCACGCCTGGCCGGCCAGCTCAATGTGCGCTGGCACGCCGCCTATGTGGAGACACCGCGCCTGCAGCGCCTGGACGCCGCCGAGCGCGACCGCATCCTGGCCGTGCTGCAGCTCGCAAGCGACCTGGGCGCGCAGACCGCCGTGCTCACCGGGCCCGATGTACCGGCCGCCCTGGTCACCCATGCCCAGGCGCTCAATTGTGCGACCCTGATCGTGGGCCGCCGCTCCGGTGGGGTACGCCGCCCCTGGCAGGTGGGCATGACCCAGCAACTGGCCACCCTGGCGCCGGCCCTGGACGTGATGGAGGTGGGCCATACCCCCAGCACCCGCCGCATTGCACAGGCCTTGCGCCGCACCGGCGACGAAGAAGTGGACAGCAGCCTGCCGCCCGGCTGGCGGCGCTATGCCTGGGCCGTGGCCTGGAGCCTGCTGGCCACGGCGCTGGCCGCGCCGCTGCACGGCTACTTCGAGCTGGCCAACATCGTCATGTTGTTCCTGCTGGGCGTGGTGCTGGTCGCCATGCGCCATGGCCGCGGGCCGGCCGCCCTGTCCGCCGTGCTCAACGTGCTGACCTTCGACCTGTTCTTCGTGCCGCCGCGCTTTTCGTTCGCGGTGAGCGACGTGCAGTACTTCTTCACCTTCGCCGTCATGCTGGCCGTGGGCCTGCTCATCGGCCAGCTCACGGCGGGCCTGCGCTTCCAGGCGCGCATCGCGGCCAGCCGCGAGCAGCGCGCGCAGTCGCTGTTCGAGCTCACGCGCGACCTGTCGGCCGCGCTCATGGCCTCGCAGGTGGTGGAACTGGGCCGCACCGCCACCGAGCGCAACTTCGGCGGCCAAGCCGTGGTGCTGCCCACCGATGCGCGCGACCAGCTGGTGCTGCCCGATCCAGCGCCCGATGGCTTCGATGCCTCCGTCGCCGACTGGTGCCTGCGCAATGCCCAGCCCGCGGGCCTGGCCACCACCACGCTGGCGGCCCACAGCTGGCACTATGTGCCGCTCAAAGCCCCCATGCGCGTCCGCGGCGTGCTCGCGCTCCAGCCCGCCCAGCCGCGCTGGCTGCTGATCCCCGAGCAGGCCAAGCAGCTCGACACCCTGGCGCGGCAGATCGCCATTGCGCTGGAGCGCGTGCACTATGTGGAGGTGGCCCAGGGCGCTGTGGTGGAGATGGAGTCCGAGCGCCTGCGCAATGCCCTGCTCGCAGCCATCTCGCACGACGTGCGCACGCCGCTCACCAGCCTGATCGGCCTGGCAGAGACACTGCGCGACACCGATCCCCCCCTGCCAGCCCCCCAGGCCAGCGCAGCCGCAGCGATGGTGGCCCAGTCGCGCGAGCTCAACACCCTGGTCAACAACCTGCTGGAGATGGCGCGCCTGCAAAGCGGCGCCGTGCACCTGCGCATGGACTGGCAGTCGATGGAAGAGGTGGTGGGCAGTGCCATCCGCGCAGCCGCCTCCGCCCTCGCCGGGCGCGAGGTGCAGGCACAGATTCCTGCGGACCTGCCGCTCGCGGAATTCGACGCCGTGCTCATCGAGCGCGTGCTCGTGAACCTGCTGGAGAACGCTGCCAAATACGGCGCCCCACCCATCACCGTGCGTGCGCATGCCGAGCCCGAGACCCTGGTGCTGAGCGTGCGCGACCACGGCCCCGGCCTGCCTGCGGCCCTGGCGGGCGATGCCGCCCTGCTGTTCGAGAAGTTCACGCGCGGCCAGGCCGAGTCCGCCACGCCCGGCGTGGGCCTGGGCCTGGCCATCTGCAAGGCCATCGTGAACGCCCACCAGGGCCAGATCGACGCCCGCAACGCCGACGGCGGTGGGGCAGAATTCACGCTACGCCTGCCCCGCAGGCCCCCTCCTCCCCTGAAAGAAGCCCCTGCATGGCCAGCCTAGCCCCCATCGCCGTCGTGATCGAAGACGAGCCCCAGATCCGCCGCTTTGTGCGCGGCGCGCTGGAGGCCGAGGGCTGGCAGGTGCACGAGGCCGAGACCTTGCAGCGCGGCCTGACCGAGGCCGGCACGCGCAAGCCCGACCTGCTGGTGCTGGACCTGGGCCTGCCCGACGGCGACGGCCTCAGCCTGATCCGCGATGTGCGCCAGTGGTCCAGCGTGGCCATCATCGTGCTCTCGGCGCGCATCGACGAGGCCGACAAGATCGCTGCGCTGGACGCCGGTGCCGACGACTACCTCACCAAGCCCTTCGGCGTGGGCGAGCTCATGGCGCGCGTGCGCGCCAACCTGCGCCGCCCGCGCGCCACGGGCGCCTCGCAGGAGGAGGACACCTCCTTCAGCTTCGGCGAGGTCACCGTGGACCGCCAGGCCCGCCTGGTGCACCGCGCCGGCCAGGAAGTGCACCTCACGCCCATCGAGTATCGGCTGCTGTCGGTGCTGATCGCCAACGCCGGCCGCGTGCTCACGCACCGCCAGCTGCTGCGCGAGGTGTGGGGCCCTTCCCACAGCGAGCAGAGCCACTACCTGCGCATCTACATGGGCCATCTGCGCCAGAAGCTGGAGGCCGACCCGGCCCAGCCCAGGCACCTGCTGACCGAGACTGCTGTGGGTTATCGGTTGATGCCCTAAGGCAACGCTGAACAAGTCTCTCGCGCGCCCCGCGCCCCGCTTTGTGCGGTCTGCTTCGTTGCAAATGCTCGCCATAGCATCGGCTATGGCTGCGCTTTGCGCCTAGCAGCCCATCCCAAATCAGGGCAAGCGCCATCGCGAAGACTTATTCAGCGTCGCCTCAACCGTGGAAGAGCTTGGCCGGCCCCGTCACCAGCCACGGGAAGGCCACCATCAGGAACATGATGGCGAACTCCGCGATCATGAAGGGCACCACGCCCTTGGTCACATCGTCCATCGACATCTTGCCCACCCCCGCCACCACGTTGAGCACCGTGCCCACGGGCGGGGTGACCAGGCCGATGGAGTTGTTGATGATGAAAATCACGCCGAAGTAGACCGGATCGATGCCTGCCGCATTCACCACGGGCATCAGCACTGGGGTGAGGATCAAAATGGTGGGCGTCATGTCCATGGCAGTGCCCACGGCCATCACCAGCACCATGATAGCCGCCATCAGCAGGATCTTGTTGTCCATGAAGGGCTGCAGCAGCCCCACCACCTTGGACGGCAGGTCGGCCACGGTGATGAGCCAGGCGCTCACCATGGCGGCAGCGATCAGGAACATCACGATGGCGCTGGTCTTGGCGGCGGCGACGAAGATGCCGTACAGGTCGCGCCAGGTGATCTCGCGGTAGATGACGGCCGAGACGAAGAGCGCGTACACCGCGGCCACGACGGCCGCCTCGGTGGGCGTGAACACGCCCATGCGCAGGCCCACGAGGATGATGACCGGCAGCATCAGCGCCCACAGCGCCTTGCGCAGGGCCGTGAGGATCTCGGCAGCGGACTTGCGCGGCGGCGGCACGATCTTCTCGCGCCGCACCAGGAAGGCCCAGGTCAGCCACAGCGCCGCCCCGATCAGGATGCCAGGCACGATGGCCGCGAGGAACAGCTTGGAGATCGACACATTGGCCGCCACCCCGAAGATCACCAGGCCGATGCTCGGCGGGATCACCGGGCCGATAACGCCCGTGGCCGCGATCAGCCCGCCGGCGCGCGGCTTGTCGTGCCCGGCCTTGACCATCATGGGCAGCAGCAGCGCGGTGAGCGCCGCCGCATCGGCCACGGCCGAGCCCGACAGGGCCGACAGCAGGCAGCCGGCCATGATGGTCACATAGCCCAGTCCGCCCTTCACATGGCCCACCAGGGCCAGCGCGAAGTCCACGATGCGGCGCGACAGGCCGCCCACGTTCATGATCTCGCCGGCCAGCATGAAAAAGGGCACGGCCAGCAGCGGAAAGCTGTCGGCCCCGCCGATCAGGTTCTGCGCCAGGATCTGGGCGTCGAACAGGTCCAGGTGCCACATCAGCGCCACGCCGCTGGCCAGGAGCGAGAACGCGATCGGTATGCCCATGGCCATGGCCAGCAGCAACGAACCGACAAAGACGAAGATGGTCATCGCGCGCCCTCCTTGCCGCGGGGCGCATCGGCACCACCGGCATGGCCGAGGATCTGCTGCAGCTGCACGGCCTCTTCGGACTCCTGCACCATCACCAGGTCCTCATCGGCGATCTGGCCACTGAGCAGGCGGTACAGGTCGATGGCCAGGATCAGCGCCGCGCACACAGCGAACACCAGGCCTGCGCTGTAGACGATGGCCATGGAGGCGCCCGTGGTCGGCGCCGTCACGTCCCAGTTGATGCGCGCCTGCGCCAGGCTGCCCTGGAACAGCAGCCAGACGATGTAGAGCATGACCCCGTGCCCCAGGGCCAGGCAGGCCTTCTTGCCGGCTGCCGGCAGGCGCTGCACCACCATGTCCACCCCCAGGTGGCCATGCTCGCGCAGCGCGACGATGGCGCCAAGGAAGGTCATCCAGATGAAGAGCCAGCGCGACACTTCTTCCGACACCGTGATGCCGGAATTGAAGCCGTAGCGCAGCACCACATTGCCGAACACCAGCACCACCATCAGCGCCAGCATGGCGGCGATCACCGCCTCCAATGCTCTGCAGGCGCGTTCCATCCATCGATTCATGTTGTATTTCCTGTGATGGTGGGACGGGACTCAGGCGGCTTCGCGCAGGCTTTCCACCAGCGAGCGCAAGGCCGCCAGATAGGAATGCGGGCCAAAGCCCTGCACCGTGGCCTTGACGGCCGGCGAGATGATGGAGTGCGCACGCCAGGCCTCGCGCGCCGCGATGTTGGACATGTGCACCTCGATCACCGGGAAGGGCATGGCCTTGATCGCGTCGTGCAGCGGCACGCCATGCTGGGTGAGGCCCGCGGGGTTCACCAGCGCGCCCTGCGCAGCGTCGATATGCTCGTGCAGGAAGTCGATCAGCGCGCCTTCGTGGTTGGACTGCAGGATGTCGAGTTCCACGCCGAGCTCGGCGGCCAGCTTCTGCAGCCGCTCGTTGATTTGCGCCAGCGTGGTCGTGCCGTAGATATGGGGTTCGCGGCGTCCGAACAGGTTGAGGTTGGGACCGTGGAGGACAAGGATTTTCATGGGATTCAGGCCGGATGGCTTACTTGCGGATGCGGGCGAGTTCGCTGTCGTAGAGCTTGACGATGGCCTGGTCATAGGTGGCGGCAAACTTGTCGCTCACGGGCTTGGCGATCTGCTGCATGCGTGCCAGTTCGGCCGGCGCGATCTCGTTGTAGGCCATGCCCTTGGCCTGCAGGTCACCCACCGAGCGCTGCGCAGCGGCGCGGCTGACCTGGCGCTGGTAGCCGCGCGTCTCGTCGGCGGCCTCGTGCATCATCTTCTGCTCGGCGGGCGAGAGCTGGTCCCAGAACTTCTTGCTCACCAGCACGATGTTGGCGGCGTACACGTGGTTGGTGGCGCTCACGTACTTCTGCACCTCGAACATCTTGTTCGACAGGATCACCGCGTAGGGGTTCTCCTGGCCGTCCACGGCCTTGGCTTCCAGCGCGCCGTAGAGTTCGGCAAACGGCATGGGCACGGGGTTGGCCTTGAAGGCCTTGAAGGTGTCGAGGAACACCGGGTTCGGGATCACGCGCAGCTTGAGGCCGTCGAAGTCGTCGGCCCGGGTGATGGCGCGCTTGCTGTTGGTCACGTTGCGAAAGCCTAGGTCCCAGTAGCCCAGGGCCACCAGGCCCTTCTCGGGCAGCTTGGCGATCAGCGCCTGGCCCAAAGGGCCGTCGAGCAGCGCATCGGCCTGCGCGAAGTTGGCCACGGCGAAGGGAAAGTCCACCAGGCCGAATTCCTTGACGATGCCGGCCAGCGAGGTGGTGGCCGGGGCCGACATCTGCTGCACGCCGCCCTGCAGGGCCGACTGCTGCTGCAGCTCATTGCCCAGCTGCGAGGCCGGGAACTCCTGCACCTTGAGCTTGCCGCCGCTCTTGGCGGCCAGCAACTCGCCGAAGCGCTTGACCCCGAAGCTCACCGGGTGGTCGGCGTTGTTCAGGTGGCCGAAGCGGATCACGCGCTCCTGCTGGGCGTTGGCAGGCAGCGAAGCCATCAGCAGGGACAGGCCGGCGGCGGCCAGGAGGCAGGCAGTTTTTCTCACGGGTGTATCTCCATCAAAAGTCGGACCAGGGACATGCATCCGGAACGCCGGTTGCGCCATGGGAGGGGATCGTATTAAGAAAGTGGAAACTCTTTCCATAGTAGAAACCCTTTAACAATTTTTGGTACATTGCCGGAAAAGACAGAAAGAACCCGTCATGAGCAGCATCCTCGAACGCAGCTTCAAAGTGCTGGAGCACCTGGCCCCGCACCCCGAGGGCAAGGCCTTGTCGAGCCTGGCCAGCGAACTGGACATGCCGCTGAGCGCCACGCACCGCCTGCTGGCCGAGCTGGTGCGCTGCGGCTATGTGCGCCAGGACCACAGCCAGGGCAACTACATGCTCACCATCAAGCTGGTGTCGCTGGGCCTGTCACACCTGAGCGCCACGGGCGTGGTGGACATCGCCCAGCCCCTGCTGGACCGGCTCGCCGTCGAGTCGGGTGAACTGGTGCGGCTGGCCGTGGTGGACGGGGACGAACTGACCTTCGTGGCCAAGGCCCAGGGCGCCGTGCGCGGCCTGCGCTACGACCCGGACATGGGCCTGTCGGTGAATCTCTCGTGCAGTTCGGCCGGCCATGCCTGGCTGTCCACCATGAGCGACGAGGATGCCCTGGCCCTGGTGGCACGCCAGGGCTTCGGCAAGCCCGAGGACTACGGCCCCAACGCCCCCACCACGGTCAAGGAACTGCTGGCCTACCTGCGCACAGCACGCCAACAGGGCTTCAGCACCATCGTCGAGGTGTTCGCGCCGGCCATGACGGCCATGGCCGCACCCATCCGCCGGGGCAACGGCACGGTGCTGGGGGTGGTGACGATCGCCGGCCCGCTGGTGCGCCTGACGCCCGAGCGCATGCAGGCGCTGGGCCCGGCCCTGCTCAACACCACGCACGACCTCGCGATGGCGAGCGGTGGATCCGCCCTGCTCAAGAAGCGCGGTTAGTCTTTCGGCGCAAACAGCGCCAGCGTGTCGTGGGCGAACGCGCCCTCGATCTCCAGCATGCGCATCTTGGTGGCCGCGCCGCCGCCGGCCGAGAAGCCGCCCGTCTTGCCGCCTGCGGCCAGGATGCGGTGGCAGGGCACCACGGGTGCAAACGGGTTGTGGCCCAGCGCCTGGCCCACGGCCCGTGCGGCACCGGGCTCGCCCAGCGCGGCGGCCATCTCGCCATAGGTCATGGTCTTGCCGGGCGGTATGCGCCGGGCCAGCTCGTACACGCGGGCATTGAAGGGCGGCACGCCCTCGGTGGCCAGCGGCAGGTCGAGCAGGTCGTCGTGTGCGCCCGCCAGCAGGGCCACCACGCGGGACGCCCAGGCGGCCACTTCGGGCGGCATGGGCGACTCGGGCGCGCCCGGAAAGCGCCGCTGCATGCGCGCGCGGGTGTGCTCCTCGCCCGCATCCTCGGGCAATTGCACACCCGTCAGCACAAGGCCATCCCAAGCCAGGCCGCAGTGTCCCACCGCCGTGGCGAACAGCGCAAAGCCCTGGGCGGCCGCCGGCCCGCGCTTTTCAGTCTGCACGCAGGGCGGCCTTGAGCTGGGCGCCGATCTCGGGCTTGCCCGCGAACGGATCGGTGGGGTTGCGCATGAGCATGATGTCTTCCATGCGCGTCTGCACCGAGGCAATCGCCTTGGGGTGGCTGTAGATGTAGAACTGGCGCTCGGCGGCAGCGTCGAACACCTTCTGCGCCACCTCGGCAGCGGTCACCTTGCCGCTGCCCACGGCCTTGTCGGTCATGGCCTGGCCGATGAGCTGGCTGCGCGTGGGCTTGTCGGCGGAGAGTTCGCCGGGCCGGTTGCGGTGGCTCTGGCTGATGCCCGTGGGCACGAAGAAGGGGCACAGCACGCTGGCGCTGACCTGGTCGGTCACCAGGGCCAGGTCCTGGTACAGGGTTTCCGACAGGCTGACCACCGCATGCTTGCTCACGTTGTAGACGCCCATGTTGGGCGCATCGACCAGGCCGGCCATGCTGGCCGTGTTGACGATGTGGCCGCGCCAGGCCGGGTCCTTCTTGGCGGCAGCCAGCATCATGGGCGTGAACAGGCGCACGCCGTGGATGACGCCCCAGAGGTTCACGCCCAGCACCCACTCCCAGTCCTTGACGGTGTTCTCCCAGACCAGGCCACCCGCGCCCACGCCGGCGTTGTTGAACACCAGGTGCGGCGCGCCGAAGCGCTGCTCCACGTCCACCGCCAGCTGCTCCATCTGCGCGGCGTTCGACACGTCCACCTTGCGCGCCAGCACCGGTACGCCCGCGGCCTGCGCCTCGGCAGCGGCCGCATCCAGTGCGTTCTGCTGCACATCGACCAGCACCAGGTTCATACCCAGCCGGGCGCCGATGCGCGCGCATTCGAGGCCGAAGCCCGAGCCCGCGCCGGTGAGAACGGCCGTCTTGCCCTTGAAATCGTCGATCATTGGGTGGCCTCGGCCTTTCGCAGTATGTAGCCAATGCGGGGGAAGTGCACATGCACCGTGCCCGCACGCGGGTCGGTGCGGCGCAGGGTGTAGCGCGTGCGCGTGGCGGCGATGAGCTCGCCCTCCGTGGGTTCGGTGCCGAAGCTCTCGGCGGCAATGGTCACCTGGCTGCCCAGGGAAATGCCATGCTCGTCCTGGAACACATCGTCGGCCAGCGGCAGCGGGTCCAGCCCCGCGGCCACGGTGATCGCATCCTCTGCGCCCAGCTTTTCCATGCGGCCATGGCCGAGCGCGGCCACGCGGTCCATCCACTCCAGCACGGCCGGCGTGGCGTTGAAGATGTCGGCCATCACGGGCACGCACTGGCGCGTGAACCACAGCGGGTGGTAGGCCGCGAAGTCGGCCAGGCAGGGCTCGGCGCCGAACAGAAAGTCATGCTCCTCGGCCATGTGCGCGATGCGGCGCAGGTAGGAGCGGTAGGCTGCCGCCGCGTCGGCCGGGCGCAGGCGCTGCATGCCGGCACTCATCTCGCGGCGGTCTTCGCCAAAGGCCTGGGCCGCTGCAGGCGGCAGGTGGGCGAAGAGGGCCGATGCGCCCTTGGGCTGCAGGTTGTAGGCCATGGCGGCCCAGAACAGCGTGGTATCGGCCCACTGCGCGAACACGCGCGCCACACCCTTCAAGTGCGGCGGGTAGAGCACGGGCTCGGGCTGCACATGCTCGAGCACATCGGCGATCAGGGCCGAATCGCAGTAGATGTCCGCGCCCACCTGCAGGAACGGCGTCTTGCGGTAGCCGCCCGTGAGCGCCACTACATCGGGCTTGGGCGCGATGCTGGGGATGATCACGGACTTCCAGGCCAGTTGCTTGTAGCCCAGCGCCAGCCGGATCTTTTCCGAGAACGGGGACGAGGGGTAGTGGTGCAGGATCAGGGGGGTGGTCATCGGGGATCTCCGGTTTCTTGTGGGGTCGCGTGGCTCAGGCGGGCAGCGCGCGGTCCAGCAGCGCGTCGAAGTCCACACCGGCACCCAGCGTGCCGAAACTGTAGCCCCAGTCGCCGCTCAGGCGCGACTCGCAGAAGGCACCGAACACGCTGGCCGGCGCACTTTGGTACAGCAGCGCGGCCTGCACGGCCAGGGCCACATCCTGCGCCAGGCGCCGGGCCTCGGTCTCGGTGGTCATGGCGTCCACACGCAGTGGCAGGGCACTGGCCAGGCGGTCCAGCGCCGGGTGGGCGCCGCGTGCCGGTGCCAGTTCGTCGGCCAGCGCGGCCGCCGTGTCGGCGCGGCGCACGGCGCGCAGCAGGTCCAGCGCCATGATGTTGCCCGCGCCTTCCCAGATGGAGTTGAGCGGCATCTCGCGGTAGATGCGGGCCATAGTGCCTTCGCCGCCCTCTTCCACATAGCCGTTGCCGCCCAGGCATTCCATGGCCTCCTGCGCAAACACGCTGCCGCGCTTGCAGACCCAGAACTTGGCCACGGGCGTGAGCAGGCGGGCCATGACGGCGTCGTGGGGATTGCTGTCCTTGTGGTCGAAGGCGCTGGCCAGGCGGATGGACAGGGCCGTGGCGGCCTCGCTCTCCAGCGCCAGGTCGGCCAGCACATTGCGCATCAGCGGCTGGTCGATGAGCTTCTTGCCAAAGGCCATGCGCTGGCGCGTGTGCTGCAGCGCCAGCGACAGCGCCTGGCGCATGAGGCCGCTGGTGCCCAGGGCGCAATCGAGCCGTGTCATGGTGCCCATCTCCAGGATCTGGGCCACGCCGCGGCCCTCTTCGCCCACGCGCCAGGCCAGGGCGTCGGTGAATTCGACCTCGGAGCTGGCGTTGGCATGGTTGCCCAGCTTGTCCTTGAGGCGCTGGACGCGGATGGCGTTCAGGGTACCGCCCTCACCTTCTCCCGGCAGCACGCGCGGCAGGAAGAAGCAGGTGAGCCCGCCCGGCGCCTGGGCCAGCACCAGGAAGGCATCGCACATGGGCGCCGAGAAAAACCACTTGTGGCCCGTGAGCCGGTAGCGAGCGCCCCAGGCATCGCTGCCATCGGCGACTGCTTGCGTGGTGTTGGCGCGCACGTCGGAGCCGCCCTGCTTCTCGGTCATGCCCATGCCCATGGTGAGCGCGGACTTCTCGGAGAACAGCGCCAGGCGCGGGTCGTAGCGGGTGCTGGCCAAGCCGGCGCTCCAGTCGGTCCACAGCGCCGCATTGCCGCGCAGCGCCGGAGTCACGGCGTAGCTCATGGAAACGGGGCACAGCACCGAGGGCTCGGTCTCGGTGAACAGCATAAAGCCGGCCGCGCGCTCCAGGTGCGCATGCGCAGCACCGGCATCCGTGCGCGACCAGGGCGTGGCATGCAGGCCATGGCGCAGCGCGGCGCCGATGAGCGCGTGGTAGCTCGGGTGGAACTCCACCGCATCGGTGCGGCGGCCCACGCGGTCGTGCGTGTGCAGCACCGGTTTGTGGATGTTGGCCAGGCGCGCGTGCTCCAGCATCTGTGCCGAACCCATCTCGGCGCCCAGGGCCGTGAGGCCGCTCTTGTCCAGGCCGGGCGCATGCAGGGCCACGGCATCCTGCAGCGGCCGGTTGGGGGTGAACAGGTTCACATCCACGGGCGGCACGCTCTGGTTGAAGACGGTGTGTGTGGCGGAGACGGTCGCGGACAAAGCGGTCATGAGGGGGAACTCCACAGCATTTCGATATGGGGAATGTCGTCCTCGAGGTACTCGTCCGACACCGCCACGAAACCCAGGCTGCCATAAAAGCGCTGCAGGTGCGCCTGGGCGCTGATGCGCACGCTGCGGCCCGGCCACACCTGGCGGCAGCGTGCCAGGCCCTCCTGCATCAAGAGGCGCCCCGCGCCGCCGCCGCGCGCTTCCTTGGCAGTCACCACGCGGCCGATGGAGGGCTCGGGGTAGTTCACACCCGGGTCCACCACGCGCAGGCAGGCCTGCAGCGCACCGGCACCATCGTAGCCCAGCAGGTGCCAGGATTGCTTGTCGGCCCCGTCCGGGTCCTGGTAGGGTCCCTGCTCCAGGATGAAGACCTTGCAGCGCAGGGCCAGGGCATCGTGCAGGGAATGCACGCCAAGGTCATCGAAACGGGCCCAGGTCCAGTGCAGGTTGGTCAACGCCATGTGCGCTTGCGCTCCTTCAGATCAATTTGACGAGTTGCTTGCCGAAGTTCTTGCCCTTGAGCAGGCCCAGGAAGGCCTCGGGTGCGGCGGCGATGCCCTCTGCGATGGTCTCGCGCGGGCGCAGCTTGCCGGTGCCCACCAGGGTACCCAGTTCCTTCAGGGCATCGGGCCAGACTTCCATGTGCTCGCTGACGATGAAACCTTCGATCTTCATGCGGTTGATGAGCATCAGCGCAGGGTTGGCCATGGGCAGGGGCTGGCCATCGTAGCCGGCGATCATGCCGCACAGGGCCACGCGGCTGAAGGCGTTCATGCGCAGCATCACGGCGTCCATGATCCAGCCGCCCACGTTCTCGAAGTAGCCGTCGATACCGTTCGGGCAGGCTTCCTTCAGGGCCTTGGACATAGCCTTCACATCGCTGTGTTCCTTGTAGTCGATGCAGGCGTCGAAGCCCAGTTCCTCGACCGCATAGCGGCACTTGTCGGCCCCGCCGGCAATGCCCACGGCACGGCAGCCGCGCGCCTTGGCCAGGGCCGCGAAGGCGCTGCCCACGGCACCCGTGGCGGCGCTCACCACCACGGTGTCGCCCTCCTTGGGGGCGATGATCTTGACCAGGCCGTACCATGCCGTCACGCCGGGCATGCCGACAGCGCCCAGGTAGTGCGACAGCGGCACGTGGGCGGTGTCCACCTTGCGCAGCGCGCCCGGGGCATTGGCGTCGACCACGCTGTACTCCTGCCAGCCGCCCATGCCCACGACCTTGTCGCCGACGGCATACTTGGGGTTCTTGCTCTCGGCCACCTCGCCCACGGTGCCGCCGATCATGACCTCGCCCAGGGCCTGCGATGCCGCGTAGCTCTTGCTTTCGTTCATGCGGCCGCGCATGTAGGGGTCCAGGCTCAGGTAGTGGTGGCGCACCAGCACCTGGCCGTCCTGCAGGGCGGGCGTGTCGCTGGCCACCAGCTTGAAGTTGCCGGCCACGGCCTCGCCCTGTGGGCGGTTGTCGAGCACGATCTGTTGGTTGCGGGCCATGGGGAACTCCTTGGAAAACAATGGGTGGTGGTGGGGAGGCGCATGGCCTCCCATAAAAAACTCAGTCGCTGGAGATCGACTTCAGCGGCTGGCCGGTGGCCGGATCGACCGCACGGCGCACGTATTTGAAGGTGCCCGTGGCATGGCTGCACAGGCGGCCCTGGGCGTCATACACCGAGGCCTCGGTAAAGGCCATCGAGGCCGTGCGGTGCAGCAGCCGGCCCTTGGCCACCAGCGGGCCGCGCGCGGCCTGCATGAAGCTGGTCTTCATCTCGATGGTGACCACGCCGTGGTCCGGCGTCTCGCTGCGCGCCGCCGTGGCCATGGTCACGTCCAGCAAGGTCATGGTGGCGCCGCCGTGCGTGACCTCGAAGGAATTGAGGTGCTCGGCCGCTGCCTCGTAATGCAGCTCCGACTCGCCCTGCTCCATGCGGTGCAGCGTGAAGCCCAGGTGGCTGACGAAAGGAATGGGAACACCGAAATTCAGCACAGGCAACTCCAGAACTCAAAGGGAAAGACTGCAAGCATAGACCCTGCCGCCGCCCCTGAATGGCAGGCCCGCGCGCCATGGGCGCGCAGGCCTTGAACGGTCTCAGCCGCCCGTGACGATGCTGACGCCGCCGTCCACCGCCAGCCACTGGCCGGTGATGTGCTTGCCGGCGTCCGACGCATACAGCGCGCACAGGCCCTTGAGGTCTTCGTCGTCGCCCAGGCGGCCCAGCGGGGCGTGGGCGGCCAGGGCTTCTTCGCCCATGGCCTTCAAGGTGCCCACCGTCATCTTGCTCGGGAAGAAGCCCGGGCAGATGGCGTTCACGCGGATGCCATATTGGCCCCATTCGGCGGCCAGCGCACGCGTGAAGTTGATCACCGCACCCTTGGAGGTGTTGTAGGCAATGGTGTTCATGCCCTTGGGGTTGCCGCCCAGGCCGGCGATGGAGGCCACGTTGATGATGCTGCCGCTGCGCCGGCCGATCATGCTGTGCTTGGCGATGTGCTGCGACAGGATGAAGTAGCCGCGCACATTGAGGTTCATGACCTTGTCCCAGGCTTCCACGGGGTGGTCTTCGGCCGGGGCGCCCCAGGCGGCGCCGGCGTTGTTGAGCAGGATGTCCACGTGGCCCAGGCGCGCCAGGGTCTCGTCGGCCAGGCGGCGGATATCGGTTTCATTGGAGCAGTCGGCTGCGATCCACTGGGCGTCGATGCCGGCGGCCTTGAGTTCGGCGGCGGCCTCTTCCAGGTCGGACGCCTTGCGCGAGCTCAGCAGCACCTTGGCGCCGGCTTCGCCCAGGGCCTGTGCCAGCTGCAGGCCCAGGCCGCGCGAGCCTCCGGTCACGAGGGCCGTCTTGCCGGTCAGATCGAACAGTTGTTGGATGGTGCGGGTGGTCATGTCGTCGTCTCCTTGGTTTGTCGTCGTTGGTGGTGCAGGACCTGCGGGCCCTGCACGCAGAAATGGAAGGATGGCACAGGTATTGTGCGGCGCAACCAAGGTGCGCCATGTCGCCTGTGCGATTTCAGGGGGTCGTCTTCAGGCGCGAGCGCACGCCAATCAGCACCACGCCCACGGCCACCAGCACGCCCCCGGCGGCGCACATCGCCCAGCCCAGTTCCTCGTCGGCACCTGCCGTGGCCAGGCCCAGCACCAGCGTGAGCAGGCCCCCGTAGATCAGCGCCCAGATGAGCTGGTGCATGCGCTCCAGGGTCTGCGCTGCGGGCATCAGAACGCCTCTTCGGGGAAGGTGGCGCAGGTCGGATCGCGGCTGCTCACGACCTGCAGCCAGGCGCCGATCTTGGGCAGTTCGTAGTGGAAGAAGAAGCGCATGGCCCCCATTCTGCCCACGCTGGCCGTCTGGGCCTGCGCGGGGTCGGCCTGCAGCGTGGCCAGGGCCACGTCCAGCCAGACCCAGGCCAGCACCGTGTGGCCGAAGGCCTGCATGTAGGGCACGGCATTGGCGAGTGCGTCGGTGGGCTGCCCGGTGGCCCAGGCGGCCTTGGTGGCGGCCCCCACCTGCTGCAGCGCACTGCCCAGGGCGTTGGCGTGCGCTGCGAGTGCCGGCACCTGGATGGCGCGCTCGATGGTGCCGTTGATGCGCGCCGCCAGCAACTGCAGGCCGCGACCGTTTTCCATCAGCACCTTGCGGCCCAGCAGGTCCATGGCCTGGATGCCGTGCGTGCCCTCGTGGATCATGTTCAGGCGGTTGTCGCGCCAGTACTGCTCCACCGGGAAGTCGCGCGTGTAGCCGTAGCCGCCGTGGATCTGGATGGCCAGGCTGTTGGCCTCCAGGCACCATTCGCTGGGCCAGCTCTTGGCAATGGGAGTGAGCACTTCCAGCAGCAGGCGCGCCTCGTCGGCCGCGGCGGAATCGCCCGTGGCCTGCTCGTCCACCAGGCGCGCGCAGAACAGGTTAAGTGCCAGCGCACCCTCGCCGTAAGACTTCTGCGCCAGCAGCATGCGCTTGACGTCGGCATGCTCGATGATGCGCACCTGGGGCTGGGCCACGTCCTTGACCACGGCGGCGGCCGCGGCGTCCTTGTCCTTGGGGTTTTGCACCGGGCGGCCCTGGGGGCGGTTCTTCGCGTAGTCCAGGCTCGCGTAGTAGCCCGCAAGGCCCAGCATGGTGGCGGCCATGCCGATGCCGATGCGCGCCTCGTTCATCATGTGGAACATGCAGTGCAGGCCCTTGCCGGCCTGCCCCACCAGGTAACCCACGGCACCGGCCTCACCATCGACCGGGTACTTGCCCTCGCCAAAGTTGAGCAGCGTGTTGGTCGTGCCGCGCCAGCCGAGCTTGTGGTTCAGGCCCGCCAGCGCCACATCGTTGCGCACGCCAGTCAGTTGGCCTTCGGTGTCCACCAGCTTCTTGGGCACGATGAACAGCGAGATGCCGCGGGTGCCGGGCACCAGCTTGCCATCGGGCCCGGGGATCTTGGCCAGCACCAGGTGGACGATGTTCTCGGTGAGCTCATGCTCGCCAGCCGAGATCCACATCTTGTTGCCCTTGAGCCGGTAGCGCGGGCCCAGCGGGTCGCTTTCAAAACCTGCGCCATCGGGCACGGCCCGCGTGGCCACGTCGCTCAGGCTGGAGCCGGCCTGCGGCTCCGACAGGCACATGGTGCCCGAGAAGCGGCCCGAGAATTCATTGAGCGCAAACACCTTCTGCTGCATCTCGGTACCGTGCACCATGAGCAGGTTGGCATTGCCCACCGTGAGCAGGCCCGAGCCCATGCTGATCGACGCCAGGCCGAAGAAGCTGTTGGCCGCGGCTTCCACCGTGTAGGGCAGTTGCATGCCGCCGATGTCGTAGTCCTGCGCGGCGCTGAGCATGCCCGAGGCCGCATAGGCCTTCTGCGCATCGTAGGTGCACTGGGGCAGGATGACCTTCTCGCCGTCGAACTGCGGCTCCTGCGTATCGACTGTGCGGTTGAAGGGGGCGTACTTCTCGCGCGCGATGCGCTCGCAGGTGTCGAGCACGGCGTCGAAGGTGTTGCGCGAATGGTCGGCAAAGCGCTCGCGCCCGGGCAGGTTCTGGGCGTCGAGCCACTGGTAGAGGAGGAATTCGACGGTGGGACGGTAGCTCATGTGTGAAAACCCTGGAGAAAACGCGCTCGCAGCGCGGGGTGCACCACCGGCCCACAGCACCGCCGCACGGGGCGGCGCTTGCTTGCCTGCCTGGCGGCGGCTACTTTTTGTTGGTCAGCACGATCTCGGCAAAGCACCAGTAGTCCATGTCGTCCTCGGGCTTGGGCTGGCAGTTGTTCTCGCCCAGCTGCAGGCGCCGTGCCGTGGCGGGCAGGCCAGGGAACTGGACCTTCAAGGTCTTGCGGTTGCCGGGCCGGATGGTGTCCATGCCCTCGTCGCAGGCCTTGAGGCCGGTGGAGCCCAGTTGCTTCCAGACCTTGCCGGTGTCGAGGTCCTTGACCGAGAACGACTCGGGACGGGCCGTGGCATGCGCACAGGCCTCGATGGTGTCCTTGCTGGTGTTGCGCAGCACGATGGTTGCCGTCGTGCGCTCGGGCGTGACGACGATCTCCTGCAGGATGGTGTCAGGGTCATCGGCCAGAGGCTGGTTGAGCCGGTAGCTCTGCGCCTGGGCGCTGCCCGCAGCGCCCAGGGTGGATGCGACCAAAACGGCCAGGGCTGCGCAAACCTTTGTGAACATGGAGGAATCTCTCTTGATGGAATGGTGATTGTTGTAGGCGTCTGGAACGCGCGCAGCAAAGGCTGCGTGCGGCCTGCAGGCTGGCCGCTGGAACGGCCGGCCTGCATTGTCCCAAAGCCCCGCGTGAGCAAACGTAAGCGTCGTAACGCCCGTCACCCACATCACCGGGCATCCATCAGAGCACTTCGAAGATGCCCGCTGCGCCCATGCCGCCGCCGATGCACATGGTCACCGCCACGCGCTTGGCGCCGCGGCGCTTGCCTTCGATCAGGGCGTGGCCCGTCAGGCGCTGGCCCGACACACCGTAAGGGTGACCCACGGCGATGGCGCCGCCGTTGACGTTCAGGCGGTCAGCGGGGATGCCCAGCTTGTCGCGGCAGTAGATCACCTGCACGGCAAAGGCTTCGTTCAGCTCCCACAGGTCGATGTCGTTGACCGTGAGGCCCAGCTTCTTGAGCACCTTGGGCACGGCGAACACCGGGCCGATGCCCATCTCGTCGGGCTCGCAGCCGGCCACGGCGAAGCCGAGGAAGCGGCCCAGGGGCTTCAAGCCCTTCTTGCTGGCGTACTCTTCGCTCACCACCACGCAGGCGCCGGCACCATCGGAGAACTGGCTGGCATTGCCGGCCGAGATCAGGCCGCCGGGCAGTGCCGAGCGCAGGCCGCTGATGGACTCGACCGTCGTGCCTTCGCGCGTGCCTTCGTCCTTGGACAGGGTGACCTGCTTGGTGATCAGGCCCAGGGTCTTGTCGGCCACGCCGGCCGTCACGGTGATGGGGGCGATCTCGGCGTCGAACAGGCCGGCGGCCTGGGCGGCGCAGGCCTTCTGCTGGCTGGCGGCGCCGTACTCGTCCATGGCTTCACGGCCGATGTTGTAGCGCTTGGCCACCTGCTCGGCGGTCTGCAGCATGCTCCAGTAGATCTCGGGCTTGACCTTGTCCAGCGCCAAGTCGCGCAGCATATGGATGTTCATTTCCTGCTGCACGCAGGAGATGCTTTCCACGCCGCCCGCCACGTACACATCGGCTTCGCCAGCGATGATGCGCTGGGCGGCCATGGCGATGGTCTGCAGGCCCGAGGAGCAGAAACGGTTGACCGTGACGCCCGAGGCCGTGATGGGCAGGCCGGCGGCCAGCGCGATCTGGCGCGCGATGTTGGCGCCCGTGGCGCCTTCGGGGTTGGCACAGCCCATGATGACGTCTTCGACGTCGGCGCCGTCGATGCCGGCGCGCTCGATGGCGTGCTTGACGGCATGGCCCCCCAGCGTGGCGCCATGGGTCATGTTGAGGGCACCCTTCCAGCTCTTGGCGAGCGGGGTACGGGCGGTGGATACGATCACTGCGGAGGTCATGGGAAAAATCCTTTCAGGGGTGGAACGCACCGGTGGTGGCCGCCAGGGGCGTGCGCATCATCCGGTGCGGCTTCACTGCATCAATCTGTGGTTCGCTCAGGCGAATGCCTTGCCTTCGGCGGCCAGCTTGGCCAGCAGCGGCGCGGGCTTCCAGAACTCCGCATCGTCGTTGGGGTTCTTGGCAAAGCGGTCCATGGCCTGCACCACGTTGAACAGGCCCACTTCGCTGGCGTAGTGCATGGGGCCGCCACGGTAGATGGGGAAGCCATAGCCCGTGAGGTAGACCATGTCGATGTCGCCGGACTTGCTGGCGATGCCGTCTTCCAGGATGTGCGCGCCTTCGTTGACCAGGGCGAACACCAGGCGCTGCACGATTTCCTCGTCGGAGATCTTGCGCGGCGTGATGCCCAGTTCCTTGCGGTGCTCTTCGATCATCTTGTTGACCAGCTCGCTCGGGATCGCGTCGCGCTTGCCGGCCTGGTAGTCGTACCAGCCTGCGCCGGTCTTCTGGCCAAAGCGGCCCAGCTCGCACAGCTTGTCGGCCGTGCGGCTGTACTTCATGTCGGCGCGCTCGACGGCGCGGCGCTTGCGGATCGCCCAGCCGATGTCGTTGCCGGCCAGGTCGCCCATGCGGAATGGGCCCATGGCAAAGCCGAACTTCTCGACGGCCTTGTCCACCTGCTGGGGCGTTGCGCCTTCGTCCAGCAGGAAGCCGGCCTGGCGGCTGTACTGCTCGATCATGCGGTTGCCGATGAAGCCGTCGCACACGCCGGACACGACGGAGGTCTTCTTGATCTTCTTGCCAATGGCCATCACAGTGGCCAGCACGTCCTTGCTGGTCTTGGCACCGCGCACCACTTCCAAGAGCTTCATCACGTTGGCGGGGCTGAAGAAGTGCATGCCCACCACGTCTTCGGGGCGCTTGGTGAACGCGGCGATCTTGTCCACGTCCAGCGTGGAGGTGTTGGAGGCCAGGATGGCGCCGGGCTTCATCACGGCGTCGAGCTGCTTGAACACGGACTCCTTGACGCCCAGTTCCTCGAACACGGCCTCGATCACGAGGTCGGCGTCCTTGAGGTCGGCGTAGTCGAGCGTCGTGGACAGCAGGGCCATGCGCTGCGCGTACTTGTCTTCCTTGAGCTTGCCCTTCTTGACCTGGGCTTCGTAGTTCTTCTTGATCGTGGCGATGCCGCGGTCCAGGGCTTCCTGCTTGGTCTCCAGGATCTTCACGGGGATGCCCGCGTTCAGGAAGTTCATGGAGATGCCGCCGCCCATGGTGCCGGCGCCGATCACGGCCACCGACTTGATTTCGCGCTTGGGCGTGTCGGACGGCACGTCAGGGATCTTGGAGGCTGCACGCTCGGCCATGAACAGGTGGCGCAGGGCGCGCGACTCGGGCGTCCACATCAGGTTGATGAAGATCTCACGCTCGAACAGCATGCCGTCGGCGAACTTGCGCTTGGTGGCGGCTTCGACCGCGTCCACGCACTTGGCAGGTGCGGGGTAGTTCTTGGCCATGCCCTTGACCATGTTGCGCGCGAACTGGAAGTAGGCGTCGCCTTCGGGGTGCTTGCAGGGCAGGTTGCGCACCAGCGGCAGGGGGCGCACGTCGGCCACGCTCTGGGCAAAGGCCAGGGCGTCGGCGGCCAGGGCTTCGGCCGAGGCGGCCATCTTGTCGAACAGCTTCTGGCCGGGCACGGCGCCGATCATCTCGCTCTTGACGGGCTCGCCGCTCACGATGAGGTTCAAAGCCGCTTCCACGCCGATCACGCGCGGCAGGCGCTGCGTGCCGCCAGCGCCGGGGATCAGGCCCAGCTTGACTTCGGGCAGCGCAATGGAGCAGCCGGGCGCCGCAATGCGGTAGTGGCAGCCCAGGGCCAGCTCCAGCCCGCCGCCCATGGCGACGGTGTGCATGGCGGCGACGACGGGCTTGGCCGAGTTCTCGATGGCGGCGATCACCGACAGCAGATTGGGTTCCTGCAGCGACTTGTCGGTGCCGAATTCCTTGATGTCGGCACCGCCGGAGAAGGCACCACCGGCGCCAGTGATGACGATGGAGCTGACCGCTGCATCGGCATTGGCACGGCCGAGGCCGTCCACGATGCCCTGGCGGGTGGCCAGGCCCAGTCCGTTGACGGGAGGATTGGCCAGGGTGATCACGGCAACCGAGCCGTGGACTTTGTATTCAGCGGTCATGCTGTTGTTCCTTGGAGAGTGAAAAAGAACGATCGTGCGTTTTTATTGTAGAGACTTCGCGCGGCGCTGGCGTGTCAATTTGTCCCGGTGGGGACATCGCCTTGGACCGCCCTACCGCCTCGGCGGGCAAAAAAAGAGGCGCCATGAGCATTTGTCAGGCGCCTCTCTGTCATGCGTTGGCCGGAGTCGTCAGACCTCCAGCCACTCCTTGCGGATGTAGTTGTCGGCGCGCAGGCTGTCGGGCGTGCCCTGGAAGACGATGGAGCCGTGGCCCATCACCAGCGCGCGGTCCGAGATCTTCATGGCGATGGTCAGCTTCTGCTCGATCAGCAGCACCGAGATGCCGCGCGCCTTGATGGTCTGCAGGTACTGGCCCACCAGCTCGACGATCTTGGGCGCCAGGCCCTCGGTGGGCTCGTCGATGATGATCAGGTCCGGGTCGCCCATGAGCGTGCGGCACAGCGTGAGCATCTGCTGCTCGCCGCCCGACATCACGCCCGCCTCGGTGTGCTGGCGCTCCTTGAGGCGCGGGAACATCTCGTACATGTCGTCGAACGACCAGCGGCTGCCCTTGCCGCTGCCCTTCTGGCCCAGCATCAGGTTCTGGTGCACGGTGAGGTTGGGGAACACGTCGCGGCTCTCGGGCACATAGCCCAGGCCCAGGTGGGCGATCTCGTAGGCCTTCTTGCCGCTGAGGTCCTGGCCCTTGAAGTTCACCGTGCCTTCCCAGTCCACCAGGCCCATGATGGCCTTGGCGGTGGTGGACCGGCCCGAGCCGTTGCGCCCCAGCAGCGCCACAATCTCGCCGGGCTGCACATCGAAGCTCACGCCATGCAGCACATGGCTCTTGCCGTAGTAGGCGTGGAGGTTGTCAATTTTCAGCATAAATCAGTGTCCCGCGCCCTGCTCTTCGGCCACCACGGAGCCCAGGTAGGCCTCCTGCACGCGCGCATTGGCGCGCACCTTGTCAGGCGTGTCGAAAGCGATCACCTCGCCATAGACCACCACGGCGATCTTGTCGGCCAGGCCGAACACCACGCCCATGTCGTGCTCCACGGTCAGCAGCGTGCGGCCTTCGGTCACCTCCTTGATGAGGTGGATGAAGCGCGTGGTCTCGCTCTTGCTCATGCCGGCCGTGGGTTCGTCGAGCAGGATCACGTTGGCGCCGCCGGCAATGGTGATGCCGATCTCCAGCGCGCGCTGCTCGGCGTAGGTCAGGTTCATGGCCAGCGTGTCGCGCTTCTTGTCGAGCTTGATCATCTCCATGAGCTCCTTGGCACGCTGGTTGGCATCGTGCAGGTTCGACAGGAAGCGCAGGAAGGTGTACTTGTAGCCCATGCTCCAGAGCACACCGCAGCGCAGGTTTTCGAACACGCTCAGCTTGGGGAAGATGTTCGTGATCTGGAAGCTGCGCGACAGCCCCATGCGGTTGATCTCGAAGGGGGCCAGGCCATTGATGCGCTGGCCATTGAGAATCACGTCGCCACTGGTGGGCGCAAAGCGCCCGCTGATGAGGTTGAAGAGCGTGGACTTGCCGGCGCCGTTGGGGCCGATGATGGCCACGCGCTCGCCGGGCGCCACTGCGAGATTGGCCCCGCGGATGATCTCGGTCTTGCCGAAGCTCTTGCGCAGGTCGCGCAGCTCGAGCGCGAAGGAGGATGGATTAGCTGCCATGGTATTGCCGCTCACAGCGCCTCTCCCCGCTTGATTTCATGTTCGATCTCTTCCTGGATGCGCCCCCATTGGCGCAGGAACTGGCGGCGGCACAGCTCGAACAGCGCCAGCCCGGTGGCGAACACGAAGCCCGCCCCGAACCAGGCCGACAGGCCCTTGGCATTGATCATGGCCCCCATGAACTTGAGCTCCGACCCCAGGGCCGCGTTGAGCTGCAGGTGGTAGGTCATCTCGACCATGCAGGCCGCACCCAGCACCGCCACCAGGCCCGTGCCCGCCAGGCCCAGGTAGGACACCCAGAGCTGGCGCAGCTTGCCGTACTTGGCGACGCGCAGGTTCATCATGATCAGGCTGGCGATGCCGCCGGGCGCATACATCACCATGAACAGGAACACCAGGCCCAGGTAGAGCAGCCAGGCCTTGGAGATCTCGGACAGCAGCACCGAGGCCAGCACCAGCAGCACCGCACCAATGATGGGCCCGAAGAAGAAGGTGGCCCCACCCAGGAAGGTGAACAGCAGGTAGCTGCCCGAGCGCAGCACGTTCACGCTGTCGGCGCCGGTCACGATCTCGAAGTTGATCGTGGCCAGGCCGCCGCCGATGCCGGCAAAGAAGCCCGCGATGATGAAGGCGAAGTAGCGCACGCGCTGCGTGTTGTAGCCAATGAACTCCACGCGCTCGGGGTTGTCGCGCACCGCATTCAGGATGCGCCCGAGCGGTGTGCCGGTGAAGGCGAACATGGCGGCCGTGCAGACGAAGCAGTAGGCTGCGATCAGGTAGTAAACCTGCATGCCCGAGCCGAAGTTCAGCCCGAAGAAGGGCTTGCCGTAGACGCGATCGGTGGTGATGCCGCCCTCGCCGCCGAAGAACTCGGGGAACATCAGCGCCATCGAGGCCACGAGCTCGCCGATACCGAGCGTGATCATGGCGAAGGTGGTGCCCGATTTCTTGGTCGTCACAAAGCCCAGCAGGATTGCGAAGAACATGCCGGCCAGCCCGCCCACCAGGGGAATGAGCACCAGCGGGATGGGCAGACTGCCCTTGCCCGCCAGGTTCATGGCATGGATGGCGATGAACGAGCCCAGGCCCGTGTACACCGCATGCCCAAAGCTGAGCATGCCGCCCTGCCCCAGGAGGATGTTGTAGGACAGGCAGATGATGATCAGGTAGCCGATCTGCGAGAGCATGGTCAGCGCCAGGCTGCTGCGGAACACGTGCGGCGCCACGATCAGCAGCGCGGCGAACAGCGCCCAGACGACGAAGCGGCCGACGTTCCAGGGCTTGAAGCGGTAGTGCGCAGTGCCCTGCGAGGCAGCGTGCGGGTTGGCGTGCAGTGCGGCGCCGGAGACGGTGGTGGTGGATGAGGTCATGGCATCAGTCCTCCCGCGTGCCCAGCAGGCCCTTGGGACGGAAGATCAGGATGAGCACCAGGAACAGGTACGGAAGGATGGGCGCCACCTGCGAGATGGTGAGCTTGAGCAGGGGGTAGCCGAAGGTCTGGTCGGTCACGGCCACGCCGAATGGGCGCAGCACATGGATCATCGAGTAGTCGAGCGCCACCGCGAAGGTCTGCACCACCCCGATCAACAGCGAGGCCAGGAAGGCGCCCGCCAGCGAGCCCATGCCGCCGACCACCACCACCACGAAGATGATGGAGCCGACGGAAGCCGCCATGGCCGGTTCGGTCACATAGGTGTTGCCGCCGATCACCCCGGCCAGACCGGCGAGCGCAGCACCGCCGCCAAACACCAGCATGAACACGCGCGGCACGTTGTGGCCCAGGGCCTCGACCATTTCGGGGTACTTGAGCGCCGCCTGGATCACCAGGCCGATGCGAGTGCGCGTGAGCAGCAGCCACACCGACAGCAGCATCAACAGGGCGATCAGCATCACGAAGGAACGCGACTTGGGGAACTGCGTGCCGTACAGGCTGAACAGAGGGCCTTGCAGCTGCTCGGGCAGGCCGTAGGGCACCGTGGCGCGGCCCCAGACCAGTTGCACGACTTCGAGGATCAGGTAGGACAGGCCGAAGGTCACGAGCAGCTCGGGCACGTGGCCGAACTTGTGCACGCGGCGCAGGCAGTAGCGCTCGAACGCGGCGCCCAGCGCGAACACGATGAGCGGTGCGATCACCAGCGCCGGCCAGAAGCCGATGACGCCGGAGATGCTGTAGGCGAAATAGGCCCCCAGCATGTAGAAGCTGGTGTGCGCGAAATTGAGCACACCCATCATGCTGAAGATCAGCGTGAGTCCCGAGCTCAGCATGAACAGCAGCAGCCCGTAGCTCACGCCGTTGAGCAGGGAGATCACGAAAAACTCAAGATTCATCGCAATTTTTCACAACAAGGGTAAAAAAAAGGCCCGAGCCAGGTCGGGCCTAGAGAAGAGAGACTGATGAAGCCTCAGGGGCGCTTCATCTGGCAGGAGGTGGGCGTGCTGGCCACGAAGGGCTCGTAGTACTTCACCGGCACGAAGGTGTAGCCCGTGCTTTCCGAATCGAGCGGGTACTTGCCGCCGGCCTTCTCCCACTTGGAGATGAACAGGCCCTGCTGCAGCTGGTGGTCGGCCTTGCGCATCTCGACCTCGCCGTTGAAGCTCTTGAACTTCATGCCTTCCAGGGCCGCAGCCACCTTCACAGGGTCGGTGGACTTGGTCTTCACGAAGGCGTCGGTGAGCATCGAGAAGGCGTGGTAGACCGAGCCGGTGTACATGTCGTCGTTGAACTTCTTCTTGTAGTCCACCACGATCTTGTTGAGCTCGCCCGGCAGGTTGATGTGCGCGTAGGCCACCATGTACACGCGGCCTGCGGCAGCAGCGCCCATGGCCGTGGGGCTGCCCGTGACCGAGCCGTAGTAGGTGTAGAAGTTGACGTTGTTCAAGCCGGCATCGTTGGCGGCCTTGATGAGCAGCGCCAGGTCGGAGCCCCAGTTGCCGGTGATCACGCTGTCGGCGCCCGACTGCTTGATCTTGGCGATGTAGGGTGCGAAGTCGCGCACCTGGGCCAGGGGGTGCAGGTCGTCGCCGACGAACTGCACATCAGGGCGCTTGCGGGCCATGATTTCCTTGGCGAACTTGGAGACCTGGTGGCCGTGCGAGTAGTTCTGGTTGATCAGGTACACCTTCTTGACCTCGGGCAGGTCCTTCATGAAGGTGGTCAGCGCTTCCATCTTCATGGAGGTGTCAGCGTCCAGGCGGAAGTGCCAGTAGCTGCACTTGCTGTTGGTCAGGTCCGGGTCCACCGCAGCGTAGTTCAGGAACACGACTTCCTTGCCGGGGTTGCGGGCGTTGTGCTTTTCCAGCGCATCCATGATGGCCAGTGCCGGGCCCGAACCGTTGCCCTGCACCACGTAGCGTGCGCCCTGGTCCATGGCCGAACGCAGGGCGCTGGTGGTTTCCTGCGGGCTGAGCTTGTTGTCGATGCCGATGATCTCGAACTTCACGCCGGCAGCGTTCTTCTTGTTGAACTCTTCGGAGATGAACTGGAAACTCTTGAGCTGGTTGGTTCCCACCGCCGCCATCAGGCCCGAAAGCGGGTCGAGCCAGGCGATCTTGACGGTCTCACCTTTTTGAGCGAACGCCGCGCCAGCGCTCGCCAACAGGACGGTGGCTGCTACAGCCTTCATAGCGAATTTCATGGTTTTGTCTCCTTGTAAATCGGTAAAACGCAGCGTACCGCGTTGCAACACGACGCCCCTCAGGGATTGCCCCTACCGGCGTCGCACACGTGACTGGCGCAGCGCTCCCCCGAGCGCCGCACCAATCTGGATCACAGGCCCGGGAGCTTGTAATCCTTGAGCTGCTCACGCAACTTCGTCTTGAGCATCTTGCCGGTGGCACCGAGCGGAATCGCCTCCACGAAGACCACGTCATCTGGGATCTGCCACTTGGCGGTCTTGCCTTCGAAGAAGGCCAGCAATTCCTCGCGCGTGACCTCGGCGCCAGGGCGCTTGACCACGGCCACGATGGGGCGTTCGTCCCACTTGGGGTGTGGCATGCCCACACAGGCCGCCATGGCGATGGCCGGGTGGGCCATGGCGATGTTCTCGATGTCGATGGAGCTGATCCACTCGCCACCGGACTTGATCACGTCCTTGCTGCGGTCGGTGATCTGCATGAAGCCATCGGCATCGATGGTCGCCACATCGCCCGTGGGGAACCAGCCGCGGCCCTGCGCGTCCTTGACCAGCGGGTGGCCGCCCTCGCCCTTGAAGTAGCTGTCCACGATCCAGGGGCCCTTGACCAGCAGGTCGCCGTAGGTCTTGCCATCCCAGGGCAGCTCCTCGCCATCGGCGCCGACGATCTTCATGTCCACGCCGTAGATCGCGCGGCCCTGCTTGAGCAGCACCTTCATCTGCTCTTCCTTGGACAGCGCGAGGTGCTTGTTCTTCAGGGTGCACAGGGTGCCCAGCGGGCTCATCTCGGTCATGCCCCAGGCGTGCAGCACTTCCACGCCATAGTCTTCCTTGAAGGCATGGATCATGGCGGGCGGGCAGGCCGAGCCACCGATCACGGTGCGCTTGAGCGTCGAAAACTTCAGGCCCGCGGGCTTCATGTGGCCCAGCATCATCTGCCACACGGTGGGCACGCCGGCGGCGTAGCTGACCTTCTCGGCCTCGATCAGTTCGTAGATCGACTTGCCGTCCATGGCCGGGCCCGGGAAGACCAGCTTGCAGCCCGTGAGCGCGGCCGAGTACGGGATGCCCCAGGCGTTGACGTGGAACATGGGCACCACGGGCAGCACAGAGTCGCGTGCCGACAGGCACATCACGTCGGGCAGCGCCGCGGCATAGGCATGCAGGGTGGTCGAGCGGTGGCTGTACAGCGCAGCCTTGGGGTTGCCCGTGGTGCCGCTGGTGTAGCACATGCTCGACGCCGAGTTCTCGTCGAACTCGGGCCAGGCATAGTCGGGCGAGTGCGCGCCGATCCAGGTCTCGTAGCTCGTGAGGCCGGAGATGCCGGAGTCCGCAGGCAGCCGGTCCGCGTCGCACAGGGCCACCCATTTCTTCACCGTGGGGCACTTGGCGTGCACGGCCTGCACCAGCGGCAGGAAGGTCAGGTCAAAGCACAGCACCTGGTCTTCGGCGTGGTTGGCGATCCAGGCGATCTGGTCGGGGTGCAGGCGCGGGTTGATGGTGTGCAGCACGCGACCCGAGCCCGAGACGCCGAAATACATCTCCATGTGGCGGTAACCGTTCCAGGCCAGCGTGGCCACGCGGTCGCTGAACTGCAGGCCCATCCCGTCGAGTGCGTTGGCCAGGCGGCGCGCTCGCGCGGCCAGGTCCTTGTAGGTATAGCGGTGGATGTCGCCCTCGACGCGCCGCGAAACGATCTCGGCGTCGCCATGGTGGCGGTCGGCGAACTCGATCAGCGACGAGATCAACAGGGGTTGGCTCTGCATCAGGCCCAGCATGTGTGCTCCTTGGATATTGTGGTGAATTGGGCAATCATCGTAACGCGCACCAGGCTGTCTCGGGGCCTTCGAAATGTCCATTGCGGATGGGGTCGAAGGCACCGCAATGGGGCATCTGGCGTGGCTGCTTGCGCTGCGCAGTGTGCAACGCCGGGCCTGCCGCGCCAACACCTGTCGCCCACCCGACAAAGGCCAAGGGATTACCCTGAACGGCGCGGGCTGCAGCGACAATCCGCGGCATGCTCTGCACCGCCCCGCATGCCCAGCGCTTCATCACCGCCCAGCCCTGGTTCGCCGGGTTGCCGGCGGCCATGCAGGAGCGCGTGCGCGCCGAAGTGTTCGAGGAGAGCGGCGACAAGGGCGAGGTCATGAAGCCCGCGGGCAGCGCCGTGCAGGGCTGGCACGCCGTGCTCTCGGGCCTGGTGATGTTGCAAAGCCCGGCCAGCCGCGGCCGCTCCTCGGCCTTCATCGGCGTGCCCGATGGCGAATGGTTCGGCGAAGGCTCGGCCATGAAGCCCGAGCCGCGCAGGTACCACGTGGTCGCGCTGCGCCCCACCCGGCTGCTGTGCCTGCCACTGCCGCTGTTCGAGGAGCTGCGCGAGACCAGCCTGGCCTTCAACCAGTTCCTGGTGCTGCACCTGAACATGCGGCTCGGCCAGGCCATGACCATCATCGAGGCCGGGCGCACGCAGTCCACCGAGCACCGCGTGGCGCTGTACCTGAGCCGGCTGTTCTGGCGCAGCACGCGCCGGCTCAACCTCACGCAGGACGAGCTGGGCCAGCTCGTGGGCCTGTCGCGCCAGACGGTGAACCGCGTGCTGCGCGCGCTCGAAGGCATGGGCATCGTGTCGCTGGATTTCGGCAAGGTGGCCATCGTGGACGACGATGCGCTCAACGCATACCTCGCCGCGACAGCGGTTGCATGAAAGAACATGGGAAACGGCATCAGGCCCCGGGTCCTCACTGAACGCTCAGGCGCGTGGCCTTCTGGTCGGCATCGAAGATGAACTTGCGCGGCCAGGGCTGCCATTCCTGGCCCAGGCCCGCGTGGTTGGGGTTGCCGGTGTGCACGAAGGCACGCACGCTGTCCATCATCACGGCCGACAGCGCCAGGCGCCCCGGCTGGTTGGCCGTGCTGTTGGCCGCCTTGGCCAGCAGCGAAGGGCCGAAGTTGCCGAACACGAAGGGCAGGTCGAAGCCATGGGCGGCGCCGTACACGTCGTTCCAGGGCGCGGGCTGCTGGGACCAGTTGAACTGGTAGCTCCAGACATTGGCCTGCTGCGTGCGCAGCGTGTTGAGCAGGTTGTCGCGGCTGGGCTCGATGAACACGCTGCCCAGGAGCTTCATGCGCGCGTTGTAGCCCGTGCCCGGCGCCGTGACCGGCAGGTAGGACGGATCGATGATGTCCGCCACCGTGAGCGTGGTGGCTGCATCGGGGTTGAAGGCCTGTGTCATCGCGAAGCGCTCGGCGTCGCTGATCTTCATGCCGGGCTTGCCGCCCAGCAGCGCCAGGAAGGGCGCGAACAGCTTGGCCTCGTCGGCCGTGTAGCCCGAAAGCACGGGCACCTTGTGGTAGCGCCCCGCGGCCATTTCGGCGATCGGATCGGCGGGCAGCACCACGTTGTCGGGGATGGGGCCGGAGCCCGTGAGGCCGGCACGCAGCACCGTTTGCAGCACCACGCGGCCGTCCTTGCCGCGCAGGTAGCTGGCGGTCTGCGCAGGCGTCCAGCCGGCGATGATGGCCGCCGCGCCCATGGTGTCGGCGGCCAGCCCATCGGCCTGCACCAGCGCGGCGAGCAGCGCCGCCGACTGGGCAGCGTACTTGGAGGCGGGGTTGAGCGTGGGAATGGAATTGGCGGGCAGCTGCGTGGCCAGCGAAGTACCGCCGCTGATCGGCAGTGCCTTGTGGAACAGGCCCGACGCCCGCGGCGAGGTGAGCAGCGCCAGCACATTGCCGGCACCGGCCGACTGGCCCATGAGCGTGACGTTGCCCGCATTGCCGCCGAAGTTGGCGATGTTGCGCTGGATGAAGGACAGCGCCTGCACATTGTCGAGCAGCGCGTAGTTGCCGGTATAGGCCTGCGTGCCGGTGTGCAGCTGCGGCATCTGGAAGAAGCCCAGCACGTCGAGCCGGTAGCTGGCCGTGACCACCACCGCGTTGGCGGCCCGCGCCAGCGCCGCGCCGTCGTAGACCGGATCGGCCGTGTAGCCCGAGATCGCGCTGCCGCCGTGCAGGAACAGCAGCACCGGCAGATTCTCCTGCGTCGTCGCGGGGCGCCAGATGTTCAGCGTCAGGCAGTCTTCGCTGCCCACGGGCGTGCCCAGTGTCTGGCCGATGGTGTCGTCGAAGCGGTTGTTGGCCCCGGGGCCGTACAGCCGGCCCATCTGCAGGCAGGCATTGCCAAAGCGCGTGGCATCGCGTTCGCCGCTCCATGCCACAGGCGCCACGGGCGGCTGCCAGCGCAGCTCACCCACGGGAGGCCTTGCGAAGGGGATGCCTTTCCAGGAATAGGTGCCCGTGCTGGCGCTGGCATCCACACCGCGCACGGTGCCGTACGCGGTCTCGCGCACCTCGGGCGGGGTGCTGGAACCACCACCGCAGCCGGCCAGCGCCAGCATGGAAAGAACGGCACCCAGGCATTGGGCACGCCAGCGCACATCGACGACCATGTCTTGTCTCCTTTTGGGTTATAGGGTCGGGCCTCTGTGTACAGTAGCGCTGCACCAGGGAACGACCTCGACGCCGATTGTGGAAAGGGGCAGGCCTTTCGCTACTATCGCAACCTTGCCAAAACACTGACTTCAGACACCACCCCGCGTAAACCCTGAGCCCCAGATCCCGCGCTATGACTCCCCGCACAAGCTCCGCCGCCTGGGTGCGCGGCACCACCGACATGATGGCCGCAGAGGGCCTGCCCGTGGCCGAGCTGTGCCGCGAAGCCGGCATCGACCTGGCGGCGCTGCAGCAGCCCCATGCGCGCGTGGAGGTGGACCGGATCAGCCAGCTGTGGGAGCTGGCCGTGGCACGCTCGGGCAAGACCGACCTGGGCCTGTGCCCGCAGCTCACCGCGCGCTATGGCAATGTGGACGTGGTGGGCTATGCGCTGGCCTCGGGGCCGAACCTGCTGGTGGGCTTTCAGCACCTCACGCGCCACATGGCCGTGATCTCCGACTGCACTGCCTTCGAACTCACGCGCGAGGCGCGCGGCTACTGGTTCTCCATCGAGCACATTGGCGGCACGCGCCCGGTGCCACGCCAGCGCGTGGAATACGCACTGCTCACCCTGTTCACGCTGTGCGGCTGGCTCACGCGCCGCGAGCTCAAGCCCCTGGCCGTGGAGCTGAGCACGCCACCCCCCTCCCCCGGCACCGAAGCACGCTACGAAAAGGCCTTCGGTGCGCTGCCCCGCTTCGCCCAACCGGCCAGCCGCATCCTGCTGGCCGATGCCGACATGCTGGTCGACATCCCCACGCACAACCCCAGCCTGTGGGCCATGCACGAGCAACTGGTGGAGACCGAGCTCGACCACCTGGGTCAGTCGCTCGCCAGCACGCGCGTGCGCGCCGAGGTGGCACGCATCCTGCACAAGGGCGAGCCGCGCCGCGACGACATCGCCGCACGCCTGAACATGACCGACCGCACCCTGCAGCGCCGGCTGCAGGCCGAATCGGCCACCTACCAGCAACTGCTGGACGACACGCGCTGCGAGCTGGCGCGCAAGTACCTGGCCGACCCGCGCCGCAACCTCACCGAGGTGGCCGACCTGCTGGGCTTTGCCGACCAGAGCAACATGTTCCGCGCCTGCAAGCGCTGGTTCGGCATGCCGCCAGGGCAGTACCGGGCGCAACTGCAGCAACCAGGCGGCGCATCCCCGCAAGGCACCTGAAGCCGCCCCTAGCCCTTGTGCCCCGGCACCATCTGGATGGTGGCCACCCCGTCCTGGCGGCGCGGCGCCAGCCAGTGCAGCCACAGCCCGCGCATCCAGGCGACGGAGAACACCAGGGCCAGAGCCAGCACACCCCAGTGCCGGGTCTGCCAGGCCCCATAGAACCAGAACGGCTGCGCCATCAGCCCGGCGATGCAGGCCCAGCGGCGCACGGGCTCGTGCGCCGACTGCGAAAGCCAGGCCGCCACCGCATACAGCACCGCGATGGCGAGCTGGTCCAAAGAGCCCAGGGCGTTGCCCATGACCGGCCCCATCAGGTCAGGCGCACTTCGAAGTACGCGCCATCGACCTCGCCCAGGCCCTGGTAGCCGGCCTCGCGCGCGGCCTGTGCGGCCCGGGTCCACTGCCGGGCCATCGCCAGGTCTTCGGCGCTGGCATCGCTGCCATCGGACTCCTCGAACTGCATCACGGCACGCAGCGCCTCGGCCACCACCTCGGGGCCGCCCAGCTTGCGCTCCAGCGTACGGGTGTAGCGGGTTTCGGCCGCGCAGCGCTCCCGCGGGGGCAGTTCGGGATAATCGCGCAGGGCGACGGTGTAGGTCGTCGTTTCGATGGCTTCCATGCAGGGCTCCTGGTTGAAATACTGTAAAAATATACAGTATTTCAACCAGGTATGCAGCACTGCCCTGGCGCGCTGTTGCGGCGGCGCCGCAAACCCCGCCTATGCCTCGACCAGGGCCGCACGGGCCACCTGGTTGCGGCCCCTGCGCTTGGCCTGGTAGAGGGCTTCGTCCGCACTGCCGTAGGCGGCGTCGAAGCTGCTTCCCTGCGCCTGCCAGCTGACACCGAAGCTGGCGGTCACGCGGCTGCGGTCGGGCAAGGCGAAATCGTGGGCCGCGATGGCCTTGCGCATCTGCTCGGCGGCATGGGCCGCCACCTCCTGCGACACCCCGGGCAGCAGGGCCGTGAATTCCTCGCCACCGACGCGCCCGATCTGGGCCACGGCCGGCGCCACGCCCTTCAGGCAATCCACCACACCGCAGATCACCGTATCGCCGACCGGGTGGCCGAACGAATCGTTGACGCGCTTGAAGTGGTCGATGTCGAGCACGATCAGCGCCAGGCTGCCGTTGGCCAGGTGGCGGTTGGAGCGCTCGATGATGGCCGCCCGGTTGAGCACGCCCGTGAGCGGATCGTGGGTGGCTCGGTATTCCAGCTGGCCAGTGAGGTCCTGCAGGCGCTGGTTGAGCTGGTTCATCTCGAACTCGGCCCGGTCGCTGCGCCGCACCATGCGGCGCGTTTCGCGCAGCAGGCGTTCGTAGGCGGTCAGCAGCTCGCCCAGCGCGTTGCGATGGGCGCCGCCGTCGCCCTCCTCGCCAAAGGCCGTTCGGGCCGCCAGCAGGGCACGGCTCTCGGCATCGAACAGGTCAGGTGCTTCGGACATCGAGACCCATCATGCCGATTTCACCGCATGGCTGACGAACTGGAGGGCCGTGAAGTCGTCCTTGAGCTCCTGGCCGAATTCGAAGATGGTGTCGTCTTCCTCGTCGTGGTACCAGTTGAGCACCACCTCGTTGCCGGCTTCGGCCGCATCGCTGAGCAGGCCCACCAGGTTGAACAGCATCTTGGTGCTGGAGCTGTTGAAGTAGGCCAGCGCAATGCTGACGCTGATCTTCTTGTCGCTGCAGGCACCCAGGTAGGCCTCCAGCTGGCGCAGGATGTCGCCGTAGAACGCGGCTGCGTTCTCGGGGTAGGACTCGCCACGCAAGCTCAGCAGGTTCTCGTCGAACTTGAAGTCCACTTCCGGCGAGCTGGGTGTGGGGGGAATGTAGAGATGGTCCATCCGGGGTTTCACAGTGTGTAGCGGGTTCTGCCAGGCGCTCAGACGCGAAAGCAGAAGAAAGTCAGGTCATCGCGGCGCTGGTGCGTGCCCTGCCAGGCCTGCAGCGCCTGCTGCATGGCGGCATTCAATTGCGCAGGGGTCTGCTCGCGCTGGGCAACGATCACCTCCTGGATGCGGCGCTTGCCGAAGGTGATGGCCTTGGGGCCGCCCACTTGGTCGATCAGGCCATCGGTGGTCACGAACACCAGGCAGCCAGGTTCCAGAACCACCGTGCGCGTGGTCCAGCAGTGGTCGATGGGACTGTCCACATAGCCCACGCCCTTGCGCTCGCCGGCGACCACCTGCACGGCCTCGGCGCCCGGGGGCAGCACGAAGAGCGAGAGGTTCGCACCGGCAAAGCGCAGCTCGCGCGTGGCGGGCGCATACCAGAAGCAGGCGGCATCCAGGCCGTCGTCGGAGCCCGGCGTATCGTCCTGGCCGTCCATCTGGCCCAGCATCTGCTTGATGCTGCGGTTCACGCTGCCCAGCAGTTGTGCCGGATCGCGTGGCCCATACTGCTCGATGGCCTTGCCCAGGGTGCTCGATGCGATCAGGGTCATGAAGGCACCCGGCACGCCATGGCCCGTGCAGTCGGCCACGGTGGCGAACCAGCCGTCGGGCATGGCGGTGAACTGGTAGAAGTCGCCGCCCACCACGTCGCGCGGTTCCCAGACCAGGTCGGCATCGGCCTGCGCCTGCACCAGGGCATCGCGCGAGGCGCGCAGCATGGAGCGCTGGATCACGCTCGCGTACTCGATGCTGTGCATCACCTGGCGGTTGCGCGCGGCCTGCAGTTCGGCCACCACGCGCATCAGCTGCAGGCCATGGCCCACGCCGACAAAGCTGCCTTCGCGCGCAACGATGAAGCCGTCCGACAGTGCCTTCTCGCCGTACTCCACGGTCTTGAAGGTCAGCTCCTCGATGCCCATCTCGGCATCGACGATCAGCGGCGCCTTGTCCATGAAGGCGATGCAGTTCTTGCGGCCGTAGATCTCCCAGCGGTAGGGCTTGCTCATCTCGGACATGAAGATGTCACGGTTGATCAGCCCGATGGGGCGCCCCTTCTCGACCACCGGCAGGCTCACCAGGTCCTTGTGCTCGGAGAAGATCTCCATGACCTTTTCATTGGTCTCCTCGACCGCCATCCAGGGCACTTCGACACACATGTCCCCGGCGCTGGGCTGGCGAAATCGCGGACGGCAGTCTTGCAGGTAGGCGGGGAGTTCGGGCATGGAGAAGGGCCGGCGCGGCAGGGAATGTCACCAGAGCTTACAAGTCGCATATTGCGGTTGCGTGACAGAAGGCACTGTCCGGGATGACCCTGTCATTCACCGGGCGCCACGCCGGCCACCAGGCGCCCATGCCCGGCCTGCCATCGACCGGCCAGAGAGGGCGCCGCCTGCGCTGAGGGGCGGGGATCGCGGCACGCCAGCTGTTGCAGGTAATGCGGCAAGGGCAAGGGCTTGGCGATGCCAAAGCCCTGCACATAGTCCACGCCGTAGGCGGCCAGCAGCGAGCGCTGGGCCGGCGTCTCGACAAACTCTGCGATGGTCGCAAGCCCCATGGTCCGCGCCACGTCGCAGATGGCCAGCACCACGCGCTGGTCGACGCGCGAGGACAGCACGTCGCGCACAAAGCTGCCATCGATCTTCACGAAATCGAGGGGCAGCGACTTGAGGTAGTCGAAGGTCGCAAGACCCGTGCCGAAGTCATCGAGCGAGGTGCGCGCGCCCATGGCGCGCAGGCTGGCCAGCAGGTCCACAGCGCGGCTGCGCTGCACGATGCCGGCAGTTTCCGTGACCTCGAAGCAGAACATCGCGGGATCGAGCCCGCTCGTGGCGAGGCACTGGTCGATGTGGGTGAGCAGCCGCGGGTCCGACACCGACGAGCCCGACAGGTTGATCGCCACCTTGCCCAGGTCCCGCCGGGTGATGCCATGGGCCACCAGGGCCGCAAACACCTGGGTGATGACCCAGCGGTCCACCTGGGGCATGAGCCCGTAGCGCTCGGCCAGCGGCAGGAACTCCCCGGGCAGATGGGGCGAGCCGCTGCCCGAGGCCCAGCGCAGCAGCACCTCCACCCCCAGGTCGCCATCGTGGTCACCATGGGCCGAGCGGATGGGCTGGCAGGCCAGCCACAGGCCGCTGGCCTCGGGACTGCCGGCCGGCAGGCGCAAGGCGTCCTTGAGCGCCTCGATCCGGGACAGCTGCGCCCGGCGGATGCGCATCAGGTGGCCAGGCGCCTGCTCCATGCCCTGCGCATGCCGGTCCCCCTGGGCCGGGTCGCCATCCGCCTCGCACAACAGCATCAGCGCCGCCAGCACGTCGTCGCCCAGGGCCTGCCCCTCATCCAGCGACAGCAGCCCGAACGCCGCCTGGATGCGCACGCTGTGCTCGGAAAAGACATAGCGGCGCCCGTCCAGCGCGGTGCGCAGCTGCAGCAGCCGCGCTTGCACGTCGCCCGCCGCCACCGGCACGGCCACCACGAAGAATCCGTCACGCGGCCGGGCGTAGAGGCAGCCACGGCCCAGCTGGTTGCGCAGGTAGATGGAGACGTCCTGCTCGATCTCGCGCGTGGAGCCCAGGCCGATCAGGTCCACCACATGCTCCAGGTTGTGCAGGCTCATGCCGATCAGGTGCATGGGCCCCGTCCCTGTCGCCTGGAGCGCCTTGAGCAGGCCGCGCTCATTGAGAAAACCCGTCAGGCCATCGTTGCTGGCGGCCTCGTGCAGGCTGCGTTCCATCTGCCGGCGGTGCTCCATCGTGGCCGAGGCAAAGAAGCTCAGCGCCGCCAGGCAGACCATGAGCACCGCCTGGTCCAGCACCATCAGGTAGGGGCTGTGGCCTGTGGGCAAGGGGGGCGTGAAAGCCAGCAGCGTCAGCGCCGAGATGGCCGTGGCCAGGTGCACGAACAGCGGGCTGCCCCGGTAGGCCGCCCATGCCACCAACAGGAACACGACATAGCGCACCGACGGACCGATGCCCGCCCCCACCACCGAAGAGCCCCACTGCGCCATGGCCATGACGAGCACCAGGCCGGCCAGGCAGAAGGTCTGCCAGCGCGCCCACAGCAGGGGGCCGGCGCGCCAGCCACCATCGAGGGCATGGGCCGCCATCTCGGTGAGCCGCGTGAACAGGAGAATGCCGAACACCTCGGACATGCCCATGACACCCGCCACACGCAAAATGCCGCCAGGCTGCTCGCCCGCCGCCAGCAGAAACTGCCAGCTGCCCAGCGCCGTGAGCACCGCCGCCCCTGGCAGCACGGTCAGGGCATGGAAACGAACGGCCGTGGCGACCGGATTGCGCCCCACCTCGTTGCGCCGGTCGCGCTGCATCAGCCACCACACCAGTGCCACCGCCGCCGCCAGCGCCACCACGCCGATCAGCGACTGCAGCACGGGAATGCCGTGCAGGGCATGCCACACGGCCACAGCCGCCCCCAGAAACCCCAGCATGCGCAGCCCGTAGGCCAGCACCAGCCCCATGGCAATGCCATCGGCCGGCCAGATGAGGCTCATGTCCAGGCTGCCAAAGGCATAGGCCTGCGACGCCTGGGCCACCACCATCCACAGCAAGGCACCCACCAGACCGCGCCGGTAGTCAAAGGGCAGCTGGCTGCTGGCGGGAACGGGTGTCGAGGGCATAGGGCTTGCAGGATAAGGCAACCCGCAAGTTGCCCGGCGGCGCGCGAAACGGGGAGGCCGCAGCGTCCCGAACCCCACCTTCGCATGTGAATGTGACAGGAATGCGGCATGCTGTGGTTTCCACACACGCCCTTGCCGCCCCCACTGCGACCATGCACCCTGCCCCACACCGTCATCCTCACGGCCGCCGAGCCCGGGCCCTGCCCATCGCATTCGCAGGGCTAGCCGCACTCGCAGCGGCTGCGCCCACCCTGGCGCAGCCACGCGAGGGTGGCAGCCTGGCCCCGGTCGAAGTGCCAGGCAACGCCCAGGCCCAGCGCCGCTTCGACAGCGCGGCCAGCCACACCAGCGTGCCGGTCGATGGCTTCACGGCCCCCACGCCGCTGGTGCACCTCTCCGAGCTGCTCGCCGGCCAGGCCGGCGTGGTGGCGCTGGACCGGCAGAACTATGCGCAGGACCTGCAGATCGCCGTGCGCGGCTTCGGCGCGCGCTCCACCTTTGGCGTGCGCGGGGTGCGCATCCTGGTGGACGGCATTCCCGCCACCATGCCCGACGGCCAGGGCCAGGCAGCCACGGCGCAGCTGCACTCGGCGGCCCAGGTGGAGGTGCTGCGCGGCCCGCTGGCCCAGCTCTACGGCAATGCCGCGGGCGGCGTGCTGCAGGTGAACACGCGGGAGCCGCGCGCGGGCGGCGGCGCCCAGGCCTCGGTGGCGGCGGGCTCGTTCGGCCAGCGGCTGGCCGATGCTTCGTTCGATTTCGGCAACCACACGCTCTCGGGCCTGGTGGACGTGTCGCGCTTCGAGACCGACGGCTGGCGCGAGCACAGCGCGGCCCGGCGCACCCACCTCAATGGCAAGCTCGTGGCGCGACCGGATGCGGACACGAAGATCACCGCCCTGCTCAACCTCTATGACCAGCCCGACGCACAGGACCCGCTGGGCCTGACGCGTGCGCAGTTCCATGCCAACCCACGGCAGGCGCCCGATGTGGCCACGGCCTTCGGCACGCGCAAATCGGTGGCGCAGAACCAGTGGGGCCTGGTGCTGGAGCGGCAACTGGGCGCCGCCGACAGCGTGCGCGCCCGCGCCTATGGCGGCAAGCGCGCGCTCACCCAGTACCTGTCGTTCAGCGGCGCGGCGGAGAACAGCGCGGGCGGCGTGGTGGACCTGGACCGCGACTACCACGGCCTGGGCCTGGCCTGGACGCACAGCGCGAAGATGCCCTCGGGCCTGCCACTCACCTGGACCCTGGGCCTGGATGCCGACCGCCTCTCGGAACAGCGCCAGGGCTTCGTCAACCAGAACGGCGAGACCGGCGCCCTGCGCCGCAACGAGCGCGACCGCGCCGGCAACACCGACGTCTTAGCCCAGGTGGATGCATGGATTGCACCCACCTGGCGTGCCGTGGCCGGCCTGCGCGCCAGCCGCGTGGACATGCGCGTGAGCGACCACTTCATCACCCCCAGCAACCCCGACGACAGCGGCGCGCGTCGCTGGCGCCAGACCAGCCCGGTGCTGGGCGTGGTCTGGGCTGCCAACGACCAGCTCAACCTGTACGCCAATGCGGGCCGCGGCTTCGAGACCCCGACCCTGGCCGAGATGGCCTACAGCCAGGTCAACACCGGCCCCAACTTCGGCCTGGCCGCCGCGCGCAGCCGGCAGATGGAGATCGGCGCCAAGTGGCAAGGCGCAGTGCACCGTGTGAAAGCGGCCTGGTTCGATGCGCGCAGCCAGGGTGAGATCGTGCCCGCCGCCACGGTCAACGGCCGCACCGTGTTCCAGAACGCCGACAACGTGCGCCGCCGCGGGCTGGAACTGGCCTGGAGCGCACAGGCCGGCGCCTGGACGCCCCGCGCGGCCTACACCTACCTGGATGCCTTCTTCGGCGATGCCTACACGGGCGCCGGGGGCTCCCGGGTGGCCGCCGGCAACCGCCTGCCCGGCACGGCACGCCATGTGGCGCAGCTGGCATTGGACTATGCGCCCACGGCCGCATGGCAACTGGGCGCCACGCTCGATGTGTCCGGCAAGGTGTTCGCCAACGACGTGAACACCGAGGCCGCCGCCGGCTTTGCCGTGGTGGGCCTGCGCGCCGGCTACCGCTTCGGCCAGGCCGCCGCAGGCCCGCGCTGGCAGGCCTGGGCCCGGCTCGACAACCTGCTGGACCGGCGCCATGCGGGTTCGCTGATCGTGAACGACGGCAACGGCCGCTTTTTCGAGCCGGCGGCCGGCCGGCGCATCATGGTCGGGCTGCGGGCGCAATTCTTGTAGCGAAAATGCACGCCTTCTGACTGCTTTTGCAGTCTTCTCCCATATTTACAGCCCTTTTTCGTCCTTTTTCAGCGGCCACGCATCCATAAACCGGGTGTAACACCTGCAACGCCCGGCCGCCGGAGCCCGGGGAGCTGGCCGACATGGGCGAAAATACGCGGTTTTGCCCTCGGGGACCCGTTTCCCGGATGCCGGCCTCCCACCAGGGTTGCAGGCGAAGTGAATGGCTACCCCCGGGATGTATCTGCACCAACGACTCGATAGTTCACGCCTCGTCGTTCTGCTTGCGCAATGGACGCGGGCGGAGCGCGCCGCGGCGCGCCAGGATGTGGCGGAACAGCTGGGCCAGTGGCTGAGCGTGGTGGATGCGGTCGAGCTCAACGGCTCGCTGCGCTCGATCGAGACCCATGTGCCCCAGCCCGCCACGGGGGAAGGTGCGGCCATCGACACGCAAGCCCTGGAAGAGCTGCTGCACAAGACCAAGGCCGACCTGACTCGCCTGGCGACCGCACCCGCCCGCCCGGCCAGGCCGCTGCGCGAACGTGCCGACAACACCCCCGTCGAGCAGCCCGATCCACAGACCCAGGCCGATTTTGCGGCCCATGGCCCGCGCTATGCAGAGCAGCAAAAGCAGCTCGACGCCCGCCTGGGTGCCCTGCGCAGCCAGGTGCGCGCTGCCTTGCTCAAGGGGTCTGCGCCCCTGCAGCAGCTGGCAGCGCTGGACGGGGTGATGGAGCAGATGCTGGGCGCGCGCGAGCAACGCCTGTGGGCGTCGCTGCCCGGCCACCTGGAGCGGCGCTTCGTGCAATTGCGCAAGGCCCACCAGGCACGGGTGCAGGCCTCGGGCCTGGCCGACGACCCGCTGCGCTGGCGCCAGCCCGGCGGCTGGCTGGCCGGCTTCGAGCAGGACCTGCGGGCCCTGCTGCTGGCCGAGATGCAGGTGCGCCTGCAACCGATCATGGGGCTGCTGGAGGCAGCCCGCAACGAGAACAGTAGAACAGGTAATCAGGAATGAACAAGAGTGTGATGGCCGGCGTGTTTGCAGCCGGCCTGGCAGTGGCGGGATGGGTCGCCTGGGGTTTCGTGGGCACCAGCCCGCTGGCGCTGGCGATGACGGCGGTGATCGCCGCGGTCTACCTGCTCGGCGCCTATGAGCTGATGCAGTTCCGCTCGGCCACCAGTTCGCTGGCGGCCGCGCTGGCCGATACGCCGGCCGAGCCCCTGGCCGACCTCGGCCCCTGGCTGGAACGCCTGCCCGCCGCGCTGCGCCACCCTGTGCGCCAGCGCATCGAGAGCGAGCGCGTGGCCCTGCCCGGCCCGGCCCTGGCCCCTTACCTAGTGGGCCTGCTGGTCATGCTGGGCATGCTGGGTACCTTCCTGGGCATGGTGGTCACCTTCCAGGGGGCCGTGTTCGCACTGGAAGGCTCCACCAACCTCGAAGCCATCCGCTCGGCGCTCGCGGCCCCCATCAAGGGCCTGGGCCTGTCGTTCGGCACCTCGGTGGCCGGCGTGGCAACCTCGGCCGCACTGGGCCTGATGTCCGCCATGGGCCGGCGCGAACGCCTGCAGGTGGTGCGCCAGCTCGATGCCCGCGTGGCCTCGGCCTTCCGCAGCTTCTCGCCGGCCCACAAGCGCGACGCCATGTTCGACGCCCTGCAGGCCCAGGCCCAGGCCATGCCGCTGATCGCCGAACGCCTGCAGACACTGATGGAAGGCCTGGAGCGCCGCCACGGCGAGCTCAACGAGCGCTTGGCCAACCAGCAGCAAGGTTTTCACCGCGAAGCCGCCACGGCCTACACCGCCCTGGCCAGCACCGTGGGCGCCTCGCTGCAGGACAGCCTGGCCAGCAGCGCCCGCCAGGCGGGCGAGAGCATCCGCCCCGTGGTCGAGCAGGCCATGGCCACGCTCGCCCAGGAGGCCGAACGCTCGCACCAACGCCTGCGTGACGCCACCGATGCGCAGATGCAGGCCCTGTCCGCCCAATGGGAGGGCACGGCCCGCCAGGTGGCCGCCACCTGGACGGATGCCCTGCAAGGCCACACCCAGGCCCAGGACCGCCTGGTGGCGCGGCTCGATGGGGCCCTGCAGACGGTGACCCAGGGCTTCGAGCAACGCACCGGCACCCTGCTGGGCGCGCTCAAGCAGACGGTGGAGCAGTCGCACGCAGCCCAGGCCGCCGCCGACCAGCAGCGCCTGGCGGGCTGGAACCGCTCCATGGAACACACCGCCAGCGCACTCGCCGCCGAATGGCAGCGCGCAGGCACCCAGGCCGCAGCGCAGCAGCACGAGACCGGCCAGACCCTGGCCGGCGCGGCCCGGCAGCTCGAACAGTCCCTGCAGACCGCCAGCCAGGCCTTCGATCAGCGCGCGAGCGGCCTGCTCACTGCGCTGCAGGACACGCTCACCCAATCGCACGCAGCCCAGGCGGCGGCCGACCAGCAACGCGTGGAAGGCTGGAACCGCTCCATGGAGGGCATGGCCGGCACCCTCTCGGCCGAGTGGCAGCGCGCAGGCGCCCAGACTGCCGAGCAGCAGCGCACCGCAGGCCAGGCCCTGGAGGGTGCCGCGGCGCAACTCGACCGCGCACTGCAGGCCGCAACCCAGTCCTTCGAGCAGCGTGCCAGCGCCTTGCTGGCCTCGCTGCAGGACACCGTGGCGCAGTCGCATGCGGCCCAGGCAGCCGCCGACCAGCAGCGCGTGGAAGGCTGGAACCGCTCCATGGAGGGCATGGCCGGCACGCTCTCGGCCGAGTGGCAACGCGCAAGCACCCAGACCGCCGAGCAGCAGCGCGCCGTGGGCCAGGCCCTGGAGGGTGCCGCAGCGCAGCTCGACCGCGCACTGCAGGTCGCCACCGACGCCTTTGAACAACGCGCCAGGGCCCTGATCGCCACGCTGCAGGACACGGCCACCCAATCGCAGGCAGCCCAAGCGGCGGCGGACCAGCAGCGCGTGGAAGGCTGGAGCCGCTCCATGGAGGGCCTGGCCGGCACGCTCTCGGCCGAATGGCAACGCGCAGGTGCCCAGACAGCCGAGCAGCAACGCGCGGTAGGCCAGGCCCTGGAAGGCGCGGCCACCCAGCTCGACCACGTGCTGCAGACCGCCACGCAGGCCTTCGAGCAGCGTGCCAACGCCCTGCTGGCCTCGCTGCAGGACACCGTGGCCCAGTCGCACACCGCCCAGGTGCAGGCCGACCAGCAACGCCTGGAGACCTGGAGCCGCTCCATGGAAGGCATGGCCAGCGCGGTCACGACCGAGCTGCAGCGCGCAGGGTCGCAGGCCGCCGAACAGCAGCAGGGCCTGTACCGCACGCTGGAAGGCACGGCGGCCCAGCTCACCGAACGCATGTCTGGCCAGGTGGAGCAGACCCTGGGCAGCACGGCACGCCTGATGGAGCAGTCCGATGCGCTGCTGCGCACGCGCGTGGAAGCCGAGGCCCGCTGGGAGCAATCGCAGGGCGAGCGCATGGACACACTCACCGGCGTCTGGCGCAGCGAACTCGCGGCCCTGCGCGACGCCGAGGCTGCCCGCGGCCAGGCCGCGGTGGACCGGCTCGACACCCTGCAGGCCGCCGTGGCGCAACACCTGGCCACGCTGGGATCGGCGCTCGAAGCCCCGCTCACGCGCCTGCTGCAGACCGCATCCGACGTACCCCAGGCCGCGGCCGAGGTCATCACCCAGCTGCGCCAGGAGATGACGCGCCTGGGCGAGCGCGACAACCTCGCACTGGAAGAGCGCACCGCCATGATGGAGCAGCTCTCCACGCTGCTGCACTCCGTCAACGACGCCGCCGCACAGCAGCGTGCCGCCATCGAATCGCTGGTGGGCTCGGCCGCCCAGGTGCTGGAGCAGGCCGGACAGCAATTCGCCGATGCGCTGGGCACCCAGGCCGGCAAGGTGGACGAGGTCGCCACGCACGTGGCCGCCAGCGCCGTGGAACTGGCCAGCCTGGGCGAGTCGTTCAGCCACGGCGTGGGCCTGTTCACCGCCAGCAACGACAAGCTGGTGCAGGGCCTGCAGGGCATCGAGAGCGCCATCGGCCAGTCCCTGGGCCGCAGCGATGAACAGCTGGCCTACTACGTGGCCCAGGCACGCGAGGTGATCGACCTGAGCATCTCTTCGCAGCAAGGTATCGTCGAAGACCTGCGCCGCCTGCATGGCCAGGCTGCGCAAGGGGCGCCCGCGTGACCGGCTACGACGACACGCTGGACGACGCCACCGAGCAGACCGCCCCGGTCTGGGCCGTGTTCGGCGACCTGATGGCCGGCCTGCTGGGCGCCTTCGTGCTCATCCTCGTGGGGGTGCTGGTGCTGCAGATCGACCTGGCCAACAGCCTGCGCCAGGAAGTGGAAAAGCGCCAGGAGGCCGAGCAGCGCCGCATGTCGCTGGAGAAGGCGCTGGCCGGCCCGCTGGCCAGTGGCCGCGTGACCTTGAGCAATGGCCGCATCGGCATCAGCGGCAGCGTGCTGTTCGCCACGGGATCGGCCGAACTGCGCCCCGAAGGCCGCCAGCTGCTGACCAGCCTGGTGCAGCCCCTGCGCGTGTACCTGCGCGAGCGCGACGAGATGCTCATGGTGAGCGGCTTCACCGACAACATCCCGCTGCGCAGCGGCGGCGGCCAGCGCTTTGCCGACAACCTGGAGCTGTCGGCCCAGCGCGCGCTCACCGTCACACGCGCCCTGGCCGAGGAAGGCATGCCCTCGTCCCAGGTGTTTGCCGCGGCCTTCGGTGCCGAGCAGCCCGTGGCCGACAACGCCGACGAAAAAGGCCGCGCGCAGAACCGCCGCGTGGAAATGGCCCCGGTGCCTCGGGCCACCCAGCCCAGCCCCGCAACACCCCAATGAACGACGCGAGCGCCTGGTTGGAACCGCTGCGGGCGCAGGGCGCCGAGCGCCATGACCCTGCGCGCTTTCGCTACCTGGAGGCACTGGCCCGGCGCCTGCCAGCGCAGCGGCCGGCCGTGCAGCAACTGCTGCAGCAGCGGCTGGCGGCCGCCGTGGCCGACTACGCCGCCCGGGCCACTGCTGCAGCGGCAGCCGCGCCCGCCGTTGCAGTGCCCCGGCCGGCCGACCCGCCAGGCTCGCCCCTGGCCCTGCTGAACCGCGAACTCGCCGCGCGCGCCCAGGCCGACGCCGACCAGGTGCGCGCCAGCGAAAGCGCCAGCCTGTCGGAGATGAAGAGCGTGCGCCAGTTCAGCGAGGTCTGGTCCAGGATCTCGGCCGAGCAGCAGGTCGTGCAGGCCCTGAGCAAGGCGCCCGAGCACGCCGGCCCGCTCAACTCGCACAAGCTCATGCTGCGCTCGCTGGCGCTCATGCGCGGGCTCTCGCCCGACTACCTGCGGCGCTTTCTGTCGCAGATGGACTCGCTGCTCTGGCTGGAGCAGATGAACGCGCACCTGGCACGCCCGGCCCCCCGGGCGCCACGCCCCCAGCGCACCGCCCGCCGGTAACGGCAGGCCATTGCGGCTACGATGCCCGGCATGGCTTCACGACCCATGCCGGACCACAGCAAGGCACTGCGCGCCATCGCCGCTTTCGAAGCCCTCAAGGGCCTTGCCGCGCTGATGGCCAGCCTGGGCTTTCTCAGCCTGCTGCACCACGACCTGCACCACATCGTGGCTTCGCTGATCGGGCACATCGGCCTGGCACCCGGCGACCGCTACCCGGCCATGGTGCTCACCGACATCGACCAATTGGCGCGCGCCGACCTCACCCCCCTGCTGCTGGCTGCGGCCGCCTATGTGCTGGTGCGCTTTGCCGAGGCCTACGGTCTGTGGAAGGGCCGCTGGTGGGGCGAGTGGCTGGGCGCTCTCTCGGGCGGGTTGTACATCCCGTTTGAGTGGTGGCACTTCTTGCACCACCCCAGCATTGCATCGGCCACCGTAACGCTAGCCAACATGGCCATCATGGGCTTTCTGGGGCATCAGTTGTGGCGACGACCGAAGAGATAGACGACCGTCCGCCAGTCAATTCCTCTTGCGAGCCGGCAATCCCTCAAGAATGAGAGTCCGGGGGACATAGCCGTCTTCCACTTGGTAGAGGAGCAGATGAACGTCGTAAGCGACACCCGTCACGAGATCGCGCACCCCCCTGTTCACCAACGAGGGGATTGGCCCGTCCTCCGTCATGCACATCTCGGGAATCGAAACCGCTTCCATGGCCTGCCCGATGAACTCCACCATCTCTTCTGGCTTAAATCCGCTGCGATGCATCCAGTCGATCATGTGATCGGTGAATTCGGCGTTCATGAAGACGTACCGAGCCGAGGCTGGCTGGCCAAAGAGGTCATCCAGGCCTTGGCCCTGCTCTTCTGTCACATCTCCCAGCTCGTAGGCGCGATCACCCTTGGCCGGCACTGGACGGGCTTCCGGCTCACCAAAATCCTCCATGACCCACTCCTGCTGGTAAATGAAAGCAGCGACAGCGCCTCCCATCTGCGGGGCATTGAATCAACCACACGCCGATGATGCCAGCCGGAACCAAAGAAGCAAGAAAAAGGGCGCTCACTGCACTTCAGTGAACGCCCTTGGACGTTGTATTGGTGGAGCTGGCGGGAATTGAACCCGCGTCCGCAAGCCTTCACCAGGCAGATCTACATGTTTAGCGGTCTGTTTTGGATCTCGCCGCCTGTGTCGCGCAGTCGCACGCTACACCGGCCGCCAGTACCCTTGAATCTCGCCCCGACCCAAGGTACCCGGATCGGAGCCAGCCCATGTAATTATCCTTGCAGCCGGGAGGCACTGATTGCTCAGAACCCCCTTGCCCAGCCCATCGGCCAACTGTTGCAAGGCTCACTGGCAATTAAGCAGCGAGTGCGAAACGTTCGTCGTTTGCAGTTAGTTTGTTAAATCGAGATTTACGAGCGTGACTCAAGCTCGACATGCACCACACTAGCTCCGAACCCACGTCGAAACCAGGACAGCCCCAATGCTGCCTATTTTAGGCCAGTGCCAGCAATTGCAAGAGCTCGGAGGGAGATTTAATTGCAGCGTGCGCACCCCAGGCCTGCGGCGCCTGGGCAGCACCCAGGTAGCCGTAAGTGGCGGCCACGGTACCCATGCCGGCGGCCAGGCCCGCCACGATGTCGCGCTCGTCATCGCCCACGTAGATGCATTGGCTGGCATCGATTTTCAGGCGCGCGGCCGCCTCCAGCAGCGGTGCCGGGTGCGGCTTGGCATGCGGCGTGGTGTCTCCACTCACCACGGCTCCGGCGCTGGCGAACAGCGGCATGGCGCGCGTGAGCGGGTCGGTGAAGCGCATGGCCTTGTTGGTCACCACGCCCCAGGCCAGGCCGCGGGCGTGCAAGGCCTCGACCAGGGCGGGCACGCCGTCGAACACTTCGGTCAAGACCGTCATGCGGGCCTCGTAGTTGGCAAAGAACTCTTCGCGCAGGGCGGCGAACTCCGCGTCCTCGGGCTTGAGGCCGAAGGCCTCGCCCAGCATGCCGCGCGCGCCGGCGCCGGCCATGGGGCGGTAGCGTTCGAGGGGCAGCGATGGCATGCCGCGGTCGGTGCGCATCTTGTCGGCCGCGGCGGCCAGGTCGGGAGCGCTGTCGATCAGGGTGCCGTCCAGGTCGAACAGCACGGCGCGGATGTTGTGGAACACAGGGGTCTTCGTCACGGACTGGGTCTCTCGGGGTCGTATCAGGCGGGGCGCTGCGTGGCGAACATGTAGTTCACGCTGGTGTCGGCACTGAGCCAATAGCGCTTGGTCAGCGGGTTGTATTCCAGCCCACGGGTCTGCTGCACATCGAGGCCAGCACTGCGGCAGTGCGATGCCAGCTCGCTTGGGCGGATCATCTTGGCGTATTCGTGCGTGCCGCGCGGCAGCATGTTGAGCACGTACTCCGCGCCCACGATGGCCAGCATGAAGGCCTTGGCGTTGCGATGGATGGTGGAGAAGAATACCCAGCCGCCGGGCTTGACCAATGCAGAACAAGCCTTGACGACGGAGGCCGGGTCGGGTACATGCTCGAGCATCTCCATGCAGGTCACCACATCGAAGCTGGCGGGCTGCTCGGCAGCCAGTGCCTCGACGCTGATCTCGCGGTATTGCACCCCTTTGGTGCCGGCTTCCAGCGCGTGCAGTTGCGCCACACGCAAGGCCTTGGTGGCCAGGTCGATACCGGTCACGTCGGCCCCCTTGCGCGCCATGGAGTCGGCCAGGATGCCTCCGCCACAGCCCACATCGAGCACGCGCTTGCCGCCCAGGCCCGCCTGGGCGTGGATCCAGTCCAGGCGCAGCGGGTTGATCTGGTGCAGGGGACGGAACTCGCTGTCCGGGTCCCACCAGCGGTGCGCCAGTGCGGAAAACTTGGCCAGCTCGGCCGGATCGGCATTGAGGGTGGGGGTGGTCGTGTCGTCGCTCATGGCCTGCATTGTCAACGATGGTGAGCGCGCCTGAAGGGACAAGCCCCCGGGAAGGGATGGCTCACACTATATATAAAGTGCAGCGGGCTGGAGCGCAGCAACAGGCACTTCGTACCAGTACAACAAAACACAGCCCGCCCGGATGGAAAGCACAGACGAAAAAAAGCCCCGTTGCCGGGGCTTTCTGGTGCGAACCAATCCGAAGATCAGTTGGCGCGGGTGCCAACCACTTCGATTTCCACGCGGCGGTTCTTGGCGCGGCCTTCAGCGGTCTTGTTGTCAGCCACTGGTTGCTTCTCGCCCTTGCCTTCGGTGTACACGCGGTTCTTTTCGATGCCCTTGGACACCAGGTAAGCCTTGACGGCTTCGGAACGGCGGACCGACAGCTTCTGGTTGTAAGCATCGGAACCCACGGAGTCGGTGTGACCCACGGCGATGATGACTTCCAGGTTGATGCCCTTGACCTTGGAGACCAGGTCGTCCAGCTTGGCCTTGCCTTCTGCCTTCAGCACCGACTTGTCGAAGTCGAAGAATGCGTCAGCAGCGTAGGTGACCTTGCTGGCCATCACGGGAGGCTGAGCAGCTGGGGCTGGAGCTGGTGCTGGTGCGGGAGCAGCGCCAGGGGCAGCAGCTGGAGCAGCAGCGGCGGGAGCTGGAGCAGCGATGGCGCCGTCGCAGCCTGGGGCAGCGGTAGCAGGCGTCCAGTTGGCATTGCGCCAGCAGTATTCGTTCGTGCCGTTCTTCCAGACCAGTTGGCCAGAAGCATCTCTCCAGTTGTCAACGGTTTGTGCGCCAGCGGCGGTTGCGAGCGCTGCAGAGGCAAACAACATCGCCACTTTGTTCAGTTTCTTCATGGTTCTCCTCTTGGGGAAAAAGCCGCAGCCGCGCTGCGAATCAGGACGCCTGGGGTGACCATCACCCGAAACGTTCAATTGATTGTGCCATACGTAACAGGGCAAAAGCGGCCGCACCGCCTTGGGGCCCGTAGGACAAAACCGTAATTGCGGCGATATGTTGCGGGAGCGCTACACGCTTTCCCCTCTAAAATGATTCTCCTTCGCCGCATTGCCGCCCTATGACCCAGTTTGCCAAAGAAACCCTGCCCATCAGCCTCGAAGAGGAGATGCGGCGCAGTTACCTCGACTACGCGATGAGCGTGATCGTGGGCCGGGCCCTGCCCGACGCGCGCGATGGCTTGAAGCCCGTGCACCGGCGCGTGCTGTACGCCATGCACGAGCTGAACAACGACTGGAACCGGCCGTACAAGAAGTCCGCCCGTATCGTCGGCGACGTGATCGGTAAGTACCACCCGCACGGCGATTCGGCGGTGTACGACACCATCGTGCGCATGGCGCAGGACTTCTCGCTGCGCCACATGCTGGTCGACGGCCAGGGCAACTTCGGCTCGGTGGATGGTGACAACGCGGCCGCAATGCGGTACACGGAAATCCGCCTGGCAAAAATCGCGCACGAAATGCTGGGCGACATCGACAAGGAAACCGTCGACTTCGGCCCCAACTACGACGGCAGCGAGAAGGAACCGCTGGTCCTGCCGAGCAAGCTGCCCAACCTCCTGGTCAACGGCTCGGCCGGCATCGCGGTGGGCATGGCCACCAACATCCCGCCGCACAACCTCAACGAAGTGGTCGATGGCTGCCTGCACATGCTGCGCAACCCCGACGCCACGGTCGATGAGCTGATGGAGATCATCCCCGCGCCCGACTTCCCCACGGCCGGCATCATCTACGGGATCAACGGCGTGAAGGACGGCTACCGCACGGGCCGCGGCAAGGTCGTGATGCGCGCCAAGTGCCACTTCGAGGACATCGACCGCGGCCAGCGCCAGGCCATCATCGTCGACGAGCTGCCCTACCAGGTCAACAAGAAGACGCTGCAGGAGCGCATGGCCGAGCTGGTGCACGAAAAGAAGATCGAGGGCATCAGCCACATCCAGGACGAGTCCGACAAGTCGGGCATGCGCCTGGTGATCGAGCTCAAGCGCGGCGAAGTGCCCGAAGTGGTGCTCAACAACCTGTACAAGCAGACGCAGCTGCAGGACACCTTCGGCATGAACATGGTGGCGCTGATCGACGGCCAGCCCCGCCTGTGCAACCTGCGCGACCTGATCAGCGTCTTTTTGCAGCACCGCCGCGAGGTGGTCACCCGCCGCACGGTGTTCGAGCTGCGCAAGGCGCGCGACCGCGGCCATGTGCTCGAAGGCCTGGCCGTGGCCCTGGCCAACATCGACGATTTCATCGCCATCATCCGCAACGCCCCCACCCCGCCGGTGGCCAAGGCCGAGCTGATGGCCCGCCCCTGGGACAGCAAGCTGGTGCGCGAGATGCTCACCCGCACACGCGAAGACGGCGGCATCGTGAATGCCGACGACTACCGCCCCGACGGCCTGGAAAAGGAATTCGGCATGGGCCAGGACGGCCTGTACCGCCTGTCGGAAACGCAGGCCCAGGAAATCCTGCAGATGCGCCTGCAGCGCCTCACGGGCCTGGAGCAGGACAAGATCGTCGCCGAGTACAAGGAAGTCATGGCGGTCATCGAAGACCTGCTGGACATCCTGGCCAAGCCCGAGCGCGTCTCGGTCATCATCGGCGATGAGCTCACCTCCATCAAGACCGAGTTCGGCCAGAGCAAGCTGGGCGCACGCCGCAGCATCGTCGAGTACAGCGCGCAGGATCTGTCCACCGAAGACCTGATCACCCCCACCGACATGGTGGTGACGCTCAGCCACACGGGCTACATCAAGAGCCAGCCCCTGTCCGAGTACCGCTCGCAAAAGCGCGGCGGGCGCGGCAAGCAGGCCACGGCGACCAAGGAAGACGACTGGATCGACCAGCTCTTCATCGCCAACACGCACGACTACATCCTGTGCTTCTCCAACCGCGGCCGGCTCTACTGGCTCAAGGTCTGGGAAGTGCCTGCGGGCTCGCGTGGCTCGCGTGGCCGCCCCATCGTCAACATGTTCCCGCTGCAGGAAGGCGAGAAGATCAACGTGGTGCTGCCGCTCACGGGCGACATGCGCAGCTTCCCGGCCGACCGCTACGTCTTCATGGCGACCAGCATGGGCACCGTGAAGAAGACGGCGCTCGACGAGTTCAGCAACCCTCGCAAGGGCGGCATCATCGCCGTCAACCTCGATGACGGCGACTACCTGATCGGCGCGGCCCTGACCGATGGCGCGCACGACGTGATGCTGTTCAGCGACGGCGGCAAGGCCGTGCGCTTCGACGAGAACGACGTGCGCCCCCTGGGCCGCCAGGCCCGCGGCGTGCGCGGCATGACGCTGGAAGACGGCCAGAGCGTGATCGCCATGCTGGTGGCCGAAGACGAGACGCAGAGCGTGCTCACTGCCACCGAGAACGGCTACGGCAAGCGCACCAGCATCGTCGAGTACACGCGCCACGGCCGCGGCACCAAGGGCATGATCGCCATCCAGCAGAGCGAGCGCAACGGCAAGGTCGTTGCCGCCACGCTGGTGCATGCCGACGACGAGATCATGCTGATCACCGACAAGGGCGTGCTGGTGCGCACCCGCGTCTCCGAGATCCGTGAACTGGGCCGCGCCACGCAGGGCGTGACGCTGATCGCGCTGGACGAGGGCTCCCAGCTCAGCGGCCTGCAGCGCATCGTCGAAAACGATGCCAACATGGCCGAGGGCGAAGGCGGCGCAGCGGATGCCGGCGGCACGACCCCGGACACCGACGGCCCCTCCGGGTCCTGACGCGCCCTGTGGACACGGCGCCCGGCACTGCCGGGTGCCGCGCTCCAGGCGCCGCAAGGCAGCATGCAACAGCACGGGCCGTGGCGGCACCAGCCGCCAGCCCACCGAGACAGTCTTCTTTTTCCGTTTGGCCTGACATGAACCGCCCCTACAACTTCTCCGCCGGCCCCGCCGCCATCCCCGCCGAAGTGCTGCAGCAAGCAGCCTCCGAAATGCTGGACTGGCACGGCAGCGGCATGGGCGTGATGGAGATGAGCCACCGCGGCAAGGAGTTCCTGTCCATCTACCAGCAGGCCGAGGCCGACCTGCGCACGCTGCTGGCCGTGCCGGCGAACTTCAAGATCCTGTTCATGCAGGGCGGTGGCCTGGCCGAGAACGCCATCGTGCCGCTGAACCTCTCGCGCGCCGGCACCGTGGACTTCGTGGTCACCGGCAGCTGGAGCCAGAAATCGCAGAAGGAGGCGCGCAAGTACGCCAGCGAAGTGAACATCGCCGCCAGCAGCCAGAACAGCGAGTTCACCACCCTGCCCGCGCCCGCCACCTGGAACCTGAGCCGCGGCGCCAGCTACCTGCACATCTGCAGCAACGAGACCATCAACGGCACCGAATTCCACGAGCTGCCCGACCTCAAGGCCCTGGGCTCGGACGCCCCCCTGGTCATCGACTTCTCCTCGCACGTGGCCTCGCGCAGTGTGGATTGGTCGCGCGTGGGCCTGGCCTTCGGCGGCGCGCAAAAGAACCTGGGCCCCGCCGGCCTGACCCTGGTGGTGGTGCGCGAAGACCTGCTGGGCCACGCCCTGCCCGCCTGCCCGAGCGCCTTCGACTACAAGACCGTGGCGGACAACGAATCCATGTACAACACCCCGCCCACCTGGGGCATCTACGTGGCAGGCCTGACCTTCCAGTGGCTGCTGCGCCAGCGCGAGGGCGAACTCACCGGCGTGGCCGCCATGGAGCGGCGCAACATCGCCAAGGCCGAGCTGCTGTACAACGCCATCGATGCGTCGCAGCTGTACGTGAACAAGGTGGCGGCCAACGCCCGTTCGCGCATGAACATCCCCTTCTTCCTGCGCGACGAGTCGCGCAACGAAGCCTTCCTGGCCGGCGCCCGCGAGCGCGGCCTGCTGCAACTCAAGGGCCACAAGTCCGTGGGCGGCATGCGTGCCAGCATCTACAACGCCATGCCCTTGGCCGGTGTACAGGCGCTGGTGGACTACATGCGAGAATTTGAACAAAAGCGCGCCTGAGTCCCCACTTTCCAACCCCTTTCGCCGCACGCCCGCCAGAAAAGTTGCCCCTTCATGACCGAACCGCAAGCCTCCCCTGATCTCGCCAGCCTGCGCGTGCAGATCGACTCCCTCGACCGGCAACTGCTCACGCTGCTCAACCAGCGGGCCCTGGTGGCCGAGCAGGTCGGCGAGGTCAAGAAGCGCGAGGGCACACCGTTCTTCCGGCCCGACCGCGTGGCCCAGGTCATCGACAAGATCCAGACCGCCAACCCCGGCCCGCTCAAGGGCGCGCATGTGGCCGCCATCTGGCGCGAAATCATGTCGGCCTGCCTGGCCCTCGAATCGCCCCAGCGCGTGGCCGTGCTCGGCCCCGAAGGCACCTTCTGCGAGCAGGCGGCCATCGAATTCTTCGGCGGTGCAGCCGACCTGATGTACTGCGCCAACTTCGACGAGGTGTTCCACGCCACGGCCGCGGGCAGCGCCCAGTACGGCGTGGTGGGGGTGGAGAACTCCACCGAGGGCGTGGTCACGCGCTCGCTCGACCTGTTCCTGCACACCCCCACCCATGTGGTGGGCGAGGTCAGCCTGCTGGTGCGCCACAACCTGCTGCGCACCAGCAATTCGCTGGACGGCATCGAGGCCGTGCTGGCCCACCCGCAGGCCCTGGCCCAGTGCCAGGCCTGGCTGTCCAAGCACCTGCCCCATGCCGAGCGCCGCCCGGTGTCGAGCAATGCCGAAGGCGCGCGCCTGGCCACCACCAACCCGGCCTGGGCGGCCCTGTCGAGCGAACGCGCGGCCACCCAGTTCGGCCTGCACATCGTCTCGCACGCCATCCAGGACGATGCGTACAACCGCACGCGCTTTGCCATCATCTGCCTGCCGCACACGCTGCAGACGCCGCCGCCCTCGGGCAAGGACTGCACCAGCCTCGTGGTCTCGGTGCCCAACCGGCCCGGCGCCGTGCACGACCTGCTGGTGCCGCTCAAGGCGCATGGCGTGTCGATGACGCGCTTCGAGTCGCGCCCTGCGCGCACCGGCCAGTGGGAGTACTATTTCTACATCGACCTCGATGGCCACCCCGCCCAGCCGCACGTGGCGCGCGCGCTCGAAGAGCTGCGCGGCCTGTGCGCCTTCTACAAGGTGCTGGGCACCTACCCGGTGGCACCATGAGCCCGGATACGCCCATGCGCACGCCCGAACGCCCGGCGATCACCGCCCATCGCCCCCTGACGGAATCGCACCATGTTTGAACAATTGGGACTCATCGGCTGCGGCCTCATGGGCGGCTCCTTCGCCCTGGCGATGAAGAAGGCCGGCCTGGTCAAGCGCGTGGTGGGCTACAGCAAGTCGCCCTCCACCACCGACCGCGCGCGCCAGCTCGGCGTGATCGACGTCGAGGCCCCCTCGGCCCTGCTGGCCGTGGCCGGCGCCGACATCGTGCTCGTGGCCGTGCCCGTGGCCGCCACCGAGGCCACGCTCAAGGCCATCCGCCACCTGGTCACACCCAACATGCTGATCATGGACGTGGGCTCCACCAAGGCCGACGTGGTGCAGGCCGCGCGCCGCGCGCTGCGCGACCAGGTGGGCTCCTTCGTGCCCGCCCACCCCATCACGGGCCGCGAGGTCTCGGGTGTGGAACATGCCGATGCCGAGCTCTACACCGGTCGCCAGGTCATCCTGACCCCCATGGACCGCACGCTGCCCGAGCAATTCACCAAGGCGGAAACCGTGTGGAACGCCCTGGGCTGCCGCGTCAGCAACATGTCGCCCGAGTCGCACGACGCGGCCTTCGCCGCGGTGAGCCACCTGCCCCACCTGCTGGCCTTTGCCATGATGAACAGCATCACCGGACAGGCGGATGGCGACGACTTCCTCTCGCTGGCCGGCCCGGGCTTTCGCGACTTCACGCGCATTGCCGCCAGCGACCCCAAGGTCTGGCGCGACATCCTGCTGTCCAACCGCGAGGAACTGCTGGCCCAGTCGCGCCTGTTCCAGCAGACGCTGCAGAACATCGAGCAGGCCATGCAAAAGGGCGACACCCAGGCCCTGGAAGACATGATCACCCTGGCCAGCGAGACCCGCGCGCACTGGCGCATGGGCGCGCAGCGCACGAGCAAGGGGCGTTGATGTTCAGCACCCCCCACCTCGACCTGCCGGCCCTCGATGCCGCAGGCGGCGAAGTCCACCTGCCCGGCTCCAAGAGCATTTCCAACCGTGTGCTGCTGCTGGCCGCGCTGAGCGCGGGCACGACCACGGTGCACGACCTGCTCGCCTCCGACGACACGCGCGTCATGCTCGACGCCCTGCGCAAGATTGGCTGCACGGTGGACGAGGATGGCAGCACCACCGTGCGCATCACCGGCCTGGGTGGCGGTGCGCCGCGCTCGCCCGCCCAGCTCTTCATGGGCAATGCCGGCACGGCCATGCGCCCGCTCACGGCCGCGCTGTCGTTGCTGGGCGGCGAGTTCGAACTCTCGGGTGTGCCACGCATGCACGAGCGCCCCATCGGCGACCTGGTCGACGCACTGCGCCAACTCGGCTGCCAGATCGACTACCTGGGCAACGACGGCTACCCGCCGCTGCGCATCGCGCATGGCCAGGGCGTGCCGGCCCTGGCGCTGACCGCGCCCATCCGCGTGCGCGGCGACGTGTCCAGCCAGTTCCTCACCGCCCTTCTCATGGCGCTGCCACTGGCGGCGCGCACGCAGGCCATCGAGATCGAGGTGGTCGGCGAGCTGATCTCCAAGCCCTACATCGCCATCACCCTGCAGCTGCTCTCGCGTTTCGGCATCGAGGTCACGCACCAGGACTGGCAGCGCTTCACGATCCCGGCCGGCAGCCAGTACCGCTCGCCAGGCGACATCCACGTGGAGGCCGACGCCTCCTCGGCCAGCTACTTCATCGCGCTGGGCGCGATGGCGGCCGGCCACGAAGGCCTGCCCGAAGGCATCCGCATCCATGGCGTGGGGCTCGACTCCATCCAGGGCGACATCCGCTTCGTCGAGGCCGCGCGCGCCATGGGCGCCCAGGTCACGGGCGGCGCCAACTGGCTGCACATCCGCCGCGGCGAGCCCGGCCAGGGCTGGCCGCTCAAGGCCATCGCGCTCGATTGCAACCACATTCCCGACGCGGCCATGACCCTGGCCGTGATGGCGCTGTATGCCGAGGGCACGACCACCCTGACCAACATCGCGAGCTGGCGCGTGAAGGAAACCGACCGCATCGCCGCCATGGCCACCGAGCTGCGCAAGCTCGGCGCCACGGTGGAGGAAGGCGCCGACTTCGTCCGCGTGACCCCGCCCGCGCAGCTGGCCGACTGGAAGGCCGCCAGCATCCACACCTACGACGACCACCGCGTGGCCATGTGCTTTTCGCTCGCGGCCTTCAACCCCGCCGGGCTGCCGGTGCGCATCGAAGACCCCAAGTGCGTCGCCAAGACCTTCCCGGACTACTTCGAGGCGCTGTTCTCGGTGGCCCATGCTGCCACCGAGCGCATTCCGGTGATCTGCATCGACGGCCCCACGGCCTCGGGCAAGGGCACCGTGGCGGCGGCCGTGGCGCAGCGCCTGGGCTACCGCTTCCTGGACTCGGGTGCCATGTACCGCATCACGGCGCTGGCCGCGCTGCGCGCGGGCCTGGCCATCGACGCCACCCATGAATCCCGCATTGCCGACATGGCCAAGACCCTGCCCGTGCACTTCGAGGGCGGGCGCGTGCTGCTGGGCCAGGACGATGTGACCGACGCCATCCGCACCGAAGAGGCCGGCATGAACGCCTCGCGCGTCTCCGCGCTGCCCGCCGTGCGCGAGGCCCTGGTGGACCTGCAGCACAGTTTTCGGCGCCTGCCCGGCCTGGTGGCCGATGGGCGCGACATGGGCACGGTGATCTTCCCCGGGGCCCCCTTGAAGGTCTACCTGACGGCCAGCGCCGCATGCCGTGCGGAGCGCCGGTATAAGCAGTTGATTTCAAAGGGCTTTTCGGCTAACATAGCCGACCTTCGCGCAGACCTTGAGGCGCGCGATGCGCGGGACAGCTCCCGCAGCGTCGCCCCCTTGAAGCCCGCGCAGGATGCCCTGGTTCTGGACAACTCCGACTTGACGATCGATGAAGCCGTCGAGAAGGTGCTTGCCTGGTGGCAGGAGCGCCAGCCCTTTGCAGCCCCCGTGGCCGCACAAGGCTGACCGCCGGACCGCGAGGCCCGGCAAGGCCTCCCGCAGCCAATGCATGTCCATGCGCTGGCAGCGTGGAATATCGTCAACAACCTAACCGCGGCTTTGCCGCAAACCACCACCGGCAGCTATAAAAACGGGAGCAATGGTGCTCTCGGAATTCTGTCTGTGGCAAGGAAACACATGTCCGAATCTTTTGCCGCCCTTTTTGAAGAATCCCTGCAGCGTACCGAAATGCGCCCAGGCGAAGTGATCACCGCCGAAGTCGTGCGCGTGGAACACAACTTCGTCGTGGTCAACGCCGGCCTCAAGTCCGAAGCCTACGTGCCGCTGGAAGAATTCAAGAACGACAAGGGCGAAGTCGAAGTCCAAGTGGGTGACTTCGTGTCGGTGGCCATTGGCTCCATCGAAAACGGCTACGGCGACACCATCCTGTCGCGCGACACCGCCAAGCGCCTGGCTTCGTGGATGAGCCTGGAAAAGGCCCTGGAATCCGGCGAATTCGTCACCGGCACCACCAGCGGCAAGGTCAAGGGCGGCCTGACCGTGCTGGTCAACGGCATCCGCGCATTCCTGCCCGGTTCGCTGATCGACACGCGTCCAATCAAGGACCTGACGCCTTACGAAAACAAGACCCTGGAATTCAAGGTCATCAAGCTCGACCGCAAGCGCAACAACGTGGTGCTGAGCCGCCGCGCCGTGGTGGAAGCCTCCATGGGCGAAGAGCGCGCCAAGCTGATGGAAACCCTGAAGGAAGGCTCCATCGTGCAGGGCGTGGTCAAGAACATCACCGAATACGGTGCGTTCGTGGACCTGGGCGGCATCGACGGCCTGCTGCACATCACCGACATGGCATGGCGCCGCGTGCGTCACCCCTCCGAAGTGGTGACCGCTGGCCAGGAAATCACCGCCAAGATCCTGAAGTTCGACACCGAGAAGAACCGTGTCTCGCTGGGTCTGAAGCAAATGGGCGACGACCCATGGATGGGTGTGAACCGCCGCTACCCCCAAGGCACGCGCCTGTTCGGCAAGATCACGAACATTGCCGACTACGGCGCGTTCGTCGAACTCGAACCCGGCATCGAAGGCCTGGTGCACGTCTCCGAAATGGACTGGACCAACAAAAACATCGCTCCCGCCAAGCTGGTTTCGCTGGGCGACGAAGTCGAAGTCATGGTCCTGGAAATCGACGAAGACAAGCGCCGCATCAGCCTGGGCATGAAGCAGTGCAAGGCCAACCCATGGCAAGAATTCGCACAGGACACGAAGCGCGGTGACCGCGTCAAGGGTCCGATCAAGTCGATCACCGACTTCGGCGTGTTCGTGGGCCTGGCTGCCGGCATCGACGGCCTGGTGCACCTGTCCGACCTCTCGTGGAACGAACCCGGCGAAGCCGCTGTTCGCAACTACAAGAAGGGCCAGGAAGTGGAAGCCATCGTGCTGGCCGTGGACGTGGACCGCGAACGCATCTCGCTGGGCATCAAGCAGCTCGACGGCGACCCATTCACGACCTTCGTGACCGTGAACGACAAGGGCCAGACGGTGACCGGCAAGGTCAAGACCGTGGACGCCCGTGGCGCTGAAATCGACCTCGGCGAAGACATCGTGGGCTACCTGCGCGCTTCGGAAATCTCCCGCGACCGCGTGGAAGATGCCCGCAACGTGCTCAAGGAAGGCGACGAAGTCACGGCCGTGGTGGTGAACGTGGATCGCAAGACCCGCAACATCCAGCTGTCGATCAAGCAAAAGGACATGGCCGACGAGCAAGGCGCGATGGCCAGCCTGAGCCAGCAATCGAGCCGCGAAAGCGCCGGCACGACCAGCCTGGGCGCCCTGCTGCGCGCCAAGCTGGACAACTCCGACAAGTGAGTGACGATCTGACCCGCTAAAGGTCGGTCAGCGGGCGCTTCGGCGCCCGCTTCTCTTTACCCCTGACAATCGACGCCATGACCCGCTCCGACCTTGTAGAAGAACTGGCCGCCCGCTTTGGCCAGCTCACCCACCGCGATGCTGAATACGCCGTCAAGACCATTCTTGATGCGGTGGGCGACGCGCTGGTGCGTGGCCATCGCATCGAGATCCGGGGTTTCGGCAGTTTCTCGGTGAACCACCGCCCCCCCCGCATGGGCCGCAACCCGCGCAGCGGCGAGGCCGTGGCGATCCCGGAAAAGCGCGTGCCCCACTTCAAGCCGGGCAAGGCCCTGCGCGAGGCCGTGGACAAGCGCACGGCCGAGATGGAGGATGGCGACGGTACGCCCACCCCGGCAACCGCGGCCAAGGCCACGGGCACCGCGGGTTGATGCACCAGTCTGGCGCCGTAGAATCTCCCCACCACCGGGGAGCCCCATGAAATACCTCCTGTGGCTGCTCAAGGCAGCCATTTTTTTTACCCTCTTCGCGTTCGCGCTGAACAACCAGCAGGACGCCACCGTGCACTTCTTCTTCGGCACGCAGTGGCGCGCGCCGCTGGTGCTGGTCGTGCTCACGGCGTTCTCTGCCGGCCTCATCGTGGGTGTGCTGGGCATGGTGCCCCGCTGGTGGAAGCACCGCAGCGTGGCGCGCCAGGCGCTGGCGCAGCAAAAGGCGGCTGCCGCACCCGCCGCCAAACCGGCCAGCACCACCGCCGCGGCCGAAACCCCTGTCGAGATGCCTCCCATCCATGGAATTTGACCTCAGCTGGATCCTGCTGGGCCTGCCACTGGCCTTCGTGCTCGGCTGGCTGGCCTCGCGCTTCGACATTCGCCAGTTGCGCGCCGAGAACCGCCGTGCGCCCAAGGCCTATTTCAAGGGCCTGAACTTCCTGCTCAACGAACAGCAGGACCAGGCCATCGATGCCTTCATCGAGGCCGTGCAGAACGACCCCGACACCTCGGAGCTGCACTTTGCCCTTGGCAACCTGTTTCGCCGCCGCGGCGAATACGACCGGGCCGTGCGCGTGCACGAGCACCTGCTCTCGCGTGGCGACCTCAGCCGCACCGACCGCGAGCGCGCCCAGCACGCGCTGGCGCTCGACTTCCTCAAGGCCGGCCTGCTCGACCGCGCCGAGGACGCACTCAATCGCCTGGAGGGCACGCCCTTCGAGGCGCAGGCCCGGCTGGCGCTGCTGGCCATCTACGAACGCTCGCGCGACTGGCCCCATGCCACCACCATCGCGCGCAAGATGCACGAGGCCGACCAGGGCGATTTCAGCACCCGCCAGGCGCACTACCTGTGCGAACAGGCAGCGGCCCTGGCCGGCCAGGCCGACCACGCCGGCGCCCTGGCGCTGCTGGAACAGGCCGTGGCCGCAGCCCCCGGGGCCGCGCGTGCCCGCATCGACATGGCACGCCTGCAGCACCTGATGGGCCAGCCCGCAGCCGCGCTGGCTACGCTCAAAGCCCTGGGCGAACACAACCCCGCCGCCCTGCCCCTGGCCGCGCCGCTGATGGTCGAGGCCGCAGCCGCCACGGGCCGCAGCGCGGAAGCCCAGGCCCTGCTGCAGGAACACTACGACGGCGGCCCCTCGCTGGACGTGCTGGAAAGCCTGGTCGCCATCGACACGGCCCAGGGTGCCGGCGAAGGCGCCCGCCAGCGCTATGTGGACCACCTGGACAAGGAAAAGTCCCTGGTGGCCGCCGCCAAGTGGCTGGCCGGCGAGAAGCTCGAGCACGAGGACTTCCACCCCCAGGTGCAGCGTGCGCTGGAGCATGCCGTCAAGCCGCTCACGCGCTACCGCTGCGCGGCCTGCGGCTTCGAGGCGCGCCAGCACTTCTGGCAATGCCCGGGCTGCCAGACCTGGGACAGCTACCCTGCCCGCCGCGTCGAGGAACTCTGATCTCCCACGCACAGGGCAGGACCGATATGATGGCTGGCACCCAACAACACACCGAGGGAGTTGCATCCATGTCCATCTTCAAGAAGTTCCTGCTCATCACGGCCCTGCTGTTCGCCGGCACCGCGTTTGCCGCCGTCGACGTGAACAAGGCCAGCGCGGCCGAGCTCGACGGCATCAAGGGCATCGGCCCGGCCATGTCCGAGAAGATCATCAACGAACGCAAGAACAGCGAGTTCAAGGACTGGAACGACTTCATCGGCCGCGTGGGCGGCGTGGGCGAGAAGACCGCCGCCAAGTTCTCGGCCGAGGGCCTGACCGTCAATGGCAAGCGCTTCAGCGCCGCCGCCCAGGCCAAGGCCGACAAGAAGAAGAAAGAAGCCGAGGCCAAGGCGAGCAAGACGGCCGCCAAGGGCGAGGACAAACCCGCCAGCAAGAAGAAGGACAAGGCCGCAGCGCCTGCTGCCGCGGCCCCGCAGGCCGCTGCCAGCGACGCGAAGAAGTGAGGCCAGCCCGCACCGCGGGCACCGGCGCACGGCAAACGGCCCGCTTCGGCGGGCTTTTTCATGGCCGGGTCTGGTCTTTGCTGCAACCGGCTCTCCAGACGCTGCAAAGGGACTTTGGGAGCACGCCCTAAAATCGTTCGGGCATGCCCCTGATCACCCTCATCCTCCTCCCCTTCATCGGCAGCCTCCTGGCGGCGGTCCTGCCCACCAACGCACGCAACACCGAATCCACGCTGGCCGGGCTCATCGCCCTGTTCTGCACGGTGCAGGCCGCGCTGTACTTTCCCCAGATCGCAGGGGGAGAAGTGCTGCGCCAGGAAATCATCTGGCTGCCCGCACTGGGCCTGAACCTGGTGCTGCGCCTGGACGGCTTTGCCTGGATGTTCTGCATGCTGGTGCTGGGCGTGGGTTCGCTGGTGGTGCTGTATGCGCGCTACTACATGTCGGCGGCCGACCCGGTGCCGCGCTTCTTCTCGTTCTTCCTGGCCTTCATGGGCGCCATGGTGGGCGTGGTGCTCTCGGGCAACATCATCCAGATCGCGCTGTTCTGGGAGCTGACCAGCCTGTTCTCCTTTTTGCTCATCGGCTACTGGCACCACCGCAAGGACGCGCGGCGCGGCGCGCGCATGGCGCTCACCGTCACGGGCACGGGCGGGCTGTGCATGCTGGCCGGCATGCTGGTGCTGGGCCACATCGTGGGCAGCTACGACCTGGACCACGTGCTCGCCGCCAGTGCACTGATCAAGGCCCACCCGCTGTACCTCACGGCGCTGGTACTGGTGCTGCTGGGCGCCTTCACCAAGAGCGCGCAGTTCCCCTTCCAGTTCTGGCTGCCCAATGCCATGGCCGCGCCCACACCGGTGTCGGCCTACCTGCACTCGGCCACCATGGTCAAGGCCGGCGTCTTTTTGCTGGCGCGGCTGTGGCCGGCCCTCGCGGGCACGGAGCAATGGTTCTGGCTGGTGGGTGGCGCGGGCCTGTGCACGCTGCTGGTCGGCGGCTATGCAGCCATGTTCCAGCACGACCTCAAGGGGCTGCTGGCCTACTCCACCATCTCGCACCTGGGCCTCATCACCTTGCTGCTGGGCCTGAACAGCCCGCTGGCGGCCGTGGCGGCGGTGTTCCACATCATGAACCACGCGACCTTCAAGGCCTCGCTGTTCATGGCCGCCGGCATCGTGGACCATGAAAGCGGCACGCGCGACATCCGCCGCCTCTCGGGCCTGTGGCGCATGATGCCCATCACCGGCACGCTGGCCATGGTGGCCAGCGCCGCCATGGCCGGCGTGCCCTTGCTCAACGGCTTCCTGTCCAAGGAAATGTTCTTCGCCGAGACGGTGTTCGTGAACACCGTGCCCTGGCTCGAAGTGCTGCTGCCCGTGGCTGCCACGGTGGCCGGCATCTTCAGCGTGGCCTACTCGCTGCGCTTCATCGCGGACGTCTTCTTCGGCCCGCCCGCCACCGACCTGCCGCACACGCCGCACGAGCCCCCGCACTGGATGCGCGTGCCGGTGGAGTTGCTGGTGCTGGCCTGCCTGGTGGTGGGCATGCTGCCGGCCTGGTCCGTGGGCGCGGTGCTGCAGGCCGCCGCACGGCCCGTCGTCGGTGGCGAGCTGCCCACCTACAGCCTGGCGGTATGGCACGGCTTCAACACCCCCTTCGTGATGAGCCTGGTGGCCCTGGGCGGCGGCGTGGCGCTGTACCTGCTGCTGCGCTGGCTGCGCGAGCGCGGCGCGCTCGATGCCCCGCCGCTCATGCACCACATCAGCGGCCAGCGCCTGTTCGACTGGACCCTGGCACGCCTGTCGCTGGCCGGGCGCAACGGCCGGCGCCTGCTGGGCACCGGGCGGCTGCAGTGGCAGATGCTGTGGCTGGTGGTCGCGGCCTTGGTGGCCGGCACGCTGCCCCTGTGGGTGCGCGGACTGCCCAGCGGCACGCGCGAGCAGCTGCCGCTGTCGCCCGCGTTCGCGCTGCTCTGGCTGCTGGGCACGATGTGCGCCGTGGCCGCTGCCTGGCAGGCCAAGTACCACCGGCTGGCCGCGCTCACCCTGCTGGGCGGCGCGGGGCTGTGCACCTGCCTGACCTTCCTGTGGTTCTCGGCACCCGACCTTGCGCTCACACAGATCGTGGTGGAGGTGGTGACCACCATCCTCATCCTGCTGGGCCTGCGCTGGCTGCCTCGGCGCGACGAGAGCCTGCGCGTGCCCACGCTGTCGCAGGCGCGCCGCACGCAGCTGCGCCGCTACCGCGACATGACCCTGGCCCTGCTCGCGGGCACCGGCATGGCGCTGCTGTCCTTTGCCATGATGAGCCGGCCCTTCCCCGAGAGCACCTCCACCTTCTTCCTGGAGCGAGCGCTCAGCGAGGGCGGCGGCACCAACGTGGTCAATGTGATGCTGGTCGACTTCCGCGGCTTCGACACCTTCGGCGAGATCGTGGTGCTGGGCATCGTGGCGCTCACGGTGTATGCGCTGCTGCGGCGCTTCCGCCCGGCGCGCGAGGTGATGGACCTGCCGCCCCAGCAGCGCGCCGTACCGGCCGACGTGGCCACCGACCTGGCCAATCCGCGCCAGACGGCCGACACCGCTGTGGGCTACCTCATGGTGCCCGCCGTGCTGGTGCGCCTGCTGCTGCCCTTTGCGACCATGGTGGCGGTCTACCTCTTCATGCGCGGGCACAACGAGCCCGGTGGCGGCTTCGTGGCAGGCCTGGTGTTCTCGGTGGCCCTGGTGCTGCAGTACATGGTCTCGGGTACCTCGTGGGTGGAGGCCCACCTGCCGCTGTACCCGCGCCGCTGGATCGGCACCGGCCTGCTGACCGCGCTGGCCACGGGCCTGGGCGCCCTGTTCTGGGGCTACCCCTTCCTCACCAGCCATACGGCCCACCTGCACCTGCCGGTGGTGGGCGACGTGCACGTGGCCAGTGCACTGTTCTTCGACATCGGGGTGTTCACGCTGGTCGTGGGCTCCACCCTGCTGATCCTCACGGCCATCGCCCACCAATCGGTGCGCAGCCACCGTTTCAACGCCCGCGCCGCCGAGGAGGCGCAGGAGGAGCAGGCCGCCGCCCTGGCCGCGCTGGCGGCAACCCCCATCCACCCCCACACAGGAGGAGTCCGCTGATGGAACTGATACTCGCCCTGGCCATCGGCGTCCTCACCGGCTCCGGCGTGTGGCTGCTGCTGCGCCCCCGTACCTTCCAGGTCATCATGGGCCTGGCATTGCTGTCGTATGCCGTCAACCTGTTCATCTTCAGCATGGGCCGGCTGGGCCTGGCCATCGACAAGGAGCCCGTGCTGCAACACGGCCTGCCACAGGACCTGCAGCACTATGCCGACCCCATGCCGCAAGCGCTCACACTCACGGCCATCGTGATCGGCTTCGCCATGACGGCGCTGTTCCTCGTGGTGCTGCTGGCCTCGCGCGGCATGTCGGGCACCGACCATGTGGACGGCACCAAGGGCCAGGACGGCCAGGAGCTGCCATGACGGGCGATTTCACCGCGCGCGTCACGGCGCTGCTCATGCCCCACCTGATCCTGGCACCCATCGCGCTGCCCATGCTCACGGCCGGGCTCATGCTGCTGCTGCGCGAAGAACGCCAGCGCACCAAGGTGACCATGAACGTGGTCTCCACCTTCCTCGGCCTGGTGGTCGCCGTGCTGCTGCTGGTTCAGGCCAAGCAGCCCGGCGTGCAGACCAGCCTGGGCGTCTACCTGCCCGGCAACTGGCCCGCCCCTTTCGGCATCGTGCTCGCACTGGACCGCCTCTCGGCCATGATGCTGGTACTGGCCAGCACGGTGGCGCTGGCCACGGTGCTGTTCTCGGCCGCGCGCTGGCACAAGGCGGGGGTGCATTTCCATCCGCTGTTCCAGTTCCAGCTCATGGGCCTGTCGGGCGCCTTCCTCACGGCCGACCTGTTCAACCTGTTCGTGTTCTTCGAGATCATGCTGGCGGCCTCCTACGGCCTGCTGCTGCACGGCTCGGGGCGGCCCCGCGTGGCCGCAGGGCTGCACTACATCGCCATCAACCTCGCGGCCTCTTCGCTGTTCCTGATCGGCGTGTCCATGCTCTACGGCATCACCGGCACGCTGAACATGGCCGACCTGGCGCGCGGCATCGCGGGCATCGACCCGTCCGACCGCGGCGTGCTGCACGCCGGTGCGGGCATCCTCGCCGTGGCCTTCCTCATCAAGGCCGCCGTCTGGCCGCTCAACTTCTGGCTGGTGCCGGCCTACAGTGCGGCCACAGCGCCGGTGGGTGCGCTGTTCGCGCTCATGACCAAGGTGGGGGTCTACAGCATCCTCCGGCTGTGGACTTTGATGTTCAGCAGCGGTGCGGGCGACTCGGCCCAGTTCGGCAGCCAGTGGATCGTGGGTGCCGGTCTGGTGACCATGTGCTTCGGCGCCCTGGGCATGCTGGGCTCGCAGCGCCTGGGGCACCTGGCGGGCTACGCGGCCATCCTCTCCTCGGGCACGCTGCTCGCGGCCCTGGGCTTCGGGCAGAACCTGCTCACGGCCGGCCTGCTGTACTACCTGCTGGGCTCCACCCTGGCGGTGAGCGCGATGTTCCTGCTGACCGACCTGATCGAGCGCTGGCGCAACGATGGCGCCAGCCTGGCGCCGCACGAGCAGACCGACGACGCGCCCTTCCTCGCCGCCGACCTGGTGCACACCCAGGGCCTGAACCTGGACGAGAAGGAAGAGGTGCTGATCGGCCAGGTCATCCCGGCGGCCGTGGCCTTCCTCGGCCTGGCCTTCCTGGCCTGCACGCTGGTGATCGCCGGGCTGCCGCCGCTGCCGGGCTTCGTGGGCAAGTTCGCGATGATCCACGCCCTGCTCAACCCGCTGGGCCTGGGGTCCTCGGGCGGCTTCGTGCTGGGCTCGGGCGGCTGGGCACTGCTCGCGCTGATGGTGGGCACGGGCCTCCTGGCGCTGATTGCGCTCACGCGCGCCGGCATCCGCCACTTCTGGGCTTCGCACGACCGCGCCGCACCCAAGCTGCTGGTGCTCGAAGGCCTGCCCATTGCCCTGCTGCTCACGGGCTGTGCGCTGCTGGCCTGGCAGGCCGGCGCGGTGATGCGCTACACCCAGGCCACGGCCGATGCGCTGCACGCCCCCGGCACCTATGTGCAGGCCGTGATGTCGGCCAGGCCCGTGCCCAATCCGCCCGGCACCGCGCCGGGCGCCAACGGAAGGCCGCAGTGATGGTGAAACGCATCCTCCCCGCCCCCATGCTGTCGCTGGCGCTGCTCGTGCTGTGGCTGCTGCTCAACCGCTCGCTGAGCGCCGGCAACTTCGTGCTGGGTGGCGTGCTGGCGCTGGCCATACCGCTGCTCACGGCCGGCCTGCGCCCCCTGCCCGTGCGCATCCGTGCGCCGGGCGCAGTGCTGCGCCTGGCCCTCACGGTGATGGCCGACACCGTGCAGTCCAACATCGCGGTGGCGCGCCTGCTGCTGGCCCCGGGCCGCAGGCGCCACCCCTCGGGCTTCGTGCAGATTCCGCTGGAGCTGCGCGACGCCAACGCCCTGGCGGTGCTGGCCATCATCGTGAGCATCGCACCCGGCACGGCCTGGGCTGAGCTCTCGGTGGACCGCAGCATGCTGATGCTGCACGTGCTGGAGGTGGACGATGCCGAGGCCATCGTCGCGCAGATCAAGCGGCGCTACGAGCGCCCCCTGATGGAGATATTCGAATCATGACCCCCATCCTCTCCTGGGCGCTTCCCGCCGCCCTGTTCATGCTGGTGCTGGCCATGGGCTGCGCGCTGGCGCGCCTGCTCAAGGGCCCCTCGGCCCAGGACCGCGTGCTCGCATTGGACTGCATGTACCTCAACGGCATGCTGCTCATGCTGGTGCTGGGCCTGCTGTATGGCAGCAAGAACTATTTCGAGGCGGCGCTGCTGCTCGCACTGTTCAGCTTCGTGGGCTCGGTGGCCATGGCCAAGTTCCTGCTGCGCGGCGAGGTGATCGAATGAACGGCGCCACCACCGCCCTGCCCCTGTGGCTGGAGATCGTGGTCGCCCTGCTGGTGCTGCTGGGCGCGGGCATGGCACTCCTGGGCTCGCTCGGCCTGCTGCGCCTGCGCAGCTTCTTCGAGCGCCTGCACGCCCCCTCCATCGCCGCCACCATGGGCTGCTGGTGCATCATGCACGCCACGGTGGTCTACTTCTCGGTGGCCGATGGCAGCCTGGCGCTGCATGCCCTGCTGATCGCGGGCTTCGTGGCGATCACGGTGCCCGTGACCTCGATCTTCCTCATGCGCGCGGCGCTTTTCCGCGCGCGCCAGGCGGGACAGCCCGGTGTGCCGCCCAGCCTGAGCGGCCCCGCGCCCGAAGGGCGCAAGGATCTTTGATACGGCCAGGCCCGCGCGGCGCGCGGGCCTTCACCGTCAGCCGATGGAGCCGAAGCCGCCGCCCCCGGGCGTGTGGATCTCGAACACATCGCCCGGCTGCATCTGCGCCTGGCCGATGTGATCGAGTTGCTCCACGCGGCCATCCGCACGCACCACCTTGTTGATGCCCACCGCCCCTGCCGAGCCCCCGGCCATGCCGAAAGCGCCATGGTGGCGGCCATTGGAGAGGATACTGGCCGTCATGGGCTCCAAGAAGCGCACGCGGCGCACGCCGCCATCGCCCCCCGCCCAGCGCCCGGCCCCGCCCGAGCCCTTGCGGATCTCGTAGCCTTCGAGCCGCACGGGGAAGCGGAACTCCAGCACCTCAGGGTCGGTCAGGCGCGAGTTGGTCATGTGGCACTGCACCACGCTCGTGCCGGCGAAGCCATCCACCAGCGCGCCCGAGGCGTCCCACACGCCGCCCGCGCCGCTGCCGCCCGAGATGGTCTCGTAGTACTGGTAACGCTCACTGCCGAAGGTGAAATTGTTCATGGTGCACTGCCCCGCTGCCATCAGGCCCAGTGCGCCGTAGATGGCGTTGGTGATGCAGGTCGAGGTTTCCACGTTGCCCGCCACCACCGAGGCCGGCGGATTGGGGTTGAGCATGGAGCCCTGCGGGATGATGACCTTGAGCGGCTTCAGGCAGCCCGCATTGAGCGGGATGTCGTCCTGCACCAGGGTGCGGAACACGTAAAGCACCGCCGCCATGCACACCGCCGTAGGCGCGTTGAAGTTGTGCGTCTGCTGCGCGCTGGTGCCGGTGAAGTCGATCTCGGCGCTGCGGTTCTTGGCATCCACACGCACGGCCACGCTGATCTGCGAGCCATTGTCCAGCGGCAGGGTGAACTGGCCGTCCTTGAGACGCGTGATCACGCGGCGCACCGACTCTTCGGCGTTGTCCTGCACGTGGCGCATGTAGGCCTGCACCACGTCGAGGCCGAACTCGCCCACCATGCGGCGCAGTTCCTGCTGGCCCTTTTCGTTGGCAGCGATCTGCGCGCGCAGGTCGGCCATGTTCTGCTGCGGGTTGCGCGAGGGGTATTCGCCGCTCTCCAGCAACGCAATCATCTCGGCCTCGCGCAGCACACCGCGCTCGACCAGCTTCACGTTGTTGATCTGCACGCCCTCTTCCTCGATGCGCGTGGAGAACGGGGGCATGGAGCCGGGCGTGATGCCGCCCACATCCGCATGGTGGCCGCGGCTGCCCACGTAGAAGGTGGGCGTGGCCTCCTCGCCGATGTAGACCGGCGTGATCACCGTGATGTCGGGCAGGTGCGTACCGCCGTGGTAGGGGTCGTTGAGCACGAACACATCGCCGGGTTGCATGCGGCCGGCGTTGTCGCGGATCACCGTCTTGATGCTCTCACCCATGGAGCCCAGGTGCACGGGCATGTGCGGCGCGTTGGCGATCAGGTTGCCCTCGGCGTCGAACAGCGCGCAGCTGAAGTCCAGGCGTTCCTTGATGTTCACGGAATAGGCGGTGTTCTGCAGCTGCAGGCCCATCTGCTCGGCAATGTTCATGAACAGGTTGTTGAACACTTCGAGCAGCACCGGGTCCACCGTGGTGCCCACGGCGTGCTGCACGGCACGCGCCACGCGGCGCTCCAGCAGCAGGTGGTCGAGCTCGGTGAGCTGCGCCTCCCAGCCGGGCTCGACGATGGTGGTGGCATTCTTCTCGGCGATGATGGCCGGGCCGGGGATCACGTCGCCCGGGCGCAGGTCCTCGCGCACCACCAGGGCCGCGTCGTGCCAGGCGGGCACGCCATCGGTACCGCCGGTGTACATGCGCACGGTGCTGCGGCGCGGCACCTCGCGCGCGGGATGCAGCGCGTGGCGTGGCTCCAGCGCGGCATCGCCGGCGACCACGGCCTCGACCGAGACGGCCTCCACCACCAGGCCCTTGCCCTGCATCAGGAAGGCGAAGCGCTGGCGGTACGCGGACTCGAAGCCGGCGGTGATGGCCGCCACGTCGCCGAACGGCACGATCAGGGCCGAGTCGCTGCCTTCGTAGCGCACATGCACGCGCCGGTGCACCGTGGCGGTGCCATCGCCCGCCTGCTGCTCCAGTTCGGCGCGTGCTGCCGTGGCCAGGCGCTCCAGCACGGACTCGATCTCGGCCAAAGCCTCGGGCGCGAGCTTGCGTTCCACCGCCTGCTCGCGGATCACGTTCTGGTCGGCCAGGCCCATGCCGTAGGCACTGAGCACGCCCGCCAGCGGGTGCACGAAGACGCGCGTCATGCCCAAGGCATCGGCCACCAGGCAGGCATGCTGGCCACCCGCGCCGCCAAAGCACTGCAGGGTGTAGCGCGTCACGTCGTAGCCGCGCGCCACCGAGATCTTCTTGATGGCATTGGCCATCTGCTGCACGGCGATCTGGATGAAGCCGTGCGCCACGTCCTCGCCCGCACGGCCGGTCTGCTCTGACAGTGCGGCGAACTTCTGCGCCACGGCCTCGCCATCCAGCGCCTCGTTGGCCGCATGGCCGAACACGCGCGGAAAATGCGCAGGCTGGATCTTGCCCACCATCACGTTCGCATCGGTCACGGCCAGCGGGCCGCCGCGGCGGTAGCTGGCCGGGCCCGGGTTGGCCCCCGCGCTCTCGGGCCCCACGCGAAAGCGCGCACCGTCGAAGCCGAGGATGGAGCCCCCGCCTGCCGCCACGGTGTGGATGCTCATCATGGGCGCGCGCATGCGCACGCCGGCCACCTGGGTCTCGAACTCGCGCTCGAACTCGCCTGCGTAGTGGCTCACGTCGGTCGACGTGCCGCCCATGTCGAAGCCGATCACGCGCTGGTGCCCGGCCAGGCCCGCGGTGCGCGCCATGCCCACAATGCCGCCGGCCGGGCCCGACAGGATGGCGTCTTTGCCCTGGAAGGCGTGGGCATCGGTCAGCCCGCCCGAGGACTGCATGAAGTACAGCGGCACGCCGGGCATCTCGCCGGCCACCTGCTCCACATAGCGGCGCAGGATGGGCGAGAGGTAGGCATCGACCACGGTGGTGTCGCCACGGCTCACCAGCTTCATCATGGGGCTGGTGGCATGCGATGCACTGACCTGGGTGAAGCCGGCCTCGCGCGCGATGCGGGCCGCTGCCTCCTCGTGCGCGGTGTAGCGGTAGCCGTGCATGAAGACCACAGCCGCACTGCGCAGGCCCGCGTCGTAGGCGGCCCACAGGCGTTCCTTGAGGTGGGCTTCGTCCAGCGCCTCGATCACCTCGCCGTGTGCACCCACGCGCTCCTGCGCCTCGATCACGCGGCTGTACAGCAGCTCGGGCAGCACGATGTGGCGGTCGAACAGGCGCGGCCGGTTCTGGTAGGCGATGCGCAGCGCATCGCGAAAGCCCTTGGTGGTGATGAGCAGCGTGGGCTCACCCTTGCGTTCCAGCAGCGCGTTGGTCGCCACCGTGGTGCCCATCTTCACACACTCCACGGCCTCGGGCGTCACCGGCTCGCCGGGCTTGAGCCCCAGCAGGTGGCGGATGCCGGCCACAGCGGCGTCCTTGTACTGCTCGGGGTTTTCGGACAGGAGCTTGTGCGTGACCAGCGTGCCATCGGGCCGCTTGCCCACCACGTCGGTAAAGGTGCCCCCCCGGTCGATCCAGAATTGCCAGCGTGCGGGATGGGTGGAGGCAGAGGAAGCCATCGTCATGGAATCGGTAGGTAAAAGAGAGGAGGCCAATGGAAGGGGCGGCAACCCGTCACAGGGAGGCGGCCGAGCGCGCCGCCTGGTCGTACATGCCCGAAAGCACTCGCAGCAAACGGGCCAGTTCGCCGATGTCGCGGTTCAGCGCATCGTCGGCGTGCAGGGCATCGATCAGGCAGCGCTCGCGGATCTCGCGGTAGCGCTGCACGTAGGCGCGGCCCACGTCGGTGGCCGCATAGGTCACTTCCTTGCCGTTCTTCTGGGAAGCCACCACGCCCAGGTTCTGCAGCTTCTTCAGGGCGTAGTTCACGAGGTGGGTGTCTTCCACATTCATGATGAAGCAGATGTCGGCCAGGCGCTTGTCGCGCGCCCGGTGCGTCACGTGGTGCAGCACCACCACGTCCAGCGGCGTGAGGTCGCGCAGGCCCGCGGCCGCCATGCAGTGCACCACCCAGCGGTGGAAGGCATTGCCCGCGACGATGAGACCGAACTCGAACTCGCTCATCTCGGCACTCTGGGCCGACACCAGGTGCGCGGAGGACACGATGGGCCCGGAATCGCGCTTGGCACTGGCCGCAGGTTTCATGGAAGATGCCCTTGCAAGAAGTCAGAACTGGCACGGGATGTGCATGCGGCAATTGTAGGCAAGTCACCGATGATTTGTTGGCAATTTGTCAACGTTCAGGCAAAACACCTATGCGGTAACGAGTTGTTTTCGATACAGTCGTCTGACTTCTCCACCCACGCCTTTTCCACCTGCGGAGCACTCCATGAAGCGTCGAATCTTCCCCGCCACGGCCATCGGCCTGGCCCTGGCCCTCGGTTTCAGCGCCACCTCCATGGCCCAGACCAAATGGGACCTGGCAGCCGCCTACCCGGTCAGCAACTTCCACACCGAGAACCTGGTGCAGTTCGCCAAGGACGTGGACACGGCCACCGCAGGCAAGCTCAAGATCACCGTGCATGCCAATGCCTCGCTCTTCAAGGCCAACGAGATCAAGCGCGCCGTGCAGGGCGGCCAGGCCCCCGCGGGCGAGATCCTGCTGGGCAACTTCGAGAACGAGAACCCGCTGTACGGCGTGGACGGCATCCCCTTCCTGGCCACCTCGTACGCCGATTCCAAGCGCCTTTACGACGCCCAGAAGGCCTCGCTGGACAAGCTGCTGGGCACCCAGGGCATGAAGCTGCTGTATGCCGTGGCCTGGCCACCGCAGGGCATCTACGCCAAGAAGGAACTGGGCTCGGTGGCCGACCTGCGTGGCATCAAGTGGCGCGCCTACAGCCCCGCCACCGCCAAGATCGCCGAGCTGATCGGTGCCCAGCCCGTGACCATCCAGGCCGCAGAGCTGTCGCAGGCCCTGGCCACCGGCGTGGTGGAAGCCACCATGACCTCGGGCTCCACCGGCTATGACAGCAAGATCTACGAAAGCATCAAGCTGTTCCACGACACCCAGGCCTGGCTGCCCAAGAACGCCGTCATCGTGAACAAGAAGGCCTTCGACGCGCTGGACAAGCCCAGCCAGGACGCCCTGCTCAAGGCATCGGCCGAAGCCGAGACGCGCGGCTGGAAGGTCAGCGCCGAAAAGACCGAGTGGTACAAGAAGGCCCTGGCCGAGAAGGGCATGAAGATCGTCACCCCGGCGCCCAAGCTCATGGCCGACATGCGCCAGGTCGGCGAAATCATGCTGGCCGACTGGCTCAAGAAGGCCGGCCCCGATGGCGAGGCCATCATCACGGCCTACCGCAAGAGCGCGCCGGCCGCCGCGCCGGCCAAGAAGTGACGATGCTGCGCCGCTGGCTCGACCGCATCTACCTGGGCGCCGGTGCCGTGGGCGCCGGCTTCATCGTGCTGATCTGCGTGCTCATGGTGGCGCAGAGCATCATGCGCGAGCTGGGCCTGCGCACCGGGGCCATCAACGACATCGTGGCCTGGTTCTGCGCGGCCGCCGCCTTCCTGGCCATGGCCCATGCCTTCAAGCACGGCGACTTCGTGCGCGTCACGCTGCTGCTGGAAAAGCTGCCGCCCCGGCGCTGCCGCCAGCTCGAGGTCGTGTCGCTGGCCATTGGCTCGGTGGCCGTGGGCTACCTCATGTGGGCAGCCTGCAGCTACACCTACGAGAGCTGGGAGTTCAACGACATCTCCCAGGGCCTGCTGCCCATGCCGCTGTGGATTCCGCAGCTGAGCTTTGCGCTCGGCTCCATCCTGCTGTGGGTGGCCGTGGTCGACGAGTTCATCATCGTGCTGCGCGGCGGCGTACCTACTTTCGTGCGCGCCGTCGAAGAGCGCCACGCCAAGGGCGACTTCTCCTCCGACATCTGAACCCCGCCACCCATAACAACAACAGGCCGCCAGCCATGCTGCGGCCCCAAGAAAGCATGACATGGATATTCTGATGGTGGGCGGCATCCTGCTGCTGCTGATGCTGGTGCTGCTGTCCGGCGGCGTCTGGATCGCCATGACCCTGGCCATCTGCGGCTGGGTGGGCCAGGCCTTCTTCACCTCCACGCAGCCGGCCAAGAACCTGTTCTCGGCCTTCTGGGAGAGCAATGCCAGCTGGGAGCTCGCGGCCCTGCCGCTGTTCATCTGGATGGGCGAGATCCTGTTTCGCACCAAGCTGTCCGAAGAGATGTTCGAGGGCCTGCGCCCCTGGCTCAACCGTGTGCCGGGCCGGCTCATGCACACCACCATCCTGGGCTGCGGCATCTTCGGCTCGGTGTCGGGCTCGTCGGCCGCCACCTGTGCCACCATCAGCAAAGTGGCGCTGCCCGAGCTCATGAAGCGCGGCTACGACGAGAAGCTGGCCCTGGGCTCGCTGGCCACGGCCGGCACCCTGGGCATCCTGATCCCGCCGTCCATCACCATGGTGGTGTACGCGGTGGCGGCCGATGCCTCCATCATCCGCATCTTCCTGGCGGGCTTTCTGCCGGGCATTCTGCTGATGCTGCTGTTCTCGGGCTACATCGGCTGGTGGAGCCTGCGCAACCCCGACAAGGTGCCCGCGGCCGACCCGCCTTCCACGCTGCGCGAGAAGATCCGCAAGTCGGGCAACCTGATCCCCGTGGGCCTGCTCATCGTGTTCATCGTGGTGGTGCTGGTCACCGGCTATGCCACGGCCACCGAGTGCGCGGCCTTCGGCGTTCTGGGCTCGCTGGGCCTGGCGCTCTGGAGCCGATCGCTGACCTGGCAGAACTTCAAGGACGGGCTGATGGGCACCACGCGCACCAGTTGCATGATCATGTTCATCCTGGCCGGCGCCGCCTTCCTGACCAAGACCATGGCCTTCACCGGCATCCCGCGCGAGCTGGCCGAGTGGGTGAACGCCATGCACCTGTCGCCCTTCGCACTGATCAGCGTGCTGGTGGTGGTCTACCTGGTGCTGGGCACGGCCCTGGACGGCATCAGCATGATCGTGCTGACCAGCGCCGTGGTGCTGCCCATGATCCAGCAGGCCGGCTTCGACCTGATCTGGTTCGGCATCTTCATCGTGCTGCTGGTCGAGATCGCCGAGGTCACGCCGCCCGTGGGCTTCAACCTCTTCGTGCTGCAGAACATGACCGGCAAGGACAGCAACACGATTGCCCGCGCCGCCATTCCCTTCTTCCTGTGCCTGGTGGTCTGCATCGCGATCATCACGGCGTTCCCGCAGATCGTGACCATCCTGCCGGACCTGGTCATGGGGAAGGAAAAGTAGCCCCCCTGAGGCGCTGCGCGCCTCGGCGCGTCCGCCAGAGGCGGCCGCCCTTCGTTGCCGTCCAAGCCTGCGCAGGCAGGCTTGGAGCCGCGGCACTCAGCCCCCTCTCCCGCCCCGCTGCGCGCGTCGGGAGGGGGACGCTCCCAGCGCGGCGGGGCGGCCCTTGCGCGGGAGCGTTGGTAACGGCCGCGCCATTTTCGAGCGCGGTTGCTGATGCGCCAAAATGGCGGCCACATCAACACAGAGAGAACACACCATGCTCGCAGTCGCGGCCATCTGCATTGGCGCCAGCCTGGGCGCGCTGGCGCGTTGGCGGCTGGGCCTGTGGCTTTCCACGGCGGGCTCGGTGCTGCCCTGGGGCACGCTGGCGGCCAATCTGATCGGCGGCTACCTCATCGGCGTGTGCGTGGCGGTGTTCCAGGCCCTGCCGCAGCTCGATCCGGCCTGGCGGCTGGCGCTGGTCACGGGCTTCCTGGGCGGGCTCACCACGTTCTCGAGCTTTTCGGCCGAGGTCGTGGCCATGCTGGTGCAGCAGCGCTATGCCCTGGCGCTGGGCACGGCGGGGCTGCATGTGCTGGGCTCGCTGGCGCTGACCGTGCTCGGGCTGCAAAGCACCGCCTACCTGATCGGCAGGAGCGCCGGGTGAAGCAGGCGGCGCACCGGCCGTGGTGCCGGGCCTGCGCTGCCGCAACCGCCTTCGGGCGGTTTTTTTTCGCCCGCCATTTAAGTTTTCGTGCGGCCCCTCCGCCTTGTGGAGGTACGGGCGACAAAACGCTGCCTGTAACCTACCAAACCAGGAGTTAACTGACATGCTTAGCCTGCACACGAATTCGGCTTCCCTCTCCGCCCAGGCAGTTTCGGGCTCGACCAACAAGGCCCTGTCCACCTCGATGACGCGCCTGTCCACCGGCTTCCGCGTGAACTCGGCCATGGACGACGCCGCCGGCCTGCAGATCGCCACCCGCCTGAACGCCCAGACCCGCGGCATGGCCGTGGCCCAGCGCAACACGCAAAACGGCATCTCCATGCTGCAGACCGCCGAAGGCGCGCTGGACGAAGTCAACAACATGATGCTGCGCATGAAGGATCTGGCCACGGAAGCGTCCAACGCCACCTCCAGCGCCGCCGACAAGACCGCCATGGACGCCGAATTCGACGCCCTGGCCGCTGAAATCGACAGCATCATGACCAACACCAAGTTCGGTGGCCAGGCCCTGCTGACCGGCGGCACCTTCGCTGCTGCAGCGACCTTCCAGATCGGTGCTTCGGGCGCGGAAACCTATGCCTTCGATGCCAGCGCCTCGATGACCGCCCTGGCCACGGCCATCACCGCCCTCAAGGGTGGCGACATCACCGCCGCCGGCAACGGCGTCATCGCCCTGGCAGACACCGCCTCGGCCGCTGTGGGCACGCTGCGTTCGGCCATGGGTGCCGCCGCCAACCGCCTGGACCATGTGTACAACAACCTGTCCAACATGACCCAGAACACCGAAGCCGCCAAGGGCCGTATCCTGGATGTGGACTACGCCTCGGAATCGGCCAACATGACCACCAAGCAGATGCTGATGCAAGCCAGCACCAGCATGCTCAAGCAGTCCAACAGCATGTCGCAGCTGGCCCTGTCGCTGCTGCAATAAGGCGCTCTTGCAGCACCCGGGCAGGCCTTCGGGCCGGCCCGCACCAGCCAACCGCATGCGGTTGGTTTTTTTTTGGCATTCACCCCTGGGTGACGGGAGCATCGCATGGCTTTGGAGCGACTGGGCAGCAGCCCCGTACCAGCGGGTGCCCCGGGGCGGGCGCTGGCAGCGCGCCCTGGCACCGCCTTCCCGGCCACGGCCACCACCGCCCTCTCGCGGCTCGACCCGGTGGAGCCCCTGCTGCGCCTGCGCGTCACGGCCGCCTTCGATGGCGGCCTGCTGGCCCGCGGGCCCGAGGGCCAGCCCGTCCAGATCCCGGCCTCGGCCCTCGCGGGCCAGCGCTGGGAGCCTGGGCAACTGCTGCTGGTGCGTGTGGTGGCCACCACGCCGCAACTGGAGCTGGCCGTGCTCGGCCCTGCCGAGGAGGGCATGGCCCCATCCGTGGCAACGGCCCGCGGCGGCAGCGATGCTGGGGCCCGCTCACAGACCCCGACGCCCGCCCTGCTCCCCGACCAGGCTGGCATCCACCGCCTGCTGCTGGCGCCGCTGCAGGTGCCGGTGCTGGCCGCGCAGTGGCGCAACCTGGTGCTCGCGCACTGGCGGCAGGCCAGCCTTGCACAAACGTCCTCAGCGGCACTGCTGCCGCAGCGCTCCGATGCCATGGCCCTGGCCAGTGAGCTACCCACCCAGGCCCAGCAGGCCCTGCAGGGCCTGCTGGTGTTCCACACCCTGCTGTGGCCCGGGGTGTGGCTCACGTTCTGGCCCGCGCCGGCGCGCGCGCGCCCCTCTGGTCCGCGCAGGAACCCGGCCCAGCGGCTGTGCCTGGAACTCGACCTGCCCGGCCTGGGCACGGTGCGCGTGGACCTGGAACTGCTGGGCACCGCCGCGGCCGCGGTGCTGTGCGCCAGCGCGGCCGATGCCGTGCCGCTGCTGCAAAGCCGCGCCACGCTGGCAGCGGCCTCGCTGGCCCGCTCCCACCTGCGCCTGCTGCACTGGCAGGTGCTGCACCAGCAGCCGCTCGCAGCCATGGCGCCGCTGCCGGCATCGGCACCACAGTGGGGGCCGGCCGACCTGGCCCTGCCGCCCGGCCTGTTCCGGGCCGCGGCCGAGGTGCTGAATGCGCTCAGCCCACCGTTCCGATGATGCTGATGTCGCGGTTCTCGGGGATCTCGTTGTACGACAGCACGGCCAGCCCCGGCGCGAACAGCCGTGCATAGCGCGCCAGCAGCGGCCGCACCTGGGGCATGACGAGCAGCAGCGGCGGCGTGGTCTGCTGCTTCATCTGGTCGCGCGCCAGCGGCATGTGGGCCTGCAGCTGCGACAGCAGGTTCGGGTCGATGGCGTAGTTGTCCAGCGCCACCTTGGCGCCGCCCTGGCGCGCCTGGTTGAGCGCGCCCAGCAGCATGTTCTCGAGCTCGCTCGTGAGGTTGAAGACCTTGAGCTCGGGGCGCGGTCCGCTCAGGCCTTCGACAATCTGGCGGCGCAAGGTACAGCGCACCTCGGCCGCCATGAGGATGGGGTCCTTTGTGGTGTCCACGGTGTCGAGCAAGGTGGTGGCGATGGGCACGATGTCCTTGAGCGAGACGTTCTCGGTCAGCAGCACGCGCAGCACCTTGAGCAGTTGGACATGCGTCATGGCCTTGGTCAGCGCCTCGGCCAGCCGGGGCGCCAGCGCCGTGAGGCGCTCCATGAGCTCCACCACGTCCTCGTGGCCGAACAGCTCGGGCAGGTTCTCGCGCACCACCTTGCCCAGGTGGGTGGCGACAACGCTGGGAATATCCACCACCTGGTAGCCCAGGCCCAGGGCATGCGCCTTGTCGTCGGGCTTGATCCAGACCACGGGCATGCCATAGGCCGGGTCCACGCCAGGTTCGCCATCCACCTCGCCGTAGAGCTGGGGTGAGGGTATGGCCATGAGCCGGTCGGCCGGCACCTCGGCGCGGGCCACGGGCGTGCCGCGCAACTGGATCACGTACTGCGAGGGCTTGATGCTGAGGTCATCGCGCACGGCCACAGCAGGCAGCAGCAGGCCCAGGGACTCGCTCTGCGTCTGGCGCACGCCCTTGACGCGCTTGAGCAGGGGCGCCCCCTGGGCCTTGTCGATCAGGCCCACGAGGCGGTAGCCCAGGGCCACGGCCAGCGGCTCCACCACAGGCAGGCTGCGCCAGTCGATGTCGGCCGGAGGCTCGGCCGTGGCCAGGGTCGCGCTCAGGGCCTGGGCGTCGGTGGCCGGCAGGGGCCGCGGCGCGCGCCGGGACTGGCGCCAACCCACGAAGGCCAGCACCGCCGCGAACCCCAGGAAGCTGAACCAGGGCATGCCCGGGATCAGGCCCAGCGCGGCCATGATCACGGCCGCGCTGTACAGCGCCTGGGGTGAAGCCAGCAGTTGGCCGCTGACCTGGCTCTCGAAGTCGCCCGAGTCGCTCACGCGCGTGACGATGATGGCCGCCGCCGCCGACAACAGCAGCGCCGGGATCTGCGCCACCAGGCCGTCGCCGATGGTCAGCAGCGCATACTGGCGGAAGGCGTCGCCGAACGACAGGTCGTGCATCAGCGCGCCGATGGCCACGCCCCCGATCATGTTGATGAACAGGATCAGGATGCCCGCGATGGCGTCGCCGCGCACGAACTTGGAGGCACCGTCCATGGCCCCGTAGAAGTCGGCCTCCATGCCGACCTCGCGCCGGCGCGCCTGGGCTTTTTCCTGGTTGATGAGGCCGGCGTTCAGGTCGGCGTCGATGGCCATCTGCTTGCCTGGCAGTGCATCGAGCGTGAAGCGCGCCGAGACCTCGGAGATGCGCTCCGAGCCCTTGGTCACGACCACGAAGTTGATGATCATCAGGATGACGAACACCACCAGGCCGACCACGAAGTTGCCGCCGATCACCACATTGCCGAAGGCCTCGATCACCTGGCCCGCCGCGTGCGTGCCCTCATGGCCGTGCAGCAGCACCACGCGCGTGGACGCGACGTTGAGCGCCAGGCGCATCAGCGTGGTGCCCAGGATGATGGTCGGGAAGGTGGAGAACTCCAGCGGCCGGCTGACCGAGACGCTGATCAGTATCACCACGATGGCCAGCACGATGTTGAACGTGAACAGCACATCCAGCAGCGCTGGCGGCAGCGGCAGGATGATCATGGCCAGCAAGGCCAGCAGCATCAGGGGCGAGGCAAAGCTGTAGCGGCGCAGCAGGTCGCGCAGTGCAGGCGGCAGGAAGTTCATGGCGAATCGGGGGTCGACAGATGGGTGGGCACGGCCACGTCGGTGGGCGGGCGGGGCTCATGGGGGCGCTGGCCGGCCTTGAAGGCCTTGAGCTGCAGTACATAGTTCAGCACCAGGGCCACGGCCGTGTACAGCGGGATCGGGATCTGCTGGTGCACCTGGCTGGTGTGGTAGACGGCGCGCGCCAGCGGCGGCATGCTCACCACCTCCACGCGGTGCTCGCGCGCCACCTCGCGGATGAACAGCGCCATCTCGTCCACCCCCTTGGCGACCACGAAGGGCGCCTGGGCGCGGCGCTCGTCGTACTTCAAGGCCACGGCATAGTGCTCGGGGTTGACGATGACCACATCGGCCGTGGGCACGGCCGAGCGCACGCTGCGCCGCGACAGCTGGCGTTGCAACTGGCGGATGCGCTGCTTGACCTCGGGGCGGCCCTCGTTGCTCTTGTGTTCCTCCTTCTGGTCCTGCTTGCTCATGCGCTGGCCACGCAGAAAGAAGAACACCTGCACGGGCAGGTCGATCAGGCCGAACAGCACGAACACCAGGGCCATGGCGAACACGCCGGAGAGCGCCATGTCCCAGCCCTGCGCGAGGGCATCGCCCAGGGCCATGCCCTGCAGGCGCAGGTAGTCGGCGGCCGTGCGGGTGCACAGGTACCAGAGCACGGCCGACAGCAAGGCGGCCTTGAGCACCGACGCCACCACCCCCGCCAGGTGCTTGCCACCGAACAAACGCCCCAGGTTGGCCAGCGGATTGAGCCGGCTGAACTTGGGCAGCAGGTTCTCCGATGAAAACACCCAGCCCCCCGGGACCAGGGAGGCCAGCAGCAGCAACAGCGGCATGAGTGCGAACGGCGCCACGAGCTTGAGCACCAGCAGCGCTGCCGCCAGAAAGAGCATGGACCAGGCGTTGTCCAGCGCGCCGTCGCCCTCCAGGTGGGCCAGACTGTAGTGGAAGATCTGGCGGAAGTCCTGCAGGTAGCCCGGCATCAGCCAGACCAGCAGGTACAGGCTGGCCACGATGCCCACGGCGGTCACCAGGTCCTTGGAGCGGGCGGCCTGGCCCTGCTCGCGGGCCTTTCTGAGCTTCTGCGCCGAAGGCTTTTCGGTCTTGTCGCCGCTGGAGGATTCGGCCATCAGCGGCGCTCCAGCATGCTCAGGCGCAGCATCTCGAGGACCTGGGTGGTCATGCGCAGGTAGTGCTCGGGCAGGTAGCGCACCAGCAGTGCCAGCATGACCAGGCCGAACAAGGTCACCACGGAGAACCCGAGGGCGAACAGGTTCAGGGTCGGCGCCACGCGCGCGAGAAAGCCGAAACCCAGCTGCACCACGAAGGTCGCCAGCACCACCGGCAGGGCCAGCAGCAAGGCCGCCGAGAACACCCAGGCCACATTGAACGCCACCGTGCGCAGGGCCGGCACATGGATGCCCCCACCCACAGGCCACTGCTGGAAGCTCGCGCCCATCACCTGCGTGACGAGCAGGTGGCCGTCCATGGAGAAGAACACCAGCATGCCGAGCACCGACAGCAGGCTGGACACCACGTCCGAGGAAATGCCCGACAGCGGGTCGTTCATGGTGGCCATCGACAAGCCCATCTGGCTCGACACCAGGTAGCCCAGCACCATGATCACCGAGGTGGTGAAGTGCAGCGCCAGCCCCAGCAGGCCACCGATGGCCGCCTGCTCGATGGTGGCCACCACCGCGTGCAGCGACAGCGGATCGATCTCCACCACCGGCCGCGCCACGGGCATCAACACCACGGCCAGCACCAGGGACAACAGCAGCCGCAGCGTCACGGGCACGCTGCCATCGCCCAGGATGGGCGCGGCACTGAGCAGCGCCATGGCGCGGCAGAACGGCCACCACAGGGCCAGCAGCTGGGCCAGCAGGCCGGGAAAGACAGCGTCCATGGCAGACCCGCGCAGCTAACCCACCAGCGTGGCGGCGCGCTGAAAGATCTCCACGCAGAAATCCATCAACAGCCCCGCCATCCAGCGGCCGCCGACAATCACCGCCAGCAGCGTGACCAGGAGGCGCGGCAGAAAGCTCAGCGTCTGCTCATTGATCTGCGTGGCGGCCTGGAAGATCCCCACGATCAGCCCCACGATCAACCCCGGCACGACCAGCACCGCCACCAGCAGCATCACCAGGTGCAGGCTCTCACTGACCAGATCGACCGCGATTTCAGGCGTCAGCATGGGCTCCCTCCCGGAATTTCAGCGACGCATGGTCCACGCGCAATGAGACCGGCGCGGCCGACGCCAGCGCCCCCGTGCAAGGGCCGCCCCGCCGCACTGGGGGCGTCCCCCCTCTGGGGGGATGGCGCGAAGCGACTCAGGGGGGAGTCCATCAATACGCCCGCACACTGGTAATCAACGTGTTCACGGTCAGCGTCCAGCCGTCCACCAGCACGAACAGCAGCAGCTTGAGCGGCAGCGAGATCACGAGCGGCGACAGCATCATCATGCCCATGGCCATGAGCACCGAGGCCACGACAAGGTCGACCACCATGAACGGTATGAACAGCATGCAGCCCACCTGGAAGGCGGTCTTGAGCTCGCTGAGCACGAAGGCCGCGAGCTTCACGGTGAAGGCATGTTGCGCGGGCTCGGCCACCGGGGCCTCGCCGGCCAGGCCCGAGATCTGCTGCAGCGCGCTCTTGCTGGTCTGCGCGAGCATGAAGCGCGAGAGCGGCTCCTCGGCGCGTTTCAGTGCGAGCTCCAGGCCGATCTTGTCCTGGTCATAGGGCACGAAGGCATTGGTCCAGATGTTCTCGCCCACGGGCCGCATCACGAGCAGGGTCAGGATCAGCGCCACGCCCGTCACGATGCGGTTGGGCAGGCCCTGCTGCAACCCCAGGGCCTGGCGCAGCAGCGACAGGATGATCACGAAGCGCACGAAGCTGGTCATCATCAGCATCAGCACGGGCAGCAGCCCGAGCAGCGTCATGATGACCAGGACCTGCGTCTTCACGGTGAACTCGGTCTGGGCCCCCTTGGCCCCCACGCTGATCAGCGGCACCGTGTTGGCGGCCCAGGCCGTATCCGCCCCGCCCAGCGCCAGGGCGAGCAGGACCACAGCGGCCCATCCGGCCGTTCGTCGCAAGGTCATGGCAAGGTGCTCCGGCTCAGTTCGGAGCGTCGATCGACAGCAGGTCCAGATCGGCCAGCTCGATCACGCGCAGGCCGTAGTTCTCGCCGGCGACCACCACCTCGGCACGGCCGATCGGCGTGCCGTTGACCTTGATCACGAGCGGCGTGCCCGCCACGGCATCGAGCTCCACCACACTGTCGTGCTGCAGGGCCATGACCTGGTCGAGCGTGATGTCGGCCGAGCCCACCTCCAGCGTCAGCGTGACCGGGATCTTGCGCAGCATCTGCGCGAAATCGCGGCGCGGGCGCTGCGGCGCGGCCACAGGGGCCTCGGCCAGCGGCAGGTCCTCGTCCGCGAGGTGGGGAGGAAGCTCGTCCAGCAGGGTGTCGAATCCGGGGTTGTCTTGGCTCATGGGAGTAGCTCGCCAGCGTCAGGCTGCGTCGTTGAATGCGGTGAGCCACAGCCCACCCTTGTGCTCTGCCACCGTGGCGGTGAACAGGCGCGAATCCTTGATCAGGACATCGGCCGTCTGGAAGCTGACCGGAATCACATCGCCCGGGCGCAGGTCCATCACCTCGCCCAGCGTCATGCGCCGGCGCAGCAGGCGCGCCGACAGGCGCAGGGGAATGCGCCCCGCCAGCGGGCGGGTTTCGGCATGCAGGCGCTCGCGCCGGGCCTGGGAGCGGCCGGTGGTCAGCTGGGCCAGCAGGCGCTCCATCCAGGCGTCGTCCAGACCGATCTGCACTTCGGAGCGCAGGCCCCAGCCGGGCTCCTCCACGGTCAGCACGAGCGACCAGGCCCCCACGGCATCGCGCGATTGCGCCAGCCATTGCACCGCAGCGTCGCCTTCGCTGTCCGGCTGCGGCCCCATGGCCAGCGCCGCCAGGCCGGCCTGCACACGCTGCGCCAGGGCCGCCACGAGGTCCTCGCCGAGCCGGCGCGCCAGCCGGTCCTCGGTGGCCGTGAAGGGAATGGTCGCCGGATCCAGCACCGCGCCGCTGCCCACGCCATAGCGGCAGTGCAGCAGGCGCAACAGCAGCTCGCGCTCCACCGCCACCCCCATGCGCCCCTGCGCCAGGCCATACACCTGCCAGCGTGGTGACGGGCTGGCAGGGCGGTGCGCCATGCGCGCCTCGGCTACGGCCAGGCGCGTGCCATAGCGCCGGTTCATGCCCTGGCGCAGCAGGTCCGACAGGTCGGCACCGAACTTGCGCGCAAACGGCGCCAGCAGGTGCACCGGCCGCCCCAGGGTGCGTGCGTCCAGGACGGGATGGAGCGCAGCCGAGTACTGCGCGGATTGCGTCATATCAAGCCAAACCGATGAGAGTTGAACAATGCTGCGTGTAGGACAACGATTACGGCCTTGACCCGGCCAGTTGGGCTATATTGGTCTGCATCCAGAACAGCAGCAGGTCGGACGGAGCATGGCCCCTTCCGACCTGTTTGCGCATTTGAGTGCAATTTACGCAACATTTTACAGGCAGAAACAAAATTGTCCAGTTTTGGGATCGCTTCTTAAGAAGTCGTTACTTTTTGTCGCCAATTTGCTGCACCCAAGGCAAAACACCATGATCGAGCCCAAGCATTCCGATCCGCACGACCCAGCCGCCGGCGACTTCGCCGGCGAGGAGCAGCAACCCACCAGCGTCATCTCGCGCCGCCTGCACGCCTTCTTCAGTGCGCAGGGCTGGCCGCGGCACAAGCATTCCTCCCAGCTGGCGGTCATCCTGGGCCTGTCGCGTTCGGGCGCGTTCCGCAAGTTCCAGGACGGCTCCTTCTCCAGCGCCGACCTGCTGGCCCTGGCCCAGTACTTCCAGGTGGATGTCAGCACCCCGCTGAGCAACCAGCCCAGCCAGGCGCAGCGCGAATCCGCAGATGCCGTGGCTGCCCAGATGCAGATGGGCGCACGCAGCCTGGCCTGCATGGCCACCCTGGGCACCGAACTCGGCCCCCATGAGCATTGCGAGCTGGTGGCCACACGCGATGGCAGCGAGTGGCGCGTGCAAGCCTATGCCGACGCCCCGGCCACGGCACCGCGGCACCGGGTGCTGCACCTGTCCATCACCCCCCTGCAACGCCCACTGCCACGCATCGCCATCCTGGAGGACTCCGCCGACCTGGCCGCCAACCTCCAGGAGGCCTTCACGCGCTCGGGCTACCATGCGAGCACCTTCGCCTCGGCCGCGGACCTGTCCTACGAGGCGGCCGTTGCGCCGTTCGACGCCTATGTCGTGGACTGGTGGCTGGGTGGCCAGACCGCCGCCGATGCGCTGCGCGCCATCCGCCGCGCCCAGCCCACCGCCCCGCTGATCCTGACCACCGGAGCGATCGCCTCGGGCAATGCGGCCGAGGAAGAGATTGCGCGCATGGCGCTGACCCTGCGCATCCAGGTGATCGAAAAGCCCTTTCGCCTGGCCCTCCTGATCTCCCAGGTCAAGCAGCTTCTGGGCGAAAGCAGCTAGGGCCGGCTCAGGCGAAGTGCTGCATGGCGGAGCGCAGGCGCGCCACCGAAATCGGTTTTTCGAACTTCGCAGCCAGCAGCAGATCCCCCTCGGCATCGCTCTCGTGGTAGGCCGACAGCGCCACAATGGGCGTTTCGACGTTCAGCCCCCCGGGCTGGCGCGCCGCACGGGCCACGTCATAGCCGCTGCCATCGTGCAGGCACAGGTCCAGCACCAGGCCGTCGTACCGGGTGGTCTGCAGCATCTGCAAGGCACGGGCCACGCTCGCAGCCCCCTCCGCCTGGGCCCCCAGGGCCTGCAGCATGGCCAGCAGGCCCTGGCGCACATCGTCGTTGTCGTCGACCACCAGCACGCGCTGGCGCCGTGACGTCGGCACCGCCGCCCGGACCTCCTGGGTGCGCTCGATCTCCACCGGAATCTGCACGATGAAGGCCGTGCCCTCGCCCACCCGGCTCACCACCCGGGCCGTGCCCTGCAGCAGGTCGGACATGAGCTTGACCACCGCCAGGCCCAGGCCCGCGCCCTGCTGCGTCTTGCTGCCACGCACGAAGGGCGCCCATACATCGACCGCAGCATCGAAGCCCGGCCCGCGGTCCATCACGGCGATGGTGACCTGGGCGGGCGCCTCCTGCACCTGCACCGAGCACAGCACCTCGCCCGGGTTGGCGTACTTCACGCTGTTGGAAATCAGGTTGGTGATGATCTGGCGCAGCCGCGCGGGGTCGGTGATGACCCGCGGACAGGGCTCGGGATCCACGCACACCTCGAGCCGCACCCCGCGCTCGCGCGCCGCCTCCTCGTATTCGGCGACGATGATGCGCATCATCAGGTCGGGCTGGAACAGCATGGGCGAGACCTTCAACCGCCCGCCACTCAGGCGCGCAAACTCCACCGTGTCGTTCATCTGCGCCTCCAGCTGCTGGGCGCTGCGGCGCAGGCGGCGAAACGCCTGGTCGTCCGAAGGCAGGTGCCCGCTGAGCTCGATGAGTTCGACCGAGCTGATCAGCGTCTGCAACGGGGTCAGCATCTCGTGGGCCATCATGCCCAGGAACTCATTGCGCTCAGCCAGCGTCTGCTGCGCCTGCTCCAGCGCCAGGCGCGCCCTGCGCAGGCCCAGGTAGACGGAAATCCCCCAGCCGCCTGCCACCAAGACCAGCCCCCCCACCACCGCCAGCTCGAATCCGTACTGCATCGCTGCGTCACCGCTCCAGGCGGCCCCTCACCTTTGTGCCCCCTGCGGAGCGAGAAGCCATGTGCAACAGATACACATGCTACTGAGAAATCAACAATTCATCCAACTTGGCACCATTTTCCTATGGAAAACCCTTAAAAGCGACCCCATGAGGCCACCATTTCTCAAACACACCCCCTCAACCGGGAGCAAGCAGCGCAACAAAGAGCCAGAAAATTCGCATCGTTGGTTTTTTGATGATTTTTACGCATCATTTGTAAAATCTCACTTACAATGAAGAACAAATTGCAACCATTGGCCTGGTGACATCCACCTGCAGGCCCGTTTGCACGGCGATTTTTCAAGGATGCATTCCCCATGAGCCAAGCCACCGCTGCCCTGATCCAGGCCGACCTGCGCCAGATCCAGGCCCCACTGGGCACCCTGAGCGCCCCGACCCCGATCCTGGGAGCCACGGGCGACGCCGACGCCGCCCCCGGGGCCGGCGGCTTTGCGGACCGCATGATGGCGGCGGTGCACTCCGTCAACCAGCAAGACCACGATGCGGGGGTGAAGATGGCCGAGGTGGACAGCGGCGCCAGCGACGACCTCGTGGGCGCCATGCTCGCCAGCCAGGAAGCCAGCCTGTCGTTCTCCATGCTGATGCAGGTGCGCAACAAGGTCATGGGCGCCATGGAAGACCTGGTCAAGCTGCCGCTGTAAGAGCGCACCGGAGTCGTTCGCGTGAATGCCACCACCCTGAAATCCGGCTGGGAACGCCTGCGCGCGGGCGGCCTGCCCCGCCTTGCGCCGGCCTTCGTGAAAAACCTCGCCCCCCTGGTCCTGCTGGCCGCCGGCCTCACGGCCGTGGTGCTGATGTTCCTGTGGAACGCCGAGGCCGGGTACAAGCCGGTGTTCGGTGCGCGCGAAAAGGTGGCTGCGGCCGACATGATGTCGGTGCTCGAAGCCGAGCAGATCCCCTACCGCATCCATCCCGAAAGCGGCCAGGTGCTGGTGCCCGAGAAATCGCTGGGCAAGGTGCGCATGCTGCTGGCCGCCAAGGGCGTGACCGCCAAGCTGCCCGCCGGCCTGGAGCTCATGGACCGCAACGACCCGCTCGGCGTGAGCCAGTTCGTGCAGGACGTGCGCTTTCGCCGCGGCCTGGAGGGTGAGCTGGCGCAGAGCATCGGCGCGCTCGATGCCGTGGAGTCGGCCCGCGTGCACCTGTCCATCGCCAAGTCGACCTCGTTCGTCATCAGCGATGGCACGCAAAGCTCGGCCTCGGTGATGCTCACGCTCAAGCCCGGCCGTCGCCTCGGCCCGGAGCAGATCGCCGCCGTCGTCAACCTCGTGGCGGGCAGCGTGGCCAGTCTCTCGCCCCAGCGCGTGCAACTGGTGGACCAGAGCGGCAACCTGCTCTCGGCCCATGTGGACCTGAGCCAGGGCCTGGATGCCCTGAACGGCGGCGAGGCCGCTGCGCGCCACCGCGATGCCACGCTGCGCAGCATCCGCGAGCTGCTCGCGCCCGTGCTGGGCGAAGACAACTTCAAGGCCAGCGTCACCGCCGAGGTGGACGAGGACCGCATCGAGGAAACCCAGGAAAAATTCGGCACCGACCCGCGCGTGACCGCCGAGGCGGTGCGCGACGAGCAAGACCGCGCCCTGGCCGCCATCGGCGTGCCCGGCTCGCTGAGCAACCGCCCCGTCAACTCCGACCCGGCCGCAACCCCGCCCGCCGACCCGAACGCCGCCAACGCGAACACGGCCCGCAAGAACGCCACCACGCGCCAGTACGCCTACGACCGCAGCATCAAGCAGATCAAGCGCAGCCGCAGCCGCCTGAGCAAGCTGCACGTGTCGGTGGTGCTCAACACCGCCGTCGCCCCCAAGGGCGCCACCGCCGGCTGGAGCGCCCCCGAGCTGGCCCACATCGAGAAGATCCTGCACAACGGCCTGGGCATCAATGCCGAGCGCGGCGACCAGCTCATCGTCTCGGCCCTGGCCTTCCGCGCCCCGCCTGCGCCGCAACCCTGGTGGCAGCAGCGCGACACCGTCGTCGACTGGGGCATGCCGCTGGTCTACCTGTTGGCAGCGGTACTGGCCTTTTTCTTCGTCGTGCGTCCTCTGGTGCGCAGCACCCAGCAGCGCCTGGCAGCCCCGGCGCCGCTGGCCCTGGGCCAGGCGCCCGCCCTGACGCCCGTGGTGCCGCTCGATGAGGGCGGCACTGCGCCTGCCGTCGCCGTCGCCAGCCCTGCCGCGGTGGCCGGCCCTGGCGCCATGCCCGTGGTGCCCCTGCTCGAAGACTACGACCTGCCGCCCCCCGGCTCGCCCGTGGATGTGATGGTGAGCCACCTGCGCGTGCTGGCCGAGAAGGAGCCCGAGCGCGTGGCCGAAGTCGTGAAACAGTGGATTCAGAAACATGGCCACCCGAATTGACCCCCCGATCGCTGCCCAGGGCGATACCACCAGCGGCCCGCTGGAGCAGGCCGCCATCGTGCTGCTGTGCATGGGCGAGGAGCCTGCCGCCGCCGTGCTGCGCTGTCTCTCGCGCGAGGAGCTGCTCGAGGTCACGCAGGTCATGTCGCGCCTGAGCGGCATCAAGGTCGAGACCGTGCGCATCTCCATGCAGCGCTTCTTCGACGACTACCGCGAGCAAAGCGGGGTGCACGGCGCCTCGCGCTCCTACCTCAAGCGCTCGCTGGACCTGGCGCTCGGTGCCGACATCGCGGGCAACGTGCTCAACAGCATCTACGGCGACGCCATCCGTCCCAAGATGGCGCGCCTGCAATGGGCCTCGCCCAAGTGGCTGGCCGAGCGCATCGCCCAGGAGCATGTGCGCATGCAGGCAGTGTTCCTGGCGTTCCTGCCGCCCCCCCAGGCCAGCGCCGTGATCGAGGCCCTGCCCGAAGCCAGCCGCGACCACGTGCTGCTGAACATGGCGCGGCTGCAGGAGATCGAGAGCGAATGGCTGATCGAGCTCGAAGAGATCGTCGGGCGCTGCCTGGACGACCTGGGCACGCAAAGCGCCACCGTCGAAGGCTCGCGCCAGGTCGCGGAGATCATCAACCGGCTCTCGGGCGACAAGCGCAGCATGATCGAGCTGCTGCGCGCGCACGACCCCGAGGTGGTATCGGCCATCGAGGTGCGCATGTACGACTTCTTCATGCTCTCGAACCAGACCGAGGCCGTGCTGATCCGCCTGCTCGACGACATCCCGCTCGAGCAATGGGCCATCGCGCTCAAGGGTGCCGAGCCCTCGGTGCGCGATGCCATCCTGCGCGCCATGCCGCGCCGCCAGGCCCAGAGCTTCGAGGACCTGCTGCGCCGCGCCGGCCCCATGCCGCTGAGCCGCGTGGAGCAGACGCGCCGCGAGATCATGGCCCAGGTCAAGGCCCTGGCCGATGCGGGCGAGATCCAGATCCAGCTGTTCGCGGAAGCCACCGTCGAATGAAGCAGCACCTGCGACTGCACCGCTTTCCGCCCCTGGCGCAGCTGCGCGACCGCCCCCCGGTGGTCGCGGGTGGCGACGCGTCCCTGGTGGCCGACGGCTTCCAGGAAGGCATGGCCAAGGGCTACGAGGAGGGCCTGCAGTCGGGCTGGCACAGCGGCCACCAGGAAGGCCTGGCGGCCGGCCTGGAAGAAGGCCGCAGCCAGGGCACGGCCCAGGGCCGCGAGGAAGCCGGCGCCCGGCTCGCGCAGATCGGAGCGCCCCTGCAGGCAGCGCTCGAACAGCTGCAGCAGCTGCAGGCCGACTACCAGGCCGCCATGCGCAAGGAAGTGGTGGAACTGGTGGCCAAGGTGGCACGCCAGGTGATCCGCTGCGAACTCGCCCTGCAACCCCAGCAGCTGCTGGCCATGGTCGACGAGACCCTGGCCACCCTGCCGCGCGTGAGCGACGAAGAGGTGCAGGTGCACCTGAACCCCGAAGAATGCCAGCGCCTGCACGAGCTGCAGCCCGAGGGCGCCCGGCGCTGGAAGCTGCGCCCCGACCCACGCCTCGAACCCGGCGAATGCCATGTGCATGCCGGCAACCACGAGGCCGACGCCGGCTGCCGCCAGCGCCAGGCCGCCGTGATGGAGCAGGTGTCCGCACAGCTGCTCGACGCACCAGCGCCCGCCGCGGCCGAGGCCACGCCATGATCGCCGCCGCGCTGCGCAAGCTGGAACTGGGCGCCGTGCCCGTGGCCACGCCCACGGGACGGCTCGTGGGGGCATCGGGGCTGCTGCTGGAAAGCGCAGGCTGCGCGCTGCACACGGGCCAGCGCTGCCACATCGAGACCGCGGCAGGCGGCTGGATCGACGCGCAGGTCGTGGGCTTTCGCGAGGACCTGTCCTACCTCATGCCCTTCAAGAAGACCGAGGGCCTGGCCACGGGCGCCCGCGTGCTGCCGGCTCCCGACCGCTCGGACCTGATGATCGGGCCGAGCTGGCTCGGGCGCATCGTCAACGGCCTGGGCGAACCGATCGACGGCCTGGGCCGCCTGGGCGGCGAGCATGTCCTGCCCGCCCACCCCCCGCACGTGAACCCGCTGCGCAAGCGGCCTGTGGACCAGCCGCTGGACGTGGGCGTGCGCGCCATCAACGGCCTGCTCACGCTGGGCCGGGGCCAGCGCGTAGGCCTGATGGCCGGCAGCGGTGTGGGCAAGAGCGTGCTGCTGGGCCTGATCACACGCCAGACCGTGGCCGACGTGGTCGTCGTGGGCCTGATCGGCGAGCGCGGCCGCGAAGTGCGCGAGTTCATCGAGCGCTCGCTGGGCCCCGCCGGCCTGGCCCGCGCCGTGGTGGTGGTGGCACCGGCCGACGAATCCCCGCTGATGCGCCTCAAGGCCACCGAGCTGTGCCATACGATCGCCGCGCACTACCGCGACCAGGGCCAGCATGTGCTGCTGCTCGTGGACTCGCTCACGCGCTACGCCATGGCCCGGCGCGAGGTCGCGCTGTCGCTGGGCGAGCCCCCGGCCACGCGCGGCTACCCGCCCTCGGTCTTCAGCCTGCTGCCGCAGCTCGTGGAGAGCGCAGGCAATGGCGAGAACCCCCAGGGCAGCATGAGCGCCATCTACACCGTGCTGGCCGAAGGCGACGACCAGCAGGACCCCGTGGTGGACACGGCACGCGCCATCCTGGACGGCCATATCGTGCTTTCGCGCGCCCTGGCGGAGCGCGGCCACTACCCGGCCATCGACATCACGGCCTCCATCAGCCGCTGCATGGCCCTGGTCAGCACGCCAGAGCAGCAGCGCGCCGCACGCCAGTTCAAGGAGCTGCTGTCGCGCTACGCCCAGGTGCGCGACATGCTGCCGCTGGGCGCCTATGTGCCGGGCGCCGACCCGGTGACCGACCGGGCCGTGGCGCTGTACCCGCGCATCGAGGCCTTTCTGCACCAGGGCACGGCCGAGGCCGCGCCCCTGCACGACACCCTGGCCCGGCTCGAAGAGGTGATGGCATGACGGCGACCGCGCAGAGCATCGCAAACCTGGCCCGCCTGGCCGAGCTGCGCCAGCGCGAAGTGGAGCGCCAGCAGGCCGAGGTGGCCGGCAAGCAGCGCGTGCGCGAGCGCTACCAGCGCAACCTGGACCGCCTGGACACGCTGACCCGCAATGTGGGGGCCAGCGGCGCCGGCCTGGCGGTGGCGGCCCTCAACAGCGGCAACTACAAGCACAGCGTGATGCAGCTGGCGCACACGCACCGCAACGACCTGGCCCTGCACGACGCCGACCTGGCGGTGGCACGCCAGGCCCTGGCCAGCGCCTCGCGCCAGCACGAATCGGTGAACCAGTTGCTCGAACGCCAGCGCCAGGACCTGCAGCGGGCCCGGGACGCCGAGGAACAGAAACGCCAGGACGAGATGGCCACCCTGATGTGGCAGCGGAGGCCCGCATGAGCCCCAGCCCTTGCCGCACCGATTTCATAAAGCGCGACTTTGTGTCGCCTTCTGCCTCAGACCGCCCTTTTTCACCCGTTTTGAGAGGAATCTGACATGGCAGACATCACCCCCAGCACGATGGCGACCCAGCTGGCCACCTCGTACACCGCGCGCGCCCAGAGCCTGCTGACATCGCAGACCAAGGCCGCCCAGGCCACCGGCACGGCCCTGACCAAGCTGCAATCGGCGCTGAGCGCCTTCAGCTCGGCCCTCGGCGGCCTGGCCGGCAGCACCGGCAAGAGCCTGGTGCAGCGCACCACCACGCTGAGCAGCACCGGCTTTGCCAGCGCCACGGCCAGCGCATCGGCCCCGGCCGGCAATTATTCGGTGTTCGTGCAGCAGGTGGCCGCGCCGCACCAGGTCGCGTTCGAGGACCTGCCCGCCGTACCGGTCTCGCTGGGCGGCCCCCTGGTCGTGAAGCTGCAGGACGGCACGGACTTCACCGTGGCCCTGACCCAGGCCGACACCGACAACGATGGCACCATCTCTCAGACCGAAATCGCCCGCGCCATCAACCAGGCAAACGACAACCAGGGCAAGGTGACGGCCGCCACGGCGACCGTGGACGGCAAGACCCAGCTCGTGCTGTCGTCCGGCAAGACCGGCGAGGCCGGCCGCATCACGCTGGACACCAGCGGGCTGCCTGCCAGCACCCTCAAGACGGCCCTGTCCACCGCCAAGGAGCTCTCGCCCGCCCGCGATGCGGTGGTCTACCTGTTCGGCGACGCGACCACCGGCACCCGGCTGCAGCAGGCATCCAACACGGTGACGGCCATCGACGGCGTCACACTGACACTGACCAAAGCCATGCAGCCGGCCGACAGCCCGCTGGTCGTGACGGTGGGCAACGACGACAGCGGCACCACGGCCAATGTGCAGAAGTTCGTCGATGCCTACAACGCGCTCGAAAAGACCCTGGACGAGCTCACGGCCCTGGGCGCAGACGGCAGCACCCGGGCGGCCTTTGCGTCCGATTCCGGCCTGCGCGCGCTGCGCGACCGCATGAGTTCGGTGCTGCGCCAGAGCCATGGCGGCATGAGCCTGTCCCAGTTCGGCATCAGCACGGACCGCAGCGGCAACATGTCGCTGGACAGCACCAAGCTGCAAAAAACCCTGGCCGCCCATCCCGAAGGCCTGGACAAACTGTTGGGCAACACCAGCCTGAGCGGCTCCAGCGGCGTGCTGGGCGCCCTGAACGACGCCGTCAAGGGCTGGACCGACACCAGCAAGGGCCATATCCAGCAGCGCAAGGCCTCGCTCGATACCCAGCAACGGGGCCTCACGGCGCGCCAGACCCGCCTGGATAACCAGTACGACATGGCCTACAAGCGCTACCTCGCGCAATTCACCCAACTGCAGAACCTGCAGTCGCTCATGGGCGACAACAGCAGCCTGCTCAGCAACCTCGGGGCGGCCTGACCGCGCCCCCACCCCTCCATGGACTACGACGCCTACCGCAGCTACCACGCCGTCAACCTGAACGCGCAAACCGCCAACGCTTCGCCCGTGCAGCTCGTCATGATCCTCATGGACGGCCTGCTCGAAGAGCTGGCGCGCGCGCGGGGCCACATCGAGGGGCGGCGCTACGAGCTCAAGGCGCGCAGCCTGGACAAGTGCGTGGACATCCTCAACGGCCTGTCCAGCGCGCTGGACTTCGACAGCGGCGGCGAGGTCGTGGCCAACCTGGGCCGCCTCTACGAATACTGTGCCTGGCGCCTGCACAAGGCCGGCCTGGAGCTGCAGGCCGAGATGGTCGACGAAGTGGTGGGCCTGCTCACCACCATCCGCAATGGCTGGCAGAACGTGCAGGCCGCCCATGGCTGATCCCCGGCACATGCTCGCGCTGGCCCGGCGCCTGCGCGAAGGCAGCCTGGCGCGCGACTGGGACGCGCTGGCCCACACCAGCCGCGAGCTCGCGGCCCTGCTCGCCCCGCTGGCTGCGGACCAGGTGCGCGCGCCCGCCGAACGCCAGGCCCTGCGCGAGCTGCAGCAGGCCCACCAGCAGGCCCATGCCCTGTGCAACACCGCCACCGAACAGCTGCAGCGCGCTCTGGAGGAACTGCGTGCCCACAAGGACGGCTGGATGGCCTATGCCGCCCACGGCGAGATGAACGAGTCCACGACATGAGCCTTTCCCTGACCCAGGCCTTGCCCGGCACCCTGCCGCTGCCCTCCGCCGCCGCCCCCCAGGCCCTGCTGCCCGCCGCACCGGGAACACCGGCCCCGGGCATGCCCGCGGGCGCAGCGTTCTTCCAGGCCCTGCAGCAGACCGCCCAACCCGCCCTGTGGGCCGCCCTGCCGCTGCAGGCCGGCAGCGCGCCCGCCGCGCCAGTGCCCCCGCTGGCCCTGCCCATCCCTGTGGCCGAATTCCCCGCTGGCGACAGCCTGGCCGAGGCGCCCGATGAGCAGCCGCCATCCGCGGACCTGCCGGCGGCTGCGCTGCTGACCCCGTTGTTCGCCCCCATCGCAAGCACCCCGGCCTTCCAGCCGCATGGCCTGGCCCTGCTGAATGCGGTGGCCTCCCCGGATGTCGCCGCGGCCATGTCCCCGGCCTCCGTGGTGCCCTCCTCTACGCCCTCCACGTCCTTCACGCCCGCAGCAGCCCTGGCGACCCCGCTCGCGGCCCCTGCCCCGGTGCAAGAGGCGTTACCCGCCTTTGCCGCCGCCCTGCTGCAAGCGTCTACGGCACCGCAAGCAGTTTCGCCACAGCCCGCCGCTGCCCCGCAGACCGCAGCGGCACAGGTGCCAGCCACGACGGCCAGCCCGATAGAGGCCGTGGCGGCACCGCTGGAGAAGGTACTGGCTGCCGCCACCACGGCCTCGCGCGAAGCCTCCACGGCGGCATGGGCGCCCGCGCCGGCCGATGGCCTGGCCGCGCCCCTCCCGTCCACGCCCGCCGCGGCGCCGAGCGCACGCGCCGAAGGCTCCACGGCCACCGACCTGGTCGAGGCCCTGGGCGAACGCATCCACTGGCAGATCCGGCGCGGTACGGAGCGCGCCCAGATCCGCCTCGACCCGCCCATGCAAGGCCAGCTCGAGATCAGCGTGCGCCGCGATGGCGCCGGCCTGCAGATCCACCTGAGCGCCACGCACAGCGATGTGGTGCGCCAGCTGCAGGCCATCAGCGACAGCCTGCGCGGCGACCTGGCCACACGCCAGACCGGCGACGTCACGGTCACGATCGCCCAGCACGCACCGCGCGAGCACGACGGCCGCGGCCGCCAGGCCCGGGACGACGCCCCCGATGCCCAGGGCCCGGGTCAGGCCCTGGCTGAAGCCGAACGCGGCCAGGTGCCACAGGCGTTTGAACCCATGACCTTCCCGGGCTGATCCCATGACCAAGACACGGCAACTCATTGTTTTCTCTCTGCTGGCGCTGGCCATGGCCGGCCTGGGCGGAGGCGGCGCCTGGTGGTGGCTCAAGGGCCGCGCACCGGCCGACGACACCGCGCAGGCGCCCGCCAAGCCGGTCTACGACAAGCAGGAATACAAGTACATCAGCCTGGACAAGGTGATCGTGATGCTGCGCGGCCAGGCGGGGGAACCGATGGCGCACTACCTCGCGGTGGACCTGGTGTTCAAGGCCCCGGCGGAGAAGGAGCGCATCGTGAAGGAGCACCTGCCGCTGCTGCGCAGCGTGGCGGTCTCGGCGCTGTCGACCTACCCGCTCGAGAAGGCCTCCAAGATGACCATCACGGAGCTGGCGGCAGACATCAATGCGGCCTACCAGGCGAGCTACGAGCGCGACCGCAAGGAGCAGCCCTTCGTCGAGGCCCTGATCGGCAAGCTGATCATCGAATAAACCCGCCTCATGGACATGTACATGGGTTATGCCGAAGTTCACGGCGCCGCTGCCACCTGCAGCGCCGCCGATGAGCAGCGCCATCTGCTGGCCTACGCCCCGCTGGTCAAGCGGATCGTGCGCCAGCTGACGTCGCAGATCGGCGCGGCCGTGGACCGCGAGGACATGGAACAGATCGGCCTTCTGGGCCTGCTCGACGCGCTGCGCCGCTATGGCGGGGCACCCGACGGGAAGTTCGGCTCCTATGCCTCGATCCGCATCCGCGGCTCCATCCTCGACGAGCTGCGCCGCCAGGACTGGCGCCCGCGCTCCGTGCGCCAGGACAGCCACCGCATGCGCGATGCCGTGCGCGCCCTCACGCGCCGCCTGGGCCGTGCGCCCAGCGACAGCGACATCATGGCTGCGCTGAGCATCACGGCCGCCGAGCTGCAGGAGTACCGCCTGGCGGAAAACGCCGAGATGCTCGTGAGCTTCGACGAGATCCTGCAGGAACTCACCCACATGCCTTCGGCCAGCCTGAGCCCCGAAGAGGCCTTGATGGACCGCCGCAGCCTGGAGCAGGCCCTGGGCACGCTGGACGAACGCGAGCAGCGCGTGGTCCAGCTGTACTACGAGTTCGATCTCAGCCTCAAGGAAATCGCCGCCGTGCTCGAACTCACCGACGCACGCGTGTGCCAGATCAACAAGGGCGCCCTGCGGAAGATGAAAGCCTTCCTGCAGGACGCCTGACCCCCCACCCAGAAGACCCATCCCATGCAAGCCCTTGTCGGCATCATCATCGTTCTAGGCTGTGTGTTCGGCGGCTTCATGCTGCACGGCGGCAGCTTCAAGGTCATCTGGCAGCCGGTGGAGCTGCTGATCATCCTGGGTGCAGGCCTGGGGGCCATCGTGCTGGGCAACCCCAAGCATGTGCTCTCGGAAATGCTGCTGCAGCTCAAGAAGGTGGTGGGCCGCAAGAAGCCCGGCGAGGAGTTCCAGCGCCAGCTGCTGCTTTTGATGTACGAGCTGCTGCAGACCGCTGCCGGAGGCCTCAAGGCCCTGGACGCCCACGTCGAGGCGCCCCACGAGAGCGAGCTGTTTCAGCGCTACCCCCTGATCCTCGAAGAGCCCAAGCTGCTGCACTTCATCGTCGACAACTTCCGCCTGATGGCCATGGGCAAGATCAACGCCCACGAGCTGGAGGGTGTGCTGGAGCAGGAGCTGGAGGCGATCTACGAGGAGCTGTCGCAGCCCGCCAAGTCGCTGGGCAAGATCGCCGAAGCCATGCCGGGCTTCGGCATCCTGGCCGCGGTGCTGGGCATCGTGATGGCGATGAGCTCGGTCGCCGACGGCGCCGGCACCGCCGAGATCGCGGTGATGGTGGCCGCGGCCATGGTCGGCACCTTCATCGGCATCTTCTTTTGCTATGCGCTGTTCGACCCGCTGGCGAACATGATGAAACAGATCGTGCACGAGGAGCTGGCGGCGCTGGAATCGGTCAAGGTGGTGCTCGTGACCCATGTCTCGGGCAAGCCGCCGCTGCTGGCCATCGACGCCGGCCGCCGCCTCGTACAGCTGAACATCAAGCCCAGCTTCGCACTGCTCGAAAGCTGGATCGACAACATGCAGAACGCGGACGCCGCCGACCGCACGCCCGGAGAACGCCGTGCAAGCTGATGGCAACGCCAGCAAGGCCGGCAAGGGCGACGGCCACCACCCGACCGTCGTCAAGCGCGTCTCGCGCAAGGCGCACGACGAGGCCCACGGGGGCGCCTGGAAGGTGGCCTTCGCCGACTTCTGCCTGGCCCTGCTGTGCCTGTTCCTGGTACTGTGGCTGCTGGCCTCGCGCAACGCCGAGCGCAGCGAAGAGATCCTGCGCACCACGGGCGGCAAGATGTTCGACGAAGGTGCGGGCCACAAGATCCACACCTTCACCACGGCCCAGGGCAGCCTGATCCCGCGCGAGCCCGTGCCTGCGCAGGGCGTGGTGCGCCAGCCCCGCCAGGCCTTCACCAACGGCGGCCAGGGCCTGCAGCCCGGCGCGGCCCCGGTGCGCTACGACACGGCGGCCGACCTGCGGCAGTTGGCGGCCATCCTCATGCGCATGAGCGAGGACGCCGGCCTGGCCAACAACCTGCAGGCCATCATCACGCCCTTCGGCCTGCGCGTGATGCTGCACGACACCGACAAGCAGGGCATGTTCGAGCGCGGCAGCGTGGTCCCCACCGAGCGCTTCAGGCGCCTGCTGCGCAAGATGGGCCCGGTGTTCGCGCAGATGGAAAACCAGATCATCGTCGTGGGCCACACCGACTCCCTGCCCTACGCCGACGGCGACATGGGCCCGGTCTCGAACTGGACGCTGTCCAACAACCGCGCCATCGCGGCGCGCTACCACCTGCTGGCCGGCGGCATGCCCGCCGGCACCACGCTGCAGACCGTGGGCATGGCCGACCGCGCGCCCTTCGACACCAAGGACCCCAAGGCCGACACCAACCGCCGCATCGAGCTGCTGGTCCTCACGACCGAGCATGCACGTCACATGGCGGCCATGTTCGGTGCCCCCGAAACGGTGACGCCCCTGCTGCCCGGCGTGGACTCCACCGTGCCGAACCGCGAGTCCCTGACGGCGCTGCGCGAAACCCTGAGCGCCCGCTGAACGCCATGGAAACCAGAATCCGAGGCCCCCGCATGAAAATCACCTCCACCGGCATCACCGCACTGCCCGCCGCCGCGCCCGTCGCAGACACCAGCGCCGCGGCCCCCGCGCAGGCCGCCGCTTCGCCCGATGAACCCACGCGCGCCTCGGGCGTGCTCGAGGCGGCCCAGTCTGCCCTGCGCGCCCTGCCCGAGATCGACGAGGCCAAGGTCGCCGCCGTGCGCGATGCGCTGGCACGCGGCGAGATCCGCTTCGACGCCGGCAAGCTCGCGGGGCTGATCACGCGCTACCACGGAGGGCGCGAATGAGCCGCCCCGGCCTTCTGCCACAGTTCGTGGCCGACATGGACGCCGACCTGCAGCGCTACCGCAGCCTCCAGGCGCTGCTGCAGGAGCAGTTCACGGCCGCGCTGCGGCACGACAGCGCCGGCCTGCTGGAGTTGAACGAGCGCATCCTGGCCCTGGTGGCCGAGCTGGACCAGCGCCGCGAGCGCCGCAGTGCGCTGCTCGTGCAGCTGCTGTCGCCGCAGAACCCGGCCACGCTGGACGCCCTGATCGAGCGCCTGCCACCCGCCACGCGCGGCGTGGTCCGTACGCGCAGCCAGGCCCTGGAGCAGCTGGTGCGCGACTGCAAGGAGCGCAACAGCCGCAACGGCCGCCTGGTGACCGACCAGCAGGCCATCCTGCAGCGCGTGCTGCGCGGCAAGGAAGAAGACACCTATGCTCAGGCCTGACACCACGCTGGCGCGCATCGCCATGCCCGCCGTGGCGCCGCCGCCCCTGCCCGCGCAGGGCCTGGGCCAGGGCGGCCCCTTCGCGGCCGTGTTCCGCCAGGCCCACGCCGAGGTGCAGCGGGTGATCGAGCAGGGCTGGCCCGGTGACGCCCTGCCCGCCATGCGCCCCGAAGCCTGGGTGCACCGCGCACAGGCCTCGGCGCCGGCAGTGGCGGGCAGCGCCCCCTCGTCCCTGGGCGCACAGCAGCAGGAGTTCCTGGCCAGCATCGCCCCCTGGGCCCGGCAGGCGGCGCAGACCCTGGGGGTCTCGGCCGATCTGGTGTCGGCCCATGCAGCGCTGGAATCGGGCTGGGGCCAGCAGCCGCTGCGCGACGCCACAGGCCAGAACACCCACAACCTGTTCGGCCTCAAGGCCCAGAGCGGCTGGCAGGGCGCGCGCGCCGAGGCCCTGACCACCGAGTACGAGGACGGCACGGCGCTCAAGAAGACCGAGTCCTTCCGCAGCTATCCCGACTACGCCAGCGCCTTTGGCGACTATGCGCGCCTGCTGCAAGGCAGCCCGCGCTACCGCGCCGCGCTCAATACCGGCGCCGACGCCCAGGCCTTCGCCCAGGGTCTGGCGCGCGGCGGCTACGCCACCGACCCGGGCTACGCGGCCAAGCTCGTGCGCCTGGCCGAACAGATTCAGTCGCGGGACTGATCGCCCATGGACTGCTGCCCCATGCTCTCCGGTTCCACCACACCCGCCTCGACGACGCGCGCGCGGATCACCTTGCCCGTGCCGCTGTTGCGCACGCGCACGACCTGGTCGCGCCGGCCCGGCTCCAGCGCCTCGCCGGGCACCTGGACTTCGATGAGGCCGTTGCGCGCGACGATGCTCACGCTGTCTCCGCGCTTGAGCAGCAGGGGCTGGACCAGCCAGCGCGGCGACACCACCTGGCCGCTGCGCAGCGCACGCGTGCTGGCCTGGCCGACGGCCGCATCGATCGACGGCAAGGCGTCGGCCATGTCGACCAGGGTGCGCCGCTCCTGCGCCAGGTCGGCCTCGGCCATGGCCCGGTTGGCCTGCACCGGTGCGGCCGCCACGACCACGAGCGCGGACACCTCGGCCCGCACGATCCATTCGCGCTGCCAGCCCGCGTTGCCCGGGCAGGTGGCGGCAAAGCGCATGCGGCTCAGGTACCGCGTTTCCACGGCCTCCACGGCCACGGCCTGGGCGCACGCCGCAGCCGGCGCGGTGCCGCCGCGTTCAACCAGGCTGAGCTCGAACTGGGGTGCCACCAGCCCCTTGACCGTGGCCTGCTCGGCCAGCCACTGGCGTGCCGCGGCTTCCACGCGCTGCGCCGGTGCCGACAAGGGCGCGGCAGACAAGGCCAAAGGCCCCCACAGCAGCACCGCACATGCGGCCCCGGCCCACCAGCGGCCATGAACGTTCTTGATGGACATCAGAAGAAGAGGATCAACATGGGAATTCACTTTGAAAAGGCCTTGGGCGTGCACGCCGATGCCCTGCGGTTGCGGGCGGATCGTACCAAAATCATCGCATCGAACCTGGCCAACGAGAGCACGCCGGGCTACCAGGCGCGCGACATCGACTTCGCCGCATCCCTGGGCCAGCGCCAGGCCGGCGAGGGGGCCCTCGCGCTCGACACGGGCGACGGCGATCTGCTCTACCGTGTGCCCAACCACCCCTCGCAGGACGGCAACACCGTCGAGCTCGGCGTGGAGCAGTCGCTGTTCTCGCAGAACGCATCCGACTTCCAGACCAGCCTGACCTTCACCAACATGAAGCTCAAGGGCCTGGCCAAAGCCATCGCTGGGCAGTAAGCCATGGCCTTTCGCAGCATCGCCCAGATCGCCGGCTCGGCCATGACAGCCCAGACCGTGCGCATGAACACCATCTCCAGCAACCTCGCCAATGCCCAGTCGGCCGCGGGCACCGAGGCCGGCGTCTACCGCGCGCGCAAGCCCGTGTTCTCGGCCATCGCCCAGCCCGGCGCGGACGGCCAGGTGGCCGGCGCCCGCGTGCAGGTGCTTGATGTGATCGAGAGCACTGAACCAGCGCGCAAGGTCTACGAGCCCGGCAACCCGCTGGCCAACGCCTCCGGCGAGGTTTTCTATTCGAACGTCAACTCCGTGGCCGAGATGACCGACATGCTGTCGGCATCGCGCGCCTTTGAAACCAATGTGGAGGTGCTGGGCCGCGTCAAGGCCATGCAGAACTCCCTGCTGCGCCTGGGAGAGGGCTGATCCATGGAAACCAATTCGACATCTTCGGCAACCCAGGGCAGTAGCGCGACCGGCAGCAATGCCATCTCCAGCGCGCTGGGCGGCGGCGGCTCGGTCTCCGACCTGTTCGTCAAGCTGCTGGTGGCCCAGATCCGCAACCAGAACCCGCTGGAGCCCACCGACCCGAGCGAATTCGTGGGCCAGCTGACCCAGCTGAGCCAGATGGAGGCGCTGCAGAAGCTCACCGAGCAGGGCACGACCGCGGCCAGCCTCATGGCCAGCACGCAGATGCTGACCCTGGGCTCGCAGGTCGGCTCCTCGGTGACCGTGCAGACCGAAACCCTGGCCGTGAACGGCCAGCCCATTGCGCTAGGCTTCCACCTGAACAGCAACAGCGCGCAGACCACGCTGGTAGTCACCGGCAGCGATGGTGCCAAGCACCGCGTGGAGCTGGGCACGCACAACACGGGCGACGTGAAGTACACGCTCGACCCCACCGCACTGGGCCTGGCTCCCGGCAAGTACGGCGTGCAGGTGGAGACCAGCACCCAGGAAACCCCGGCCATCGAGGTCACCGGCGAGCTCACCAACGTCCGCCTAACGGGCAGTGGCAGCGCCCTGCTGACCGTTGCCGGCGCCGACCAGGTCCAGCCGGGCCTCATCACCGCGTTCAACGGCAAACCCGCCACCGCCACCCCCTGAACCCCAAGGAATCGCCATGAGCTTCGAAATTGCCCTGTCCGGTATCAACGCCATCAACACCTCGCTGGACACCATCAGCAACAACATCGCCAACTCCGGCACCTTCGGCTTCAAGGCCAGCCGCGCCAACTTCTCCTCGATGTATGCGGGCACCCAGCCCATCGGTGCCCAGGTCGGCTCGCTCACGCAGAGCATCGACGTGGGCGGCGGCGTGCTGACCACCGGCCGCGCCATGGACGCCAGCATCCAGGGCCGGGGCTTCTTCGTCACCAAGGACAGCGCAGGTGCCCTGCTCTACACCCGCGTGGGCATCTTCTCCACCGACAAGAACGGCGCCCTGGTGGACGCCTCGGGCCGCAAGGTCCAGGGCTACCCCATGGTGCCGGGCACAACCACCCTGGGCGCTTTTGGCGACATCACCGTGCCCACGGGCCAGGTGCCGGCCCAGGCCAGCACGCAGATCAAGTACGTGGGCAACCTCTCGTCCGACTGGACCGTGCCCGCGGTGGCGCCCTTCGCCCCGGCCGACCCACTCTCCTACAACAGCTCCATGGTCTCCGTGGTGTACGACTCGCTGGGTGCCCAGCACACGGTCACGCAGTACTTCGTCAAGTCGGCCACGCCGGGCCAGATCGATGTGCACTACACGGTGGACGGCGGTGCTCCTGCGGCGCTGCCCAACCTGAGCTTCGGCCCCGACGGCCAGCTCACCAGCCCGGCGTCGGCCACCGTGCCGGTGATCACCCTGATGCCCGCGGCGCAGGACCTGAACATCACCATCAACTATGCCGGCACCACCCAGTACGCGGGCGACACGACGACCACGGTGAACTCCACCGACGGCTATGCCTCGGGCACGCTGACGGGGGTGGAGCTGGCCAAGGACGGCTCCGTCGTGGCCCAGTACAGCAACGGCCAGAAGCAGAGCGTGGGCAAGATCGCGCTGGCCACCTTCCCCAACGAAAGCGCGCTCACGGCCGTGAGCGACACCAGCTGGACCACCTCGGTCGGCTCGGGCAACGCGCTGTATTTCACGCCCGGCACGGGCATGACCGGTGACCTCACCGTGGGCGCCATCGAGCAGTCCAACGTGGACATGACCTCGGAGCTGGTGAGCCTGATGTCCTCGCAGCGCAACTACCAGGCCAACACCAAGGTCATCTCGACCGAGAACGAGATGATGCAGTCGCTGATGCAGGCCATCTGAGGCTGACGCGCCATGGACGCCCTGATCTACTCCGCCATGAGCGGCGCCGAGCGCACGCTGCACGCGCAGCAGGTGCGCGCGAACAACCTCGCCAATGCCGCAACCAACGGCTTTCGCGCCGACCTGGAACTGGCACGCAGCCAGTCCGTGCAGGGCTACGGCTACAGCGCCCGCCACCTGGCCGAGCTGCAGGCGAATGCCGTGTCCACGCGCTCGGGCACCCTGACCGCCACCGGGCGCGACCTCGATGCCGCGATCTCGGGCGATGGCTTCTTCGCCGTGGCCCTGGGCGATGGCGGTGCTGGCGAGGGCTATACGCGCAACGGCGCCTTCGTGGTGGACGCCAACGGCGCCCTCACGCTCAACGGCCGGCCCGTGCTCGGCGATGGCGGCCCCATCGTGCTGCCGGCCCATGTGCGCGTGGCGATCTCCGAGAACGGCACGGTGTCGGTGCAGCCCGAGGGCGAGGCCGACCTGCAGCCCGTGGACCGGCTCAAGCTGGTCAAGCCCGAAGCCGCCACCCTGGCCAAGAACACCGCCGGCTTCGTGGTCAGCCGCGACGGCCAGCCGCTGCCGGCCGACGACACGGTGCGCGTGCGCGGCGCCCACCTCGAAGGCAGCAATGTCTCGGCCGTCGAGGAGATGGTCGCCTCCATGGGGCTGAGCCGCGACTTCGAGGTCCACATGCGCCTGTTCAAGGTGGCCGACGACATGGCCGCCAACGGCAACCGTCTGCTGCGCGAATAACCCCTTTCACCCCCTCTTTCGACTAGGAGCCCCCCATGAATCCCGCCCTGTGGGTCAGCAAGACCGGCGTCCAGGCCCAGGACGCCAAACTCCAGGCCATCGCCAACAACCTCGCCAACGTCAACACCGTGGGCTTCAAGCGCGACCGCGTGGTCTTCGAAGACCTGTTCTACCAGGTCGAGAAGCAGCCGGGCGCGCAGATCGACGAGAACCGCAACTCCGCATCGGGCATCCAGCTGGGCAGCGGCACGCGCCTGGTGGGCACGCAGAAGGTGTTCACCACCGGCAACCTGCAGACTACGGGCCAGTCGCTCGACGTGGCCATCGTCGGCAACGGCTTTCTGCAGGTCGAACTGCCCAACGGCGAAGCGGCCTACACGCGCGCCGGCCAGCTGTCGGTGAATGCCGACGGCCGCCTGGTGAACGCCCAGGGCCTGGCGCTGCGCCCCGAGATCACGGTGCCCGCCAACGCCAGCGGCCTGACCATCCTCGAGAACGGCACCGTACAGGTGTCGGTGAACGGCAGCACCACGCCGACCGCGCTGGGCCAGCTCACGCTGGCCAACTTCGTCAACCCCGTGGGCCTGCTCGCACTGGGCGACAACCTGTACCAGGAAACCGTGGCCAGCGGTGCACCCAACGAAGGCGCGCCCGGCGAGGAAGGCCGCGGCAAGCTCAAGCAGGGCGCGCTCGAAGGCTCGAACGTGCAGGTGGTCGAGGAGATGGTCGACATGATCGCGACCCAGCGCACCTACGAGATGAACACCAAGGTGCTCTCGGCGGCCAACGAGATGATGCAGAACCTCGCCCAGGCGGCCCGCTGATGGCGGCCCGTGCATCCATGGGCCTGCTCGCCCTGCTGGCCAGCCTGCTGCTGGCCGGCTGCGAGACGCTGGCCACCGGACCCAAGGTGGAGCTGGAAGAGCCGCTCGTCACCATGCCCGTGGTGCGGCGCGGCCAGTCGGGCGGGGTGTTCTCGCCCGAGCACAGCTCCACGCTCACGGCCGACAGCCGCGCCATCCGCGCCGGCGACGTGCTCACCGTGGTGCTGCAGGAAACCACCCAGGCCAACCGGCGCTCGGGCACCACGCAGGGCAAGAACAGCAGCGCCGCCATCGCCTCGCCCGTGCTGCTGAACCAGACGCTCAAGACCCAGATCGGCACCGACGCCCAGCGCTCGTTCGACGCCAGCAACACGGCCACGCAGCAGAACACGCTGCAGGGCGCGATCACCGTGGTGGTGCACGAGGTCCTGCCCAACGGCCTGCTGCACATCCGCGGCGAGAAGAGTCTCACGCTGAACAACGGGGAGGAGTTCGTGCGCGTGAGTGGCTATGCGCGCGTGGCCGACATCGACACCGACAACCGCCTGTCTTCGCAACGCATCGCGAACTCGCGCATCACCTATTCGGGCCGCGGCGCCCTGGGCGACACCCAGCAGCCCGGCTGGCTCACGCGCTTCTTCAACAGCCCGCTGATGCCCTTCTGACCCCACTGCCCACCATGACGACGATGCTCCGCCCCCTCCTCCTGCTCTCCACCCTGCTCCTGGGCCTGGCGCCCCAGGCGGCGCTGCCGGCCCAGAACCTGCGCAACCTCGTGCAGATCGAGGGTGTGCGCGAGAACCAACTGATCGGCTACGGCATCGTCGTCGGGCTCGCGGGCTCGGGCGACAGCACCCAGGTGCGCTCGGCGGGCCAGTCGGTGACCAACATGCTCAAGCAGTTCGACGTGAAGCTGCCCGAGGGCAGCAATGCCGCCAAGACCAAGAACGTCGCCACCGTGATGGTCAGCGCCGTCTTCCCGCCCGGCTATCGCAAGGGCCAGACCATCGACGTGAACGTGTCCTCGCTGGGCGACGCCAAGAGCCTGCGCGGCGGCGTGCTGCTGCTGGCGCCGCTGCGTGCCGCCAACGGCGACACCTATGCCCTGGCCCAGGGCAATGTGGTCGTGGGCGGGCTCAGCGCCCAGGGGGCCAGCGGCTCCAGCGTCACGGTGAACACCCCCACGGCCGGCCGCATCCCCAACGGCGCCACCATCGAGCGCGAGATCGAGACCGACTTCGACACCCGCCCCACCGTGCGCCTGAGCCTGCGCCGCCCCAATTTCCAGACCGCGACCAACATCGTGGACACCATCAACCGGCGCTTCGGTTCCATCGCGACGACCACCGACGCCACCAGCATCGAGGTGCAGGCCCCCGCCAACCCGACGCAGCGCGTGGCCTTCGTGGCACGCCTGCAGGCGCTGAACGTCGACGTGGGCGACGAGGTGCCCAAGGTGATCTTCAATTCCAAGACCGGTACCGTGGTCATCTCCCAGGGTGTCACGGTGCGCCCGGCAGCCGTCTCGCACGGCAGCCTCAAGGTGGTGATCAGCGAGTCGTCCCAGGTCAGCCAGCCGAATTCGCTGGGCCGCGGCGAAACCGTGGTCACCCCGCAGTCGCGCGTGCAGGTGGAGCAGGGCAACAGCCGCATGTTCCGCTGGCCGCCCAGCGCCAAGCTGCAAACCATCATCGACACCATCAACAGCACCGGTGCGACGCCGGACGACATCATGGCCATTCTGCAGGCGCTGGACCAGGCGGGTGCGATCAATGGCGAACTGGTGGTGATCTGACATGGACCACCGCATCGACTTCCAGGCTGCGCCGCAGCCGGCCCCGGCCCAGGGAGACACCATCGCGCCCGCCGCGGACGCGCAGTACCGCGCCCGGGCCGAGCAGGCCGCCGTGCGCTTCGAAGGCCTGTTCATCTCGCAGATGCTGCAGCAGATGCGCAAGAGCGCCAGCGAGATCGCGGGCGAGGACGGCCTGTTCCAGCAGCGGCGCAACGACATGCTCGACTACGCCGACACCCTGGTGGCCGACCAGCTCGCCAGCCAGCGCGCCTTCGGCATCGCCAACACACTGCTGCAGCAACTGCTGCCGCCACCGGCTTCTGCGCCGGCCACGCCTGCGGCGCTTAATGTTTCCGCGCCGGCTGCCGCCTTCAAGCCCTAGGACTCTCCAGGGATTGTTTTCATGAGCATGCTCACCAACGCGCTGTCGGGCGCACTCGCCGCGCGCACCGCGCTCACGGTCACCAGCCAGAACGTGGCCAATGTCATGACGGCGGGCTACACCCGCCAGGGCGTGGTGCTGACCGCGGCCCAGCCCTCGCGCTCGGGCCCGTTCGCGGCCGGCGATGGCGTGAACACGCCCGCGCTGATCCGCTTCAGCGACGACTACAAGAGCCTGCAGATGTGGCAAGCCGCCTCCAACCAGGGCCAGCACGCCTCCACCCAGCCCTACCTGACCCAGCTCGAACAGGTGATGGGCGACGACAGCGCCAGCATCAACGCCGCGCTCGACGGCTTCTACAGCGCGCTCAATGCCGCCAGCGTGGAGCCCACCTCCAGCCCCCTGCGCCAGCAGGTCCTCAGCGCGGCCGATGCCCTGGCCAAGCGCTTCAACAACCTCAACCAGGTGCTGGCCGGCCAGCGCAGCGCCGTGAACCAGCAGCGCACGGCCACAGTCACCCAGGTGAATGCGCTGAGCGCCGATATCGCCGCGCTGAACCAGAAGATCGCGGCCGCCTCGGCCACCGGTGCCAGCCCCTCGGGCCTGATGGACGAGCGCGACAACAAGATCGACGCCCTGTCCGCCCTGGTGGGCCTGCAGGTGGTGAACCAGCCCGATGGCACGCGCGACCTGGCGCTGCGCAGCGGCCAGCCGCTGGTGGCCGGCGCCATCGCGGGCACGCTGGAGGTCGAGACCGACGCCAGCGGCACGCAGAGCCTCAAGGTGGGCTTCGCCAAGGAGACCTTCCGCGTGCGCAACGACCACCTGGGCGGCGAGCTCGGCGGCCTCAACGATTTCGAGGGCCAGGCGCTGGCGCCCATGCGCACCGCCATCTCCGACCTGGCACGCGAGGTGGCGACCCAGTACAACGCCGTGTTCCAGAGCGGCTATGCGATGAACAGCACGGCGGCCGCGCCCGTCAACGGCAAGGCCTTGTTCGTGTACGACGCCTCGAGCTCCAACGCCATGCTCACGCTCAACCCGGCAATCACGCAGCAGGACCTGGGCTTTTCGTCCAACCCGGGCCTGCAGGGCAACAGCGACAAGCTGATCGAGGCCATCAACCTCAAGAACCAGCCGGCCACCATCACCTCCCTGGGCACCGTGCTGCTCGGCGATGTCTACACCCAGCTGGTAAGCCGCCTGGGCACGAGCAGCCAGCAGAACAGCACCGCCCTGTCGGTGGCCGAGACGGTGCGCGCCTATGCCGAGAGCAACTGGAAGTCCACCAGCGGCGTCAACGAGGACGAGGAAGCCATCAACCTCGTGCAGTACCAGCAGATGTACCAGGCCAACATGAAGGTCATCGCCGTGTCCAACGAGCTGTTCGATAGCACGCTGGCCATGCTCTGAGACACCCCCAGGAACCGGCATGCGCATTTCCAGCACCCAGTACCACGCCACGATGAACCAGGCCTTGCAGAACGCCAATGCGCGCCTGGAACATGTGATGAAGCAGATGGCCTCGGGCCAGCGCTACCTGCTGCCCTCGGACAACCCCGTGGCGAACGTGCGCCTGTCGCGCATGGTGCGCGAGGAGGCCACGCTGACCCAGTACCGCGACAACATCGCGGCGCTCAAGACGCGCCTCACCCAGAACGAGACCACGCTCGGCAGCACCGTCAAGGACATGCTGGACGCGCGCGACCTCATGGTCTGGGCGGCCGACGGCGCCAATGCCTCGGAGGACCTGCAGGCCATGTCAAGCTCGCTGGCCGCACTGCGCGACAGCCTGTTCTACACCGCCAACAGCAAGGATCAGGAAGGCCGCTCGCTGTTTTCGGGCACGTTCACGAATGCGCCGACCATCACCGACAACGGTGCCGGCGCCTCGCCGCGCTACCAGTTCACAGGCAACACGGCGCGGCAGGCGGTGGTGGTGGGTGAAGGCATCACCCAGGCGGCCAACGTGAGCCTGGACGAGATGGACGACCTGCTCAACCAGCTGGACACCGCCGTCAACACCCTGAGCGTGCCGGGTGTGAGCGCCAACAACCCCGCCACGCGCGCGGTCGTGGCGGCCGCCCTGCAAAGCCTGGACGACACGCTGAGCAGCGTCAACGGCAAGATCGCCGGCCTGGGCGGTGCGCAGAACATCCTCGACACGTTGGACAGCAACCATGGCAGCGTCAGCGTGGCCAACCAGCAGTCCATGATCACGCTGGGCCAGCTCGACTACGGCGAGGCCGCCACGCGCCTGAGCGCCTACAGCACGGCGCTGCAGGCCACGCAGAAGTCCTACAGCAAGGTCAGCGGGCTGTCCCTTTTCGACCTGATCTGATGCAGCTCCCAGCGCTCTCCGGCTCCGACCACAGCACGGCCCTGTCCACCCGGGTGGGGGCGGCCGGCCCTGCCCAGCGCCCTGAGCCCGTAGCGGCCGGGCCTGCACCGGCCCCGCTGCCTACCAGCCATTTCACCTTGCCGCGCCCCGGCGCGGGCGTGGCCCCGCCGCAGTTCAACCAGAACGTGGCAAACGCCCAGCAGGCGCTGTCGTTCCTCGATGAGCTGTCGGGCCAGTTGCAGCAGCTCAAGGGGCAGATCAGCCGCCAGCTCACGGGCAGCGCGCCCACCACCAGCGCACTCGACGGTGCGCACAAGCGCCTGGCGCAGCTGTGGGCGGCGCGTCCCGAGCGCAGCGGCTACCGCCTGGACAGCCAGCTCACCTACAGCCCCGAGGCGCCGGCCCGACAACGCTTTCGCCTGCGCGGGCTGGACTCCCGCACCCTGGCAGCAGCCAGCGCCGAGACCGTGGCATTCTCCCTCACCGGCACGCAGCGCCAGGCCATGGGCGTGCGCCTGGACCCGGACCTGCCCCCCGAAGCCCAGGCCCGGCGCCTGGACCAGGCTCTGGCCCCGGCCGGCATCCGGGCCCACCCCAGCGCCCAGGGCGATGTCGAGTTCAGCGTGGCCGAAACCGAATGGCCGCGCGTGCGCGACCAGCTCAGCGTCAAGGGCGAAGGCAAGCGCTTTCCAACCGGCCAGTTCGTGCGCGCCCGCACCGAGCCCGAAACCCCGCTGCTGGCCCCCGAACGCTGGCAGCTCGACACGCCCGAGGGCCTGCGCCAGGCCCTCCCCCAGATCCTGCGCGCCGAGCAGCAGGGCCAGCACAGCCGCAGCGTGATCGAGCGCAGCCTGGCCGCAGCCGGCCAGGTGCTCGATCGGTCTGCCGCGGCCCAGGGGGCACCGGCCGCACAGCGCTTTGCCGACAGCTTCACCGAGCAGACGGCAGAGGCCAACTACCCGCTGCTGGCCACACTCTCGCCCAGCCTGCTGGGCCTGCCGCGCCCGCGCATCGACCGGCTGCTGGCACTGGGCTGACGCAGGCAACCCGGCAGGTGCCGCGGCCCGGAATCCGCGCCACAATGGGGCCCATGGACGCAAACACCCAACTCAACGAGAGCCGCCTGGCCGATGCCTGGGCAGAGCTGCAAAACCACGCCGCCAACGGCAACCCTCTGCACGCCGACGCCTACCGCCTGGCGTTCGCCGACCCGGAGTTCCTGTTCCGCCGCGAGACGCGTGGCATCCGCTTCCAGCTGGAGATGCTCAAGCCCGACCTCGGCCAAGCCGCGCAGGGCATCGAGAGCACCGTGGTGGTCTATGGCAGCGCGCGTTTCGTCGCCCCCGACGAGGCGGCCGAACTCCTGGCCGCCGCCGAGGCTGCGGGCGACGAGGCCGCCATCGCCAAAGCCCGGCTGGCGGTGCGCAATGCACGCTACTACGACCTGGCGCGCCAGTTCGCCCGCCTGGTGGCCGAGCACAGCGAGCGCAATGCGCCGGCCGACCGCATCTACGTGTGCACCGGCGGCGGCCCCGGCATCATGGAGGCCGCCAACCGCGGCGCCCACGATGTGGGCGCGCTCAACGTGGGCCTGAACATCGCCCTGCCGCACGAGCAGAGCGGCAACCGCTTCATCTCGCCCTCGCTGTGCTACAAGTTCCACTACTTCGCGCTGCGCAAGATGCATTTCATGATGCGCGCCAAGGCGCTGGTGGCCTTCCCCGGCGGCTTCGGCACGCTGGACGAGCTGTTCGAGGTGCTGACCCTGGTGCAGACCGGCAAGGCCAAGCCCGTGCCCATCGTGCTCTTCGGCACCGACTACTGGAAACGGCTCGTCAACTTCGACGTGCTGGTCGAAGAAGGCACGATCTCGCCGCAGGACCTCCAGCTCTTCCACTACACCGATGACCCCCAGGAAGCCTGGGACCTGATCAAGGCTTTCTACAAGATCTGATCCCGCTGCACCTGCCAGGGATGTCGCCAGCGGCAGCAGCCCTGGGGCCGCCGCGCCCTCAGCGTATCGGTGGCGGAGCCGGGGGCAGCAGGATCACCCCGGGCGGCAGCACGAAGATCGGCGTGGTCGGCGGCGGCGGTACCGGCCGGGGTGGCGTGGTCGTCGGCGGTGTCGTCGTGGCACCGGGCGTGGTCGTGGTGACCGTGCCGGTGCTGGGCGGTGGCGGGGGCACGACCTCCGGTGGCGGCGTCGGCACCGGTGCCGGGCCCGGTGCTGGTATCGGCGGACCCACCGGCGCTGGTGGCGGAGGCGGTGGTTGCGGCACCGGAACCGGTGCAGGCGGCGGTGGCGGAGGCGGAGGTGGCAAGGGCACGACCGGGTCCACCACGGGCGGTGGCGGCGGTACATGCACCGGTGGTGGTGGCGGCGGTGGTGGCGGAATCACGAACACGCTGGTGCGGTGCCCATCGCCCCCCAGTTGGTCACCCGCCATCTGCGGCAGCGGCAGCAACGGCAGGGGCAGCAGCGCACGCGTGTTGGTGTACACCGGCAGCTTCTGGCTGGAGAGCACCAGCACCGACTCGCCGGCCTTCACGCCGACGCAGCCGGCCTCGGTGCAGACCTCGATCTCGTCCTGCTCACCCGCCACGGTGAGCTGGCCCTGCGCATTGAAGCCCACCAGGAAGGCCGAGCCGCGGATGCCGACCACCGCCGTGGGTGTGGTGACCTTGTAGCTGCCCGGGTTGCGCTTGCCGATCAGGCCGGTGATCGCCCGCATGCCGCCGCGCAGCAAGGTCACCGCAAAGCCGTCCTGCGCCACGTCGCCGCTGTCGGAATACCGGGTCACGGTGAACTGCGAGTCCGGGTACAGCGCCACCAGGCCGCCGTCGGTGAAGCGGATCTGCGCGCGGCCGGCGCTGCCGGTCAGCAGCACATCGCCCGTGTCCACTTCGGCGCCCTTGGCCACGCTGCTCGTGGCATCGCCCCGGCGCAGGCTGACCTCGCCGGTGGCGAACTGCACCAGCCCGGCAGCAGCGAGTGTGGAGGCCGGCCACGCAGCCACCATGGCCATGAGCAGCGCAATGCGAGACAGGCGAGGTTCGGTCGTCATGGATGCACCTCTTCCTTGTTCAGAATTCGCGGCGTACGGTGACGGACCAAATGCGCCGCCGGTATTCGGAAACCGGCAGCGTGGAGTCGTTGTGCGTGCCCGTCCACTGCGGCGTGACGCGCCAAGCCGTGGCGGGGATCCACGACACGCCCAGCGAGGCATTCACCTGCCGGTCGCGCCGCACCACGGCAAAGAAGGGGTCGGGCGCGCCATAGCGGCGCCGCTCCCAATCCAGGTTGGCGAACAGGGCCCAGTTGCGCGCCAGCGCCAATTGGCCACCGGCCCGCAGGCCGACCAGCCGGTGGCCCAGGTAGTCCACGCCAGCCGCATCGGGTTCCTCACGCCCACCATGCACGCCCGCATAGGCCAGGCTGCCGTCGCGGAACACATGGGCATAGGAGGTGCCTGCCACCGTGCGCTGCACATCACGCAGCGGCTGCGTGGGGTAGTGCAGGCGCGCCGATTGCAGGAAGCTGCCCCACTGCCGGTAGCCGTCGATCCGGTAGATCCATTCGCCCAGCACGCCGCCGATGCTGCGCAGGCGCGTGCCGTCGAGCGCATAGTAGGAGCCCTGCCCTTGCAGGATCAGTTCGTGGCGCTCCGCGCGCCAGGCCACGCCCGCACTGGCGTCGAACTGGTCGGAATCGAAGGCCCCCGCCCCACCCTCATTGCGCCGCGGGGTGCCGGCGGCCGCACCCACCAGCGACCAGCGCGCGTCCATCACATAGCGCCCGCGCACTGCCACCAGCGCGGCCAGGAAATCCGAGGAGCGCGCCAGGGCCGAGGGTGCCAGCGTCCAGGCCGGCGTGCCCGGCACGGGCGAAGGCAGCAGCATCGAGGCCGGCCCGGCGTTGACGTTGGAGTCATGGCCCAAGGCCAGCTCGGCATAGCCCTTGAGGCTGGAGCCGCCGTCGGCCGCGGCCCGGTCGTAGGACACGAGGAACTGGTCGATGCTGAGCGCAGCATCCACCGGGATGCCCAGTGCACGCGCCCGCTCGGACAGCGCCAGCACCGCGCGCTGGTCGCCCACGGCGTAGAGAGCGCGGGCCAGGGCCACCTGGGCTTCCATATCGTCCGGCCGCGCCGCCACCACGCGTTCCCAGGCCAGCACCGCACGGCTGTACTGGCCGGCGGCATGCGCGGCACGGCCCATGGCGGCATCGAAGGCCGGATCGCCAGCGCGCGCCGCTTCCTGCGGGTCGAGCAGGTCGAAGGCCTCGCGTGCCGCACCTCTCTGCACCAGGGCACTCGCCTGGTCGACCAGCGCATCGGCCTGCGCCATCCCCGTGGGCGCGAGCCACAGCCAGGATGAAAGGGCCAGCGGCCATGCACCGCCGCGGGCAAGACGAAAAACACCCATGGGAAGTCTCCTCATGCGGGTTGGGCGTCCAGGCTCGACACGGCCACAGAAACACCGCAGGCGGCCCGAGAACACGGGCCCGCCCTGCAGCTTTTTGCAAACGATGTGAGCAGACGCTACCGGAATCTACTCCGATTTCGGCGGCGCAGGCGGATTTTTACAAACAGGCGCCCGCGCGCCGGTCACCGCATCAGTGGCCGTGGCCACCTTCCGGTTTGCCCATGTTCCAGGCCATGCGTGCCCCGGCCCCCACGGCGGCGCCCACCACCCAGAACACCCCGCCCACGCCGATCACGGCACCGGCGCTGCCGAACAGCATGGGCATGAGCACACTCGATGCGTTGATGGCCATGAGGCGCAGGCCCAGCGCCTCGCCATGGCGGTGGGGCGGCGTGATCTGGTGCAGCAGGCTCATCACCATGGGCTGCACCGATCCGAGCGCAAAGCCCAGCAGCACCGAGCACACGCCCATGGTGAACGCCGTGGGCATCACGGGATAGACCGCGAACAGCAGCGCCGTGGCGACCATGGCCACGGCCACCACCACGCGCTCGCGCAGGTGCTCGGCCACCAGGGGCATCAGCACCCGGATGAGGGCCGCGGCAATCGCGAAGGCGCCCAGGATGGAGCCGATGACCGAGGCCGACAGCCCCCGTTCGTGCCCGATCAGCGGCACGACGAAGGTGTGCACATCCCAGCACGAGGACAGGATCCAGTTGACGATGAGCAGGCGCCGAAAAGGCACCTCGTTCATCAGATCCCAGGCGCGCTGGGGCGGGCCCCCGGCCGCGGCGATCACGGGGGGCAGCTCCTCGGTGCTGCGCACCCAGAACCAGGTGGCCAGCGGCAGCAGCGCCATGAGCGCGAACGCGGCGCGGTAGCCCTGGGTGTCACCAGCGATGACGCCACCATGGTCGATCATGAGACCGGCGCAGAACGGCCCGAGGAAGTTGGAGACGGCGGGCCCGATGGCCAGCCAGCTGAACACCTGCTTGAGCGCCGTGGCATCGTGCGCGGCGCGCCCCACATGGCGCTGCAGCGCAATCGTGGCCGCGCCCGTGGCGCCGCCGGTGGCCAGCGCCGCCAGGCACAGCACCGGGAACACCGGGAACACCAGCGCGGCGGCGGCGCCTGCGGTGGCCACGGCCACCGCATAGCCCACCGGGCGCTTGAGGCCATGGCGGTCGGCATAGCGCCCCGCCGGCAAGGCCAGGAACACCTGCGTGAGCGCGAACAGCGCCAGCAGCACGCCCACTGCGGCGGCGCTGTAGCCCTCGCGCAGCGCGAGCAGAGGAGCGGCCAGCCGCATGCCCGCCATGCAGGCGTGCACGCAGATCTGGCCGGCGATCAGGCGGGCCAGCGCGGCGTTCACAGCAGCTCGTCCTGCGCGTCGGCGGCCGACATCGGCGGCCTGAGCTTGGGCACGGCGCCGCTGGCATCGGGCGCGGGCAGGTCCTGCACGTCGCGCAGCCGGCGCTGGATGGCTCGGGTGCGCACGCCCACTTCCTCAAAGCGCTTGGCGGCCGAATCGATGGATTTCTTGGTCGCCTCCACCACATCGCCGAACTTGGCGAACTCGGTCTTGACCATGCCCAGGAGGCTCCACACCTCGGACGAGCGCTTCTCGATGGCCAGGGTCTTGAAGCCCATCTGCAGGCTGTTGAGCATGGCCGCCAGGTTGGCCGGGCCGGTGATCATCACGCGCGAGTCGTTCTGCAGCGCCTCCACCAGGCCGGGGCGGCGGATCACCTCGGCGAACAGGCCTTCGGTGGGCAAGTAGAGCACCGCGAAGTCGGTGGTGTGCGGGGGCGAGACGTACTTGCCGAAGATCTTCTTGGCTTCGAGCTTGATCGAGGCCTCGAAGGCATTGCCCGCCGAGGCGATGAGCCCCTTGTCGGCCGTGTCGTGCGCATCGAGCAGGCGCTGGTACTGCTCCACCGGGTACTTGGAGTCGATGGGCAGCCACACGGGGTGCTCGTCGCTGCGCCCGGGCAGGCGGATGGCGAACTCCACCAAGTCGTCGCTGCCTGGCACGGTCTTGACGTTGCGCGCGAACTGGTCGGGCGTGAGCACATTCTCGATGATGGCGCCGAGCTGCATTTCGCCCCAGGTGCCACGCGACTTCACGTTGGTCATCACGCGCTTCAAGTCGCCCACGCTGCCGGCCAGGGTCTGCATCTCCCCGAGGCCCTTGTGCACCTGCTCCAGCCGGTCGCTCACGAGCTTGAAGGATTCGCCCAGGCGCTGCTCCAGCGTGGCGTGCAGCTTCTCGTCCACCGTGCGGCGCATCTCTTCGAGCTTGGTGGAGTTGTCGGCCTGGATGGCGGCCAGGCGCTCGTTGAGCGCATTGCGCAGTTGCTCGGCATTGGTCTGGCTGCCCTGCAGCATGCCAGTGAGCTGCTGCGAGACAGCATCCTGCAGCACCGCGAATTGGTTGCGGATCTGGTGGCCGTTGGCTTCGAGCTGGTCCTTGAGCGCGCCGGACATGGTGCCCAGTTGGCTCTGGATGTCGCCCTTGAGCGAATCGAGTGTGGTGCGCGTGGCCAGGGTCAGGGCCTCGAAGCGCTCCTGAATGCGCTTTTCGAACAGCGCCCCGCTCTCGGCCATGGCCTCACGCGACTTGACGCTTTCGGCCGCCAGCGCGGCCGTGGTGCTGGTAAGTTCGGCGCGAAAGCCGGTGAGCGTGTCCGACAGCTCCTTGCGCGCCACGGCGGCATCGGCCTGGCCCTGGGCCAGGTTCTGCAGCAGGGCCTTGCGGCTGTCTTCGAGCCGGCCGGCGACAGACTGCTGCAGGCCTTCGATGCGCTGTTCCAGCCGCTGCTCGAACACGCCAAAGGCTGCCAGCAGCTCGGCGCGGCCGGTGCGCGACTCGGCCACGGCCTGGGCCAGGCGCTCGTCCACCGCATGGCGCACCGTTTCCAGCGTGGCCTGTGTGGTCTGCGTGAAGCCGCGCATCTGCTGCGCCAGGGACTCCATGGCCCCATCGTTGCGCGCCACGGCCAACTGGGTGGCCTGGGCCGTCTGCTCCAGGGCCAGCAGGCGGGCCGCGAGTTCAGGGGGCAGATCGACGCGCGGGCGGCGCAGCAGCACGAGCACCAGCAGCAACAGGACAAGGGCCAGCGCGGCCAGCAGGATGAGGGTGTCGGTGGTCAAAAGCGGAGCCGGGCAAGAAGAGGCGCACCAGGGCGGTGCGCGCTATTGTGTACGGAAATCAGCGTGCGCGCGGGGCCGGTGTGTTCACAGGGGTCAGCGGCGCGCCCTGCTCGAAGAAGGCGATCAGGTTGTCGGCCGCCAGGTTGGCCATGGCGCGGCGCGTGGGCACGGTGGCGCTGGCGATGTGCGGTGTGAGCACCACGTTGGGCACGGTGAGCAGGTCCGGGTGCACACTGGGCTCGCCCTCGAACACATCGAGCCCCGCCGCCGCAATGCGCTGCTCGCGCAGGGCCACGGCCAGGGCCGCATCGTCCACGATGCCGCCGCGCGCAATGTTGACCAGCGTGGCCGTAGGCTTCATCAGCGCCAGCTCCGCCGCACCGATGGTGTGGTGCGATGCCAGGGTGTAGGGCACCACCAGCACCACATGGTCGGCCGTGCGCAGCAGCTCTTCCTTGCCCACGTAGCGGGCCTTGCATTCGGCTTCGAGCTCGGGCGACAGGCGCGAGCGGTTGTGATAAACCACATTCATGCCAAAGCCGTGCGCGCCGCGGCGCGCGATGCCCTGGCCGATGCGGCCCATGCCGATGATGCCCAGCGTGCTGCCGTGGATGTCCGAGCCCGAGAACATGTCGTAGCTCCACTTGGTCCACTTTCCGGCGCGCAGGTAGTGCTCGCTCTCGGTCATGCGGCGCGCGGTGGCCATCAACAGCGCAAAGCCGAAGTCGGCCGTGGTCTCGGTCAGCACGTCGGGCGTGTTGGTGCCCTGCACGCCCGCGGCCGTCATGGCGTCCACATCGAAGTTGTTGTAGCCCACGGCCATGTTGGCCACGATGCGCAGGCCGGGCGCCGCCGCCAGCAGCGCCGCGTCGATGCGCTGGCTGCCGGTGGTGAAGGCACCGTCCTTGTCGGCCAGGCGCTCGGCCAGCTCGGCCGGGGTCCAGATCACGTCCTCGGGGTTGTCCTGCACCTCGAAGTGCTGGCGCAGGCGCTCGACGATGTCGGGGAAGATCGCACGGGCGACTAGGATGCGGGGCTTTTCCATGATTTCAATCTGTCTGATGTGAATGGTTCACGCAGGCTAGGGAGGAGATGGAAGTCTCACGCGCCCATCAGCCTCCGCCTGTCAACGATTACGGGATCGTTAGATTTTTGACAAGCGCCTTGTGGGTAGGATGGCTTGTTTGGAATGTTGATGAACGCCTCTGGGAAGGTGTTAAAGCATAGCTCTATAGCCTGCAGCACCCTTAACTGGGTTTGGCTGTTTCTTATAGCCTGCGCGCCTTCAGGAAGGTAGTCACCAAGGCCGTAGCTCAGATGCGCGCTAAGCCATCCAAGCCCCTCATGCGACCTGATTGCCTGCCTCACTCGTCCAGCAGACCGCCGCAGCAAGTCCGTCTGAAGAGGATCAGCCATTACGGGATTGAGAGGCCCCATTCGACCCTCTTCATCAAGCACCGTTCCAACCCAAAACTCTCTCCAGTTCGTTTCTGGACTGCCATTGGAAAGGATTAAGTGGAGCACACCTGCGCGAGGAAATCCATGCACTAAGAGTGCACTGGCTTGCGAAATGCCCCATTGATTAGGTGACTTGGATTGGTTGGAAAAGCTAGCTCGCACGATTTTCACTTCCAGTGCGATTGCCTCCGAAACGAGCAGATGACCATCCGAGTAAGGGATCATAAGAACATCCACATCGCCAGGAAAAGTCATCTCACCGTTAAGGATACGGGAGGGGATTTCCTGCGCCGCGAACACACCACTTACCGAACCAAGCTGTCGAAAAATTCCTGGCGTCAGCAAATGAAGGCAGTGCCCAATCAGGCGGCGACGGGCTAGCCATTGAAATGCCAGAAGCATCTCCTGCCCCTGTTTGATAGTTTGATGATTTATCAGGAGGACTGGCTCTTGGTCGTCTGCAGGGCGAATCCACCTTTTCATCGGATTAACGTACTCTGACAGGTAGTAACTCACGACAGTCCTCCGATACTTCGCCCGATGATCACAGCAGTGCAAAGTCGATCATCACCAACACTTAAGAGGTCCAGCGTCAACGGAACCAGATGAAAGTCATGGCGACAAACAGCGGCACCAGGATGCCGCCCGACCACAGCATGTAGCCGAAGAAACTGGGCATCCTCACCCCCCGGTCTTCGGCGATGGCCTTGACCATCATGTTGGGGGCGTTGCCGATGTAGGTGTTGGCGCCCATGAACACGGCGCCGGCCGAGATGGCTGCCAGCGTGGGCGCCAGGGTGGTCATGAGCACGGCCGGGTCGCCGCCAGCGGTGTTGAAGAACACCAGGTAGGTGGGCGCATTGTCCAGAAAGGAGCTGAGCGCACCGGCGGCCCAGAAGTACATGGCCGGGTCGGGCGAGCCATCGGGCCGGGTCACGGCGGCCACGATGGCGCCGAAGGGGCCGTCAACGCCCGCCTTGAGCATGGCGATCACCGGGATGATGGTCAGGAAGATGCCGGCAAAGAGCTTGGCCACCTCCTGCATGGGCCCCCAGCCGAACTGGTTGTCCGCATGCACCTGCGCGGGCGTGGTGCGCAGCGAGATGATGGTGATGAGGATCAGGCCCGCATCGCGCACCAGGCCGGGCAGGCTGACCTCGGTGCCCGCGATGCTCCAGGCCACCGGTGATTTCCAGAACCCGCTGAGCAGCACCAGGCCGACCACGGCGCCCAGCAGCGGGAGGTTGGCCTTGCCGTCAAAGCCCAGGGTGGGCGTGTCGGGCGTCGGGTCCTGCGGCAGCAGCTCTTCGCGACGGTGGTAGTACCAGGAGTCGAGCACAAAGAAAACCACCAGCAGGCTGCCCACCAGGAACAGCGTCTCGGGAAAGATATGGCGCACCGTCCAGAAAAAGTCCACGCCCTTGAGGAAGCCCAGGAACAGCGGCGGATCGCCCAGCGGCGTGAGCGAGCCCCCGGCGTTGGAGACGATGAAGATGAAGAACACCACCACATGCGCCACGTGCCTGCGGTTGTCGTTGGCGCGGATCAGCGGGCGGATCAGCAGCATGGACGCGCCCGTGGTGCCCATGAAGCTGGAGAGCACGGCGCCGATGGCCAGGAGGGCTGTGTTGAGCCCCGGGCTGCCATGCAGGTTGCCGCGGATGTAGATGCCGCCCGCCACCGTGAACAGCGCGGTGAGCAGGATCACGAAGGGGATGTACTCCGCCAGCAGCGCATGCACCAGGCTGCCAGCCGCGGCAGGCACACCGAACACCAGCGCGAACGGAACCAGAAAGGCCAGCGCCCAGGCCGCCGTGATCTTGCCGAAATGGTGGTGCCACACCGTGGGCGCCCAAAGCGGCAGGATGGCAATAGACAGCAGCACCCCGGCAAACGGCACGCCCCACAGCACGGACAGCGCGCGGCCATCCACCTCGGCCGCCGTGGCCAGGCCCGGCAGCATGAAAAACAACAGTGCGGCCAATGCGGGCAAGCGCAGGGGCTTCATCGCCTCAGTGCGGCGCCGGGATCTCGAACACCTGGCGCAGGTAGGCCAGGTACTTCTCGTCATCGCACATGCCCTTGCCCGGCGTGTCCGAGAGCTTGGCCACGGGCTGGCCGTTGCACTGGGTCATCTTGATCACCACCTGCAGCGGCTCGTGCTCGGGCGGGCTGCCCAGGTCGTTGGTCAGGTTCGTGCCGATACCGAAGGCCAGCTGGCAGCGGCCGCGGAACTGCTGGTACAGCTCGATGGTGCGCGGCACGGTGAGCGCGTCGCTGAAAATCAGTGTCTTGGTCAGCGGGTCCACGCGGTTCTTGCGGTAGTGCTCCAACAGGCGCTCACCCCAGGCGAAGGGGTCGCCGCTGTCGTGGCGCGCACCGTCGAACAGCTTGCAGAAATACAGGTCGAAGTCGCGCAGGAAGGCGCTCATGCCGTACACGTCGGACAGCGCGATGCCCAGGTCGCCCCGGTACTCCTTGGCCCACATCTCGAAGCCGAAGACCTGGCTGTCGCGCAGCCGCGGGCCCAGGGCCTGGCAGGCCTGCAGGTACTCGTGCGCCATGGTGCCCAGCGGCGTCACGCCAAGCTTCATGGCATACAGCACATTGCTGGTGCCGGCGAACTGGCCCGGCCCCCCGGGCGTGCCGGGGCGGCGGTCGCCCGTGCCCAGGCGGGCGCAGAGCACGCGCAGCACCTCCTCGTGCCAGGCGCGCGAAAAGCGCCGGCGCGTGCCGTAGTCGGCGATCTTGAGCTCAGACAGGCCCTCGGCCTGCAGCTGGGCGATCTTGGTATCGAGCCGGCGGCGGCCTTCGGGAAAATTCGGCACCTTCTGCGTGTTGCGGAAGTAGACCTCGTTGACGATGGCCAGCACCGGAATCTCGAACAGGATGGTGTGCAGCCAGGGCCCGCGGATGGTGATCTCGATCTCGCCGTTGGGCTGGGGCGTGATGGTGATGTACTTCTCGTTCAGGCGGAACAGGCCCAGGAAGTCCACGAAGTCGCTCTTGATGAAGCGCATGGAGCGCAGGTAGGCAAGCTCGGCGTCCTGGAACTGCAGGCTGCACAGCGAGCGGATCTCATCGCGGATCTCGTTGGCATAGGGCGCCAGCTGCACGCCAGGGTTGCGGCACTTGAAGCGGTACTCGACCTGGGCCCCGGGGAACTGGTGCAGCACCACCTGCATCATCGTGAACTTGTACAGGTCGGTGTCGAGCAGGCTGGTGATGATCATTGTCGAAGCGGGCCGCAACGGATGGCCCAGGCCAGGGGGCAGCAAAGCAGCACAGTGTAGGCCATTGCAACAATCGTTGCAGCGCAGGGCCAGGGCTCCCCTAGCCCGGCACCACCAGGGCCTGCAGCACCTCGCGCAAGGGCTCCGGCACGGGCACCGGGCGGCGCGTTGCGCGGTCCACGTAGACGTGGATGAAATGCCCGGCCGCGGCGCTCATCTCTTCGCCATAGGCGAACAGCCCGACTTCGTAGCGCACGCTGGAGCCGCCCAGGCGCGCCACGCGGATACCGGCCTCCACCACCTGCGGAAAGGCCAGCGGCGCAAAGTAGTTGCACTGCGTCTCGATCACCAGGCCGATGGTGCTGCCCGCGTGGATGTCGAGCACACCCTGCTCGATCAGGTGGGCGTTCACGGCCGTGTCGAACCAGCTGTAGTACACGACATTGTTCACATGGCCATAGACATCGTTGTCGGCCCAGCGGGTGCTGATGGTGCGGAAGGTGCGGTAGCTGCTGCGCGCTTGCGGCGCCGGGCGCGCTGCGGGGGAAGTGGTGGTCATGGTCAGAGACTGGGTTGCAAGGAATTCTGCCAGCGCTGCTGGTATTGGAAGGCCACGCGCCAGGTGGTGAGCTGGGCCTGGATGGTGTCGGCAATGTCGGTGCCATAGCCGCCGGCCATGGCAAAGGCCGTGGGTACGCGGCGCTGCCAGGCCCAGTCGAACACGCGCCGGTCGCGCGCCTCCAGGCCGTCGTGGCTGATGTGAAGACGGCCCAGGCGGTCGCCCACATGCGGGTCGGCACCGGCCAGGTAGAGCACCAGGCCGGGCGCGAAGCGCTGGTCCAGCGCATCGAGCGCCTGCTCCAGCGCGGCCAGGTAGTCGTCGTCACCACAGCCGTCGGGCAGCTCCACATCGAGGTCGCCCGCTTCCTTGCGGAAGGGAAAGTTGCGTGCACCATGCACCGAGAGCGTGAACACCGAATCGTCGCCCTGGAAGATGCGCGCCGTGCCGTTGCCCTGGTGCACGTCCAGGTCAATGATGGCCACGCGCAGCGCCAGCGGGTTGGCGCCCATGGCCGAGGCGGCGCGGGCATGCTCGTCCTGCATCAGCCGTGCGGCCACGGCCATGTCGTTGAACACGCAGAACCCGCTGCCCTTGTCGGCATAGGCGTGGTGCGTGCCGCCGGCGAGGTTGCCCGCGATGCCGCCCGCCTCGCCCCCCGCCATGGCCACCCGGCAAGCGGCCAGGGTGGCCCCCACGGAGCGGCGCGCGCGCTCGGCCATGGCCGGGCTCCAGGGAAAGCCGATCTCGCGCTGCGCAGGTGCGGGCAGGGTGCCCTGGGCAATGGCGTCGATATAGGCCGGCGTGTGGGCCAGGGCCAGTTCGCTGTCGCTCGCGGGCGGCGCCACCTGCAGCACCACGCCGGGCAGGTGGGTGGCCACGGCGTCGCGCAACAGGCGGTACTTGGCCATGGGAAAACGGTGGCCCTCGGGCAGCGGCAGAACGAACTGGTCCGCGTAATAGGCATGCATGACGCCATTGTGGCAAGGGGCGCGGTGTTGGACTGTCACCTCTAAATTGCTGCATCGCAACAAAAAGAACTTGCAATCACCGGCCAAGTCCCTAAAATTCAACCCATGCTGCACTGCAACATGACTCACGAAGTCGACGACAGCGCAGTTTCTTTCTCTGTAAACCACCTGGCCTTCGGGCCCCATTCTTAGGAGATACGACATGTCGCTGACCGCTGAGCAAGTTCTGGCATCCCACAAGGCCAACCTCGAAACCCTGTTCGGTCTGACCACCAAGGCCTTCGAAGGCGTGGAAAAGCTGGTCGAGCTGAACGTGACCGCTTCGCGCGCTGCCCTGACCGAAGCCGCCAACCACACCCAGGCCGTTCTGGGCGTGAAGGACGCACAAGAGCTGCTGGCCCTGCAAGCCGGCCTGTTCCAGCCCCTGGCCGAGAAGACCGCCGCCTACAGCCGCCACCTGTACGACATCTCGTCGGGCACCGCCGCTGAATTCGGCAAGGCTTTCGAAGCCCAGGCCGCTGACGCACAGAAGAGCTTCACCAACCTGGTGGACAGCGCCGCCAAGAACGCTCCCGCCGGTTCCGAAACCGCCGTGGCCGTGATGAAGAGCGCCGTCTCTGCCGCCAACAACGCGTTTGAATCGGTGCAAAAGGCCGTCAAGCAAGCGTCTGACGTGGCCGAAGCCAACTTCAACGCCGTGGCCAGCACTGCTGCCAACGCTGCCAAGTCCGCAGCCCCCCGCAAGCGCGGCTGATCGATCATCGGGTCCCGGCGGCTGCGTCTGGAGTGCAGACTCTAGGCACGGTGCAGGGATTACCCTGATAATTCAACCCATGGCCCCGAGACGCACGCAAGCGCAGTTCGGGGCCCCCAGTTGTCTCCTTGGATCCTCTCGAAACCCCCGTTTCTGGGATCCATTTTGAAGCCCGGTATCTACCGGGCTTTTTTTTCGCCTGGCGCTTTCGCACGGCGTTCACCAGCGCCCGCGCCTGCAGACACACCCCGCCAGCCAGTAGACAGCCAAGTCCACTCCCGGCCCCTGGTTTTATTAAGAACAATTCGCGTTTGTCTTATCATCGCGCGGTCGCAAAACCCCCGAAAGATGCATTCCATGTCGAAGACCGTGAAAGCCCTGCTGACCGCCTGCGCACTGGCCGCTGCCGCCGGCACCGTATCCGCCCAGGAGCAGGTCGTGAACCTGTACTCGGCACGCCACTACTCCACGGACGAAGCGCTGTACACGGGCTTCACCAAGGCCACGGGCATCAAGATCAACCGCGTGGACGCAGACGACGCCGGCATCCTCGCGCGCCTGAAGGCCGAGGGCACGGCCTCCCCCGCCGACGTGATTCTGCTGGTGGACGCTGCGCGCCTGTACAAGGGCGAGGTCGATGGCCTGTTCCAGCCCATCCAGTCCAAGGTGCTGACCGACGCCATCCCCGCCAACCTGCGCAGCACGCCCGCGGCCGATGGCAGCATCGCCTGGTTTGGCCTGTCCACCCGCGCCCGCGTGATCGTCTACAACAAGATCAAGGTGCAAAAGGAAGACGTGGACACCTACGAAGAGCTGGGCGACGCCAAGAACAAGGGCAAGCTGTGCATCCGCTCGGGCTCGCACCCCTACAACCTGAGCCTGTTCGGCGCCGTGACCGAGCACATGGGCGAGCAGAAGGCCGAGGCCTGGCTCAAGGGCATGGTGGGCAACCTGGCCCGTCCCCCCAAGGGCGGAGACACCGACCAGATCAAGGCCGTGGCCGCTGGCGAGTGCGACATCGCCGTCACCAACAGCTACTACCTGGCGCGCATGATGCGCTCGGGCAAGCCCGAGGACGTGGCCGTGGTCAACAAGGTGGGCGTGGTGTTCCCCAACCAGCAAAGCTGGGGTACGCACCTGAACATCGCTGGCGGCGCCGTGGCCAAGAACGCCAAGAACCGCGAGAACGCCATCAAGTTCCTCGAGTACCTGGCCAGCGCCGACGCGCAGAACTACTTTGCCAACGGCAACAACGAATGGCCTGCCGCCAAGGGCCTGCACATCGACAACCCGGCCCTCAAGGCCATGACGGGCAACGCGCCCTTCAAGAGCGAGACCATCCCGATCAGCGCCGTGGGCGCCAACGTGACCAAGGTGCAGCAGATGCTGGACCGCGTGGGCTTCCAGTAAAGCCTGCGGGACACCGCCCCTCCAGGAAAGCCCGGCTTCGCCCGGGCTTTTTTTGCGTTCATAATTGACGTTTACGTTAACGTCAACTTCTGGAGACCATTCATGGACATCAAGGGCAAGGTATTCATCGTGACCGGCGGCGCATCGGGCCTGGGCGAAGGCACGGCACGCATGCTGGCCGCCCAGGGCGGTACCGTGGTCATCGCCGACATGCAGGCCGACAAGGGCGAGGCGGTGGCGAAGGACATCGGGGGCGCCTTCGTGAAGTGCGATGTGAGCAGCGAGGCCGACGGCCAGGCCGTGGTGGCCAAGGCCGTGTCGCTGGGCAAGCTGGTGGGCCTGGTGAACTGCGCCGGCATCGCCCCGGCCGAGAAGACCGTGGGCAAAAACGGCGCGCACGCCCTCGCGGTGTTCAGCAAGACCATCACGGTGAACCTGATCGGCAGCTTCAACATGATCCGCCTGGCCGCCGAAGCCATGAGCAAGAACGAGCCTGAAGCCACGGGCGAGCGCGGCGTGCTGATCTCCACCGCCAGCGTGGCCGCCTACGACGGCCAGATCGGCCAGGCCGCGTACGCTGCATCCAAGGGCGGCGTGGTTGGCATGACCCTGCCCATCGCCCGCGACCTGGCGCGCAACGGCATCCGCAACATGACCATCGCCCCCGGCATCTTCGGCACGCCCATGCTGTTTGGCATGCCCCAGGAAGTGCAGCACGCGCTGGCCGCCGGCGTGCCCTTCCCCAGCCGCCTGGGCACGCCCCAGGACTACGCCAAGCTGGTCAAGCACATCCTGGAAAACGACATGCTCAACGGCGAAGTGATCCGCCTCGATGGCGCCATCCGCCTGGCGCCGAAGTGATCCCTTGCGCCGCCAGCGCGGCGCCTTGAAACGACCATGACGCCCCGGCCCGTGCCGGGGCGTTGTCGTTTTACGGTGCCCGCGCGCCAAAGCGCAGCTGCAGCGCCATCGACGCCGCAAACGCCAGTGCCGCGACCACCACCGACATCCACAGCGCCGCCGCCGCGCCGTGCGCATCCATGACCGCCGCATAGACCACCGGCGCGCTGGCCGACAGCAGAAAGCCCGGCGCCACCAGCCGGCCCACGAAGGCGCCATAGGTGCGGTGGTCGAACAGCACCAGCGGCAGCGTGCCACGCGTGATGGTGAGCAGCCCGTTGCCCGCGCCGTACAGCAGCGCAAACACCAGGGCAGCCGCCACGGCCTGCCCCGACCACAGGCCCGCCAGGCAGGCCAGGGGCAGGAGCAGGGCCGCAAACGCCCCCAGCGCGAGCGGGTGCAGCCGGGTGCCGAACAGCACCTCGGCCAGGCGCGCGCCCGACTGGCCCACACCGCGCAGCGAGGCCATGCCCACGGCCACGGGCAGCGCCAGGCCCAGGCCGGCGAGCAGCCCCACCATGTGCGCCGACATGCCCGCGTTGAGAAAATTCACCAGCGTGGTCACTGCCGCGAACAGTGCGGCGGCCAACAGGCGATCACGCCCCGACTCCGCCAGCGGCACGGACGAAGCAGGCGACACAGGGGCCGCGTGCCCGGCCCCACCCACGCGCGGAATCGCCAGGTGCAGCGGCAACGTGCACAGCGCCAACGCCGCATACACCCACAGGCCCCCGCGCCAGCCCAGCGCCTCGGCCAGCGCATGCCCCAGGGGCCAGAACGCGGTGGACGCCAACCCGCCCAGCAAGGTGATCTGCGCCATGGGCCGGCGTGCGCCCGGCCCGGCCACATGGGCCAGCGTGGCAAAGGCGGCGTCGTACAGCGTGAGCCGCATGGCCAGCCCGAGCACGGCCCAGGCCGCGTAGTACGCCGCCACGCCCTGCCCCAGCGCCAGCCCCAGGCAGCCCGCGCAGAGCAGCAGCGAGCCCGCCACCATCACCGTGCGCCCACCACGCTGGTCCACCCAGCGGCCAGCGATGCCCGACACGCCGCCCATCACCAGCAGCGCCAGCGCAAAGCCGCCATGCACCTGCGTGCGCGGCCAGCCCAGGTCGCGCACCATGGCTTCGCCCATCGCCCCGAGCAGGTAGTACGAGATGCCCCAGCAGATGAATTGAGACAGGCCCAGGCACCACACCAGCCGGCGCATCATGCGGAAGGCGCAGGCAAATCGCCGTCGCCCACGCCCAGGGGCCGCTGCATCAGCACCGTGTCGAGCCACTGCCCGTGCTTAAAGCCCACGGAGCGCAAGGCCCCGATGCGCGTGAAGCCCATGCGCGTGTGCAGGGCGATGGAGCCCCGGTTGCCATCGCCCTGCCCTATGGTGGCCATCATCTGGCGCCAGGGCCCGGCCTCGCAGCGGGTGATGAGCGCGGCCAGCAGCGCCGCACCAATGCCCCGCCCCGCCATGCCCTGCGCCACGTAGACCGAATCCTCCACCGTGTGCCGGTAGGCCGAGCGTGGGCGGTAGAGCGTGGCATAGGCATACCCCGCCACCGCGCCATCGACCTCGGCCACCAGGTAGGGCAGGCCCGCGGCACGCACCGTGGCCAGGCGGGTGCGCAGTTCGTCCACGCCGGGCGGCACCTCCTCGAACGAGGCCAGGCCATGCAGCACATGGTGGGCGTAGATGAACTGGATGGCAGGCAGGTCGGCATCGGCCGCATCGCGTACTTGCGGCAATACGGGGGATGGCGACGGGATCAAAAGAGGAGCGGTAGACACATGCATGCCGCCAGTGTGGCGCGTTGCCATGCATAAAAGAAGCTTTCCCAACTTATGCAAAGTATGAGAAATTCTTTGGCATGGAACGCCTCAACCTCGACCAACTGCACGGCTTTGCCACCGCCCTCGAACTGGGCAGCTTTTCAGCCGCCGCCCAGCGCCTGGACCTGACCCAGCCGGCAGTGAGCCTGCAGGTGCGCCAGCTCGAAAAACGCCTGGGCACGCCCCTGGTGGAGCGCGTGGGCCGCGTGCTGCGCCCCACGGCCGCAGGTGCCGAGCTGCTGGCCCATGTGCCGCGCATCGACGCCGCCGTGGCCGACGCACTGCACGCCGTGGCCCACCACGCCAGCGGCACGGCGGGCCGCGTGCGCCTGGGCACCGGCGCCACGGCCTGCATCTTCTTGCTGCCGCCCGTGCTGGGCGCGCTGCGCCAGCGCTTTGCGGGCCTGGAGATCACCGTGCGCACCGGCAACACGGCCGACATCGTGCAGGCCGTGGAAGACAACACCCTGGACCTGGGCCTGGTCACCCTGCCCGCCAGCGGCCGCATGCTCGACGTGACCCCCGTGCTGCAGGACGCCTTTGTCGCCATCGCCCCCAAGGGCACGGCCCTGCCCAGGAAGGTGACTGCTGCCGACCTGGCCCGCCACCCCGTGCTGCTGTTCGAACCCGGCGGCCAGACCCGCCGCATCGCCGACGCCTGGTTCGCCCAGGCCGGCGTGGCCCTGCAACCCGCCATGTCGCTGGGCAGCGTGGAAGCCATCAAGGAACTGGTGGCCGCCGGCCTGGGCTGCGCCGTGCTGCCCGGCATGGCCGTGCAGGGCACGCATGGCAACGCGGTGGAAGTGCGGCCCCTGTCGCCGCCGCTGGCCCGCACCCTGGCCGTGGTGGTGCGCAAGGACAAGCGGCTGCACCGGGGGTTGAGAGAAACGGTGGCGGCGCTGAAGGCCCTTCAACCCGCACGCGGCAAGGTCCACCAAGGCCACGAAGGGTAAGCCGTCATCAGGGAAAGCCGCGCAAGCTCCTGTCCTTCTTGGCCTGCTCCAGCCGGCGCTGGCGCCCCTCCTTGTCCACCGCGTCCACCTCCTCGTCCAGCAGCATCTGCCAGTCGTAGCCGACCCGTGTCTCCCTCGCCATCGTCAAACCGATCTGCACCGAGTACAGGCCATTGGGGTTCTGTCGGTCCGGTGAGTAGATCTGGATGGTCAGCTGGTACTGGCCGCAGCGCAGCTCCAGCACCACCCCGCCAAAGCCATCCCGTTCGCGAACGCACTGCTCGCGGTAGAGCGTGGGCAGCAGGTCCTTGTACTTGTCGGCCAGGGCGAACGCCGCCGTTCGCTCCGGCAGGCTCTTGGTCGCGTAGATGTTGCCGATGGTGTAGGTCTTGGGGGTGGTGAGCAGTTCGAGCTTCTCGAACTCGGGCGGGATCTCGGGCTTGTCGGCAATGATGATGGCCCGCCCTGCACTCCAGTAGCCCATGGTGCTTGGCGATGTCGCGAGACGGGCACCCAGGCGGTGGCCGAAGAGATCGCCATCGGTCACGCCGGCGTAAACATTCGCGCACAGGCAGCAGGTGACAGCCAGGCACGCGTGAAACACTGAACGAGGCCCTTTACGGATCATGATGGTTCTCCTGTGCATCGCCCCATGCTGATCGTACTGGTTTGCAGCGCAGACGGGGGCGCCCGCCAAACCCCGGGCCTCGTGACCGCGAGGCCTCTCATTGGCGCGCTGCATGTATGAAGCAGCCTGGTCACGCACGTGGCCACGGCGCACCTGCCGATGGCGCTATTCCGACTCGCCCAGATGGGTGAGCAAGTCCAATAGACCTTGCAACACCAGGCGCCATATGTAGCATGTGGATACAACTGGGGTGATTTCATGTGGAGCCGCCCTGACAAAACATCCACCGCTTAATGTTCGGGAGCTTGCTTCATGTCCATTTACCGTCGCTATATCACGTACCCGCTCGCCAATGCGCTGGTGGGAATGGTGGTGGCACTCTCCATCAATACAGCATCTGCAGCCAACACGCCAGCGGATTGGGCAGGCGCTATCGCGCAGGACATCACCCAAAGTGCCAAAGCCGCTCAAAACAGCGCGGCGCTTGCTGTTCAATCGGCAACTGTGCAGGCGGCGGATGGTTCAGGCACCGGCGCCCATTCGCAAAAGTCTGCTTCCTACAGAATCAACAGCACCACGCTCGCCAGTTTTTTGTGGAGCAACACCACAAAGAACTCCATTCCAGCAGGCCAAATCGAACTGGCCTTGTTTGACCGCAATACCGCGTCGGCAACTTTGCGTGCCTTGTTCGACTGCCGCTACGACCACACCGAAGGCCCCCATACCGAATTGGTTTTGTACTCGGACTACTACGTCTGCCCTAGCCTGGGTGGATTTGTGATGGTGTCCTTTTGGGCAGACAACCTGCTGGTGCCCTTCATTCACTACTTCGTCGTCATCCCCTGACCGCTCGCACTGAACCCAGGCCCCCAGCGCCGGCCTTTCCATTGCTTGTTTGTTGAGAGAAACAGCAAGCCTGGGCCTTGCTGCGAAGCCCGAATACACCTGTCACCCGCCCATCCGCCTCATCCATGATCGTGGGCAGACGTATGCGCGCACTCCGCGAGGGCCTGGGCTGGCCTCAGGAGCGTATGGGTGTTGCCATAGGGATCGAGGAGTCAACTGCCCGCGTGCGGATCAGCCGGTATGAAGGTGGCGTGCATGAGCCCCCTGTGGCCACGGCTCGCTTGATTGCGGACGCGCTGGGTGTGCCGCTGGCCTATCTCTACTGCGAGCAGGACAACATTGCGGCTCTACTGCTTGCGTTGCACAAGCAGCCTCTCAAGATTCAGGAAGAAGCGGCTGAGAGGTTCATCGCGGAGTTGAGCTAGGTCGGGTAGCCTGTCGGAAACTCTGGCGGTGAGCCACTGACGACCCGACGACCTGACGGGGCGCCCCCTGGGGAAAGTCTGCGCCCCCACCCGACGGCTCGACGAGGGGCACCACTGGAGGGTCGACCATGGGCCATTTAGCGGCCCTTTTCCAGGGTGCATAAATGCCACATACCCTGCCGCTCCTTCTACCTAGTGCCGGGAGGATACATCTCATTGACCCAATCGATAGCCGCCCAAATTCCGTTGGTGCGAGCCTCTTCCTCGGTTTCAAAGACGCCATCGCCACGTACTGTGAATTCGCGCTTCTCGGCAAGCTTGGCGAACTTGACCTCGCCATTGGAGCCCCACTTTCCGTCATGGGTACGATAAGTCGTCGCCGAAATAACCAACTCTCCATTGAGAAGCATCCGTTTGCGCATCGTGTCCTCGTAGCTGTAGCCGCAAGACTATCACTGCATATTCCGAATGTCCGCTGTCGGCGGATTGCAGTCATCGTAGCTGATGTAGACAGCAGCTTGCAGAGGTGTGTCGACATCTTCCAGTCCGTTGCGCCGCACGCTCATGCCAGACTGAGCCATGCTGACCTGAACTACCGGGAAATTTCCCACACCCACCCGACGACCTGACGACTCGACGCCCCCCCCGAGGAATGTCACCTTTGGGCCCGAATCGGCAGATCGCTGTTGCTCTATGCGGACATTCAGTACGGCCTCGCCAGATTCGAGCTGCCTCAAGGAAACCTGCGCAGCGCATCTTTGGAGATTGCGTTGAATATTTCCAAAATCTCTCCATATACATTTATGTCATCACGCACCCTTAACCCCTCCAATCCAAGGGCCTCCAGCGCAGCGTCTGGAATCTCTCCACCGAACAAGCTGAAAATATTATCCACTCTAGCAAAAGTGGAGCACATAGCTACAGCTGATTTCCTATCAACAATTATCTCATCAACATCGAATTGGAGCATATTGGACCCAGCGAGCCAACGCAGGCTGCGCAAGTCAGCTCGCAAATCATCCTCCCATACTTCGCTGCAAGATGATCGCCTTATATTCAGCGAGGCAATGGTCAGCCAAACTGCCAACGCATAGTCATCAACCCATCGATCTTCACCTTGGTAGACAATTAATGCTCTGGACATGGCTTTATGGGAATATTTAGAAAATTCGTTTAGCATGAATTTCGATTAGCGATGCGCTACAAAGCCCATCTAACCCATGACTTCTTTCTACACAACGCGGCACATTAAGCATTCGACCTAAAGTCGCATTGCTCTTTGCCATTGAATGAATTCGTCTTCATTTGGAGAATTTTCGAGAAACTCATAAAAATGAACCCTATCCGCCATAGTTAATGCCTCTTCACATTGGATCAGTTCGAGCGTCTCAATCGGAAAACCATGAGCATCACAAAACTCCTTGCTCATAAATTTTCGCAAATACCCATTCACCAGCTCGCGAGCCTCTTGATTGGAATGCTTGTACCTAGAACTTAATTCCTCTAAAATTCGCTCAAAAAGCCAAATCACATCCTCATCATCGGAAGGAACCACCAGTCCATTCGACATATTTACTCCCCAGTATGCACTGATCTAGCTATCAATTCGAATACGCATCTCGATGCAGGCAATTAATGTAGCCCTCTCGGAGAGGTTCGTCGTCGATGTTTTCACACAGCCTCGGCCGACAGCAACCATCTGAGCGGATGACTGAATGAATAGAATCCAATGTTGCATTTTAGGCGGAAGATCAGCTCTTTTCGTCGCTCCAAAGAAAGTCTAAATTCTCAGGCTCCCCCGAATATGGGACCACCCTGTGCAAATCGTTGAATTTTGACGGTGGTTCGCCAGCCAATATGCTTTCGTGCATACGAAGAAGGTGAAATAGGCTTTCCGCCGCCCATGCATTTTCAGGCAGTTCTTCATAGCCATATTTAGCTCGAATGAGGACGCCAGCGCGTTGAGCAGCCTCCCAGAATTCCCCCCTTTCTGCTTCAGGCAGCCCGCGAATATCAAACTCGCAGAAAGGGGGCGTACGATCAGCGATGTCACTGAGCCAAACCTGCAGTTTCGAATAAGGCTCCGCCACCTCTCTGGCGATGAGGTTTATCATGCCGCAGTACCCGATATTGGATCGATGCAGTACTCGACCATCTTCAAGAAATAGCATCGCTGACACGTTTTTTCCTCTGAATGACTGCTCTTGGTCGATGGCAGCCATCGTAGCAGTGGCAAGGACATCACACAGAGCAACCTACAAACCTACGTCAGTTCAGCCCGCTCGCCGCAGATTGGGCAAATGACCAGCTTGGCATATCCGGTCAATGTGTGTCCGCAGTGTCCGCCTTCTTGAGAAGGCTCAGGATCATTTTCTACGCGCATTTCGGGATCAACGGATGGCGCGATCAGCAAGACTTCCCACTTACTGGGCGCGGGAAGGTTTGCACCTTCATGAAATCGATGAAGTCGAGCCAAGCAATATCGGGCTTCCTCCCACTCAAGCCGGCTGACACTTGCTGCCCGCACCTCCAGCGCACGTGCGAGGATATGAACGAACTCATCCTCTTGAAGCTGAGCAAGGGCGTCAACGAGTGAATTGGTGGGCATTGAATGTCCGGCTATTGGCGATCGTGGTCATGGTAGCCGATGCAGACACCAGCTTGCAGAGGTGTGTCGGCACCTCCACGCTGTAGCGCCGCGTGCTCATGCCAGGCTGAGCCATGCTGACCCGAACTGCCGGGAAAACACTCCACGCCCACTACGACTCAAGCGAGCTAGCCATTGAAGAATTCTTTGCGCCATTGCACGAAGGATGAGTGGCCGGAAGGCCCCTTCACAACGACCATGTAGTACAGCAGGATTGCCACTGCGGATGCCCCCTCGTGAAGCAAGTATTCGTCATCATGAAACATGCTTCCATCACGCTGCCTGTTGGACGACAAGCGGCAGCGGAGCTTGTACTCGCGAATCAGACTTGCCGTCGCGCCCTCGGAATAGTCGAAATGTCGTACCAAGAATGCCTCGACATCCAGGAAAAGTCCAGCCATCTCCTCACTGTCGGTTGCCAGTATCGAGTACGAGGGAACGCCCTGCGCTGGAAATCCAAAGCTATAGCTGATCATCGACCTTTGCAAAATCTGTTGGTTGACGAAACCATCCTAGCTTGGAAGGGGTTGGTTCAGTGCATGTCAAAGATGCGCAACAGCTGAAATCCACCGGGGAAAAAGTAGAGAATGGCGACTCCACTTGGCAATTTAAAACTTGACCCATGTCCAACTACAAAGCACTCCTCGCCCGCAAAGCCGAACTCGACCGACTCATCGAGGAGACCCGCAAGGCCGAGCAATCAGGCGCCATCGCCGAAGCACGCGCCCTCATCGCCGAGTTCGGACTGACTTCCGAGGATGTGTTTGGGGGCAGCAAGAAGGTCCGCACGTCTGCAACCAGGGGCACCAAGGTAGAGGCGAAATACCGTGATCCCGCGACGGGTGCGACTTGGACGGGCCGGGGCCGTGCTCCTGTGTGGATTGCCGACAAGGACCGCTCTGCGTTTGCGATTTGAAGGTCACAAGCCAAACGTAAGGCTGACCAATTGCTCGCTAGGTCCAACTCAGATAGTTAGTCTGAAATCTTGAGGTAGGTGCGGACTCAACAGCGTCAGGCCTTTCTAGGTGGACCATGCCTGTTTTTGACAGTTCAACTAGTGAGACTGCTGGGAACGGGCGTTGAGCTGGCCAAACAGGAAAGGTTTGCAACCTTAGTGCAGGCCACAGCGAAGAAACATAGGCGATCGGGTTTTCGCCTTCATAGGAGGTCGAGACTATTCCGATCAAACACCCCCGTTCATCAAATACTGGACCTCCACTCATACCACCAAACGCTGCACACTCGACCGCAAAGCACGGACCAGGCATCATTACTTTGTCGCGCCCGTCGTGATAAATCTCTATCACCTTTCCGCTTGTATAACGCGCAGTCAGTGGAATCGTTGCATCGCCGCCCACAGGCATGACTGTACCTTCTCGGCCAGGAAGGCCGTAGAGCACTACACGCTCATCAACCGCAGGCGTCCGGGTTGTCAGATGCGCAACGAAAAACTGGTTCTGAGCAGGCATCCGACTTGCCAAATCCATGTACAAAAGAGCTAGGTCTGTACCCTCCACGTATGCCACACGCGCAGACGACCAAACAGTAACTGTTTCACCAGTCGGGCCGCCACAAAGAAGGCTACAGTCCCCCCTTTGCATCGCATCTAAATAGTCTGCAACTACATGCTGCGCGCATATCGCAATTCCTGGAGCAACAAGTGCTGCCGAGCCTACTACGTGATCACCTGTGCGGTCTCTAAAAACCATCGCCAATATAGAGCCATGAAACATGCTCAGTACAAAATGGCCTTCAGCACGCCCTTCTAGCATTTGAATTTCAATGCCTTTTACAGTAAAACTCATGCGCTCACCCGGCTTCAAAAGCGATGTTGGGTCTTTTTCAATTACGCCCACTGATGACTCCTCGCGCAATGCTCCGGTAGTGCCAATGTCGATAGAAAGTGGTGACTTCATGACACCGAGGATACCCACGTCTGGGGAAAATCGAAATATTTCGAGGCACTGATCATCAGCTTCGATGGAACCTCTCTCATAGCCACCATAGATGCACCCGACATCAATCCGCGCGGCATCTATCGCCTTGATGTGCACCGCCCAAGCCACCCCGCATCGTGGCCCGCAAAGAGCCCCACATAGCGACCATCAATGCCCTGCGATCATCAAGTCATGACCTGCCACTCGCTGACCAGTGCAGTGCACGGAGCCTTGCGCGGCAACGGCCCCACAGCAGAACCCGCCGAACCTCACCGATCCGATGCCGCGCAGTCCATCAAGCGCATGATGCGAGCCCCATGCAGCAGACCTATCGGACCAGCATCAACCGCCACCCCAAAGCAAAAAGGCCACCCCGAAGGGTAGCCTTTTACTGCCAATGAATGGCTCCTCGACCTGGGCTCGAACCAGGGACCTACGGATTAACAGTCCGGCGCTCTACCGACTGAGCTATCGAGGAA